>JAKARW010000049.1 GCA_021819125.1 Pseudomonadota bacterium | reverse complement strand
CCACAAAAGCTATGTCCGTTCGATCAGCCGGATCGATTTCCCCGAAGGCGCGGGAACACTCACACTGCGCCGCAAGACTCAGCAGTCCAACAAGCAATGGAGCCGTAACGGCGTCGGATATCTCAAGCGGCGATTTATAGACAAGATGGTAAACGACGAGCATTGGGAATCCGAGGTCGACCTAGACCTTGGCAATGACCGTCCGCCTTCCGAGGTGCACTTGTATCCGGGTATGACGCCTCACAGCGAACCGATCGCGTCCAACTTTGGTGGCTTCGATTTCGTGACGACGGTATCCCCTGGCGTCCATGTAGCCATCGAATGGGAGACGGGTAATATATCCTCCTCCCACAGGAGCATGAACAAGCTAGCGATCGCCTTGGCCATGGGAAAGATACAGGCAGGAGTGCTCATAGTCCCAAGCCGAAACCTCTATGAGCATTTAACGGATCGCATTGGCAACATAAACGAGCTGTCCGGATATCTTTCCATGTGGAAGAGCCTAGGAACTGAAGTAGAGTGCGGCCTTCTCGCTATTAGCGTAGTAGAGCACGACCACCTTACCGATAACCCGGACTTTCCATATTTGCCCGTCGGCAACGACGGACGTTCTCATAACGGAGACAGTTAGGAGACGTCGAAAAGATCTCCCTGCTCTCGCGATGATGAATCGCAGACACACTCAGCGCCAACGATTTCGGCAAGTCGGTAGTTTCCCGATAAGGGCTTGCCGACCTTGCGCCGCCTCTCCAGATCGGAGCGCCTGAACAACGTGTTCTTATCTCGCTGTATTTCCAATAGATGAGCGCTATCCGCCTCTAGCGCATCAAACCGCTCTATTATAGACGAACAGTCTAGTTCGCTTCCGATCCATCGACGTCCGGTCAACTCCGCCGCCACATAGGTCGTTCCGGACCCCCCGAAGGGATCGAATATAAGAGACCCAGGATCACTGGCCATCGCAACAATACGGTCCATAAGCTTGAGCGACAAACCGTTCGCGTCGCGTTTCTTGTATTTGGCGTGCCTTACAGGCGGAATATCGGTCCACACATCCGCGAGATTTACTCCCTTCGGATTCATCTTATCCTTGTAACCGCCATAATCCCTCAGCTCCCCGCCACAGTGACGACAACATGGAACGGGGATGCGATCAGGATGGAAAATCGCCGGCCTCTTCCCTTTTACAAAATAAAGGAGAGCGTAATGCGATGGATACAGGCGTCCCCCAATTGGGAGCGAGTATTTAATGTCGACCGCGATCCAATGACGGAAGGTGAGCCGCTCCCCCAAAAACGCACCCAAAGGGAGACTCCATTTTGGCAAGTTCCAAAGAAACAGCGACCCGCCAGGCTTCAATACGCGAACCATCGCATCCAGCCAACCCCGGCACCACTCAAGATACTCGTGGCTGGCTTTTGCGTCGTCGATGCGGGAACTATACTGCTTTCCGAGATTGAACGGGGGGTCGGCGAATGCTAAATCGATAGACTCCGACTCGAGCGTGGCAAGGACGCTCAGGCAGTCTGCTTGGTGCAAGCACCCCAGTGGCGTCTCTAAAATGGGTATCATAGTCGCCATTATGGCAGGAATTGCCTGTCGGCACAACCCGGGGAAACCCGAGCTACTTAGGATATCTGGCATTACGCCATGGTTCTATTTTGGGCGACGCCTAACAGTTAACGATGGGTCACGCGATGGCCGCAGACCATCCCGCATCCCGCGCGCATCTTTGGGGCTACCTCGCTTGGCACGAAGGAATGGTGGTTTAACGAGGGGGTGGCACTCCCATCACGGGTCTTGGGAAGCGGATTTGAGATCTGGATGTCAAGCTTTCTTTGTTTGCTGGTTGCAGGCGTCATTCCTGTCCCACCCAGCACGCCCGCTAAGACGTCACCTGCGCCCGACCCGTAGCACTCCTTGACGCCTGGATTCCAGATGTCGGAAAGACTGAACCACTGCGAAAGAACCTGGATCCGGAGTACGCGCTCCCGGCCCACCGCAAGCCTGCCGTTCTCGCTTTTGGAAGAGTAGGGCGCGATCACCGTGCAAAGGCCCTGTCAGGGCACTATCCCTTTTTATCGGCCACGAACCGCTCGCGACGGGCGGGCTTATGGATCTTTATAGGCGCCTTGCATGGTGGGCTGGCGCATACGGTTTATCCCTTTCATGCTTGCGCCTTATTACCATAACGGCTTGCGTGTAAGGACTAAATCAGAATTGCCCCAAACAACCCACGACCGCTCAATCCCCACTAACCAATCGCCAACGAAATCTATGCGCCGCGCCCAAGCCATCCTCCTTCGCTTGCAGGCAAAATGACATCGCGGTCCTTACGTCTCGATTCTCGCCTGCGGCAGGTTTCGCCCATCAGGCGTCCTGGTCGCCAAAGCCTTCCGGAAATAATACGCTTTCATAGCCGAAGAATTTGAGATCGCGGATACGCGCGGGATAGAGAATGCCGTCCAGATGGTCGCACTCGTGCTGCACGACCCGCGCATGAAAGCCTTCAGCCTCGCGGTCGACCGTCGCGCCATCGATGCCAAAGCCTCGATAGCGTACGCGTCGATAACGAGGAACGAGCCCGCGCATGCCGGGGACGCTCAGGCATCCCTCCCAGGCCTCCTCCTGTTCATCGCCCAGCGGTTGGATGACCGGGTTGACAAGGACGGTCTCCGGGACCGGCGAGGCCTCCGGGTAACGCGGGTTGGCGCTGACACCAAATATCACAACGCGTAGCGGCACACCGATCTGCGGGGCTGCAAGCCCGGCACCATGAAGGGCGGCCATCGTATCTTTCATGTCAGCGACAAGATCCTCAAGCGCGGACGCACAGACATCGGCCACCTCCTGTGCTCGTGCCCACAGCAAGGGATCGCCCATTCGCCGGATAGCCTTGACCGCCATGACTTTACCCTCCATCCGTTCGGCCCCATACTAGCAGCATTGTATCAAAGGAGAATTTTCGTGCGTCGTATTGCCCTTATCGCCGCCGCCGCCCTGGGCCTTGCCGCGCAGGCTTGGGCCGCGCCCTCGCGCCTCTACGAAGTCGATGTCCTGGTATTCGCAAACCACCTACCAAAACTGGATGGGAACGAACACTGGAACCAGGAGAAGATCACACACATAGCGGGCTTCAAGAAGGCGCTCGCCCCCAGCCACGGCCTGCCCGAGGGTTCGCAACTTGCCATCGCGCAGTCGATACTAGCGCGCCACCCGCATTACACGATCCTTGCCGCACGCAGCTGGGTGCAAGATGCCATCGCCTTGCATAAGACCAAGCCCGTGCGTATCACAAGCCGCCGGTATGGACGGCTCAAGGGCGTGATACGCGTCTTTCAATGGCGGCTCATGCACGTCGCGCTGGACCTGCATTACACACCGCCTGGGGCGACACAATCATCCTCACCCACAGTCTACCAGCTCGTCGAATCGCGGCCGGTAGCGCTACGCGCGACCAACTACTTCGACCACCCCAAGTTCGGGGTCCTGGTGCGGGTCGTGCCCTATACAGGATCCGTGAACACACCCCACTAACCGAAGTTATGAGGATTGCGCGGCCTCAGGCGCCATGGAGTCGCGGGATCGCATGCTCAAGGAGCGTGCGCACCCGGGCCATGCCGCTTTCGAGATAACGTTCTATGGTGCGCAGGTCGATCTCACCCTCGACCTTCCCGGCGGCATAATTGGCCACCACCGACAGCGAGGCATAGCAAAGACCGAGCTCGCGGGCAAGCGCCGCCTCCGGCATACCGGTCATACCGACGATGTCGGCCCCATCACGCTCAAGCTTCAGGATCTCGGCTGCGGTTTCAAAGCGCGGACCCTGAGTCGCCGCATAAGTCCCCTTGAAGGCCAGCGTAAGTCCGGCACGCGACGCGCTGTCCCGCAACACCTCACGCAGCGCCTCGCAGTAGGGGTAGGTGAAATCGATATGCGTGACGGGCTCTGGATGGTTCCCGAAAAAGGTGTGCGCCCGCGCATAGGTGTAATCGATGATCTGATCCGGAAGCACGAGGGTTCCAGGCGCAAGGGCCTTATTGATCGCACCCACGGCATTCACCGCGATCACATGGGTCACGCCGCACTCTTTCAAGGCCCACATATTGGCCTGATAATTCACGCTATGAGGCGGTATGGTGTGTCCGTGGCCGTGACGCGGTAGAAAAATCACTTCATGCCCACTCACAAGCCCATGGACCGTGGGCGCCGACGGCTCACCATAGGGAGTGCGCGTCACACGGCGCTCGCGGACCGTAAGATTGCGTAAATGGGTGAGCCCGCTGCCTCCGATGATCGCAAGCGTCTTCATGGCAGCGCGTAGATCTCCTTGGTATTGCGCAGAAAGCCGTTGTAATCCATGCCACAGCCAAAGACATAGCGATCCGGGACATCGAGACCGGAAAAATCCGCCTCCAGACCCGCCGCTCGCGTCCGTCGTTTTGTGACCAACACCGCCTTTAGAACCGCCGCCGCCCCCCGCGTTCGCAGCGCATCGGCCAGCGCCACCAGAGTCACCCCCTCATCCAGGATGTCGTCTAATAGCACGATGGTGCGCCCGGCTACGGCAAGACTTGGGCCTGCCGCCCATGTCATCTCGCCGCCAGTCAGCGCGCCGCGATAGCGCGTGGCGTGGATATAATCCACCTCCAGGGGAAACTTGAGTCGCGGCAAGAGGTGCCCTGCAAACACCAGGGCACCGTTCATGACGACCATCATAATGGGATTGGCCCCACCCACGGCGTCGCGGATCGCGAGCGCCATGTGGTCCAAGGCCCGATCCACGTCGGCCTCGGCGTGGATCCGTTCAGCCGTTTCCAGCACCCGCCAAGCCTGGCGCGCCTCGGACGCGCGATCACCCTCCCCCATTACGGATCAATACGTAAAGGTGACGGTGTCATCATCCATGGCCTGAGTGATGACATAGGCGCCGCCCACCGTCTCTTCGATCTCGGGAATGAGGTTCTTGCCCCACAGATCAAGGGTCGGCGTGCACACCTTGAAATGGACACCCGCCTCATGGGCGTCTTTTATGAAATCATAGACCGACTTGCTGCTGCCTTCCTGCACGAAGAGCTTTTCCGCGACGCCCTTAACGGCCAGCTCGCCGGCACGGGCCGTCAGCACTACCGTCACCTCGTACTCCATCGCCGCCGCCACCGTCGCCTGAAAAAACGGCGCGCCGAGCTCGGAGGGGTTATGGGGATCGGTGTTCACCATGATCATCAAAAGCTTGTCTGCCATCGCTATGCTCCGCTCAAACGGTCCCAAGTAAAGACGCGCGATCTTAACAGCTTTCGCTTATAAATCCCATAGCAGCCAGCCGGGCACGACGGCCACACCGAAAACTATCTGGCCCGCCCGGCCTACAGATTGAGGGCCTTCAGGTAGGCGTGAAACTCGTTCTTTAGCTGCGGGTGGCGCAGCGCGTACTCGACTGTCGCCTGGAGATAACCAAGCTTACTCCCGCAGTCGTAGCGCTTGCCCTCGAACGCGTAGGCTAAGACCTGCTCCTTTTCGAGGAGCTTGGCGATGCCATCGGTCAGCTGGATCTCGCCCCCCGATCCGGCGCCCAGGCTTTCCAGGAGGTCGAAGATGAGCGGCGTCAGGATGTAGCGCCCCACGACCCCCAGGGTCGACGGGGCCTCGGCCGGAACCGGCTTTTCGACAATCGCCTCCACCCGGTGCAGACGGTCGTCCCACGGGCGCACCTGCACAATGCCGTAGGCGCCCGTGTCCTCACGCGGCACGTCCTGCACACCGATGATGGCGTTGTGATAATGCGCGTAAAGATCCACCATCTGGCGCAGCGCCGAGGGCTTCGCATCTATAAGGTCGTCGGCCAGGATGACCGCAAACGGTGCGTTCCCCACGACTTGGCGTGCGCACAGTACCGCGTGCCCGAGCCCCAAGGCCTCCGCCTGACGAATGTAGATACACGTCACTTCTTTGGGCAATATGCCGCGCAAGGACCGCAGGATCTTATCCTTGCCGCGCACCTCGAGCTCGGCCTCGAGTTCATAGGCCTTGTCAAAATGATCCTCGATGGCGCGCTTGCTGCGGCCGGTCACGAAAATAAGTTCGGTGATGCCGGCGTCGATGGCCTCCTCGGCCGCATACTGAATGAGCGGCTTGTCGACCACCGGCAACATCTCTTTCGGGCTCGCCTTGGTAGCCGGCAGAAACCGCGTCCCCAGGCCGGCGACCGGGAAAACCGCCTTTTTTACAACACTCACTGAGCAAACCCCCCTTCTTTAAGGCGACATACCAGGCACTTCCCTGACCCTTAAGTCGCGATTCTATAAGCAAGAATCGGCGTAGCGCCATCCCTCCCCGAAAGTTCCGGCGCCCCCCTCCCTGTGCCCTCATAGGTTAAGCGGACGCCCTCATGACCAAAAGCCCTGGAACATCGCTATCGGCCTTGCGTCGCCTTGATAGGATCGCTAGGCTTCCCTGCGGGGCCGCGCGCTGACCCCAAATGACCCCTCCTGCCTTACGCGCCACCATATCACCCTGAAGGAGGATAGCGCCAACTGCCCCGCCCTAAAGGGCGAACCTTGGAGGTAAACCCCGATGAAAGATTTACGAGGAATCATAAGGGCGGTCGTGATTGCGGCCACGGCGCTACTGCCTTTAGCGGCGCGCGCCGAAACACTGAACGACCGCGCGGCGCTCGCCGGATTGCACGTCGCGAAGACCATATTCCTGGTGAACGTCCGGCAGCCGGTCGCGGTCGAACATCTGGTCCGGATCATCGGTCTGACCGAACGGCAACTGCGCGCACAAAAGGTAACGCCACACATCATCGTTGTCTTCATCGGACCGGATGTGGCGTTTCTGACACGCAACCGGCGTGGCATTCCTTATACTGATGAGCGCGCTGTGGCCAATATACAAAAAGAGATCGCGGGGCTTGCCCGGACAGGGATCCGCTTCCAGGCCTGTGGGGTCGCCATGCACGGCATGGATGTGAACCCACGCGACCTGATCGCCTCCGTGACGCCGGTCGAAAACGGCTTCATCTCGGTCATTGGCTACCAGGAAAAGGGTTATGCGCTGATCCCGATCGGCTGATCCTGGGCCTTGCGATCCTCGGTATCCTCGAGCCTACGCCATTGAGGAACAAACCATCGGTCAAGGTGCGCAGAAAGTTCAAGGAGCATGATATGCAGATGCAGGACATTCGCGGCAAGATCGCGGTAGTGACCGGGGCCTCGAGCGGCATAGGGGAAGCCGCGGCCCGCCTTTTGCACCAGGAAGGCCTCGAGGTGGTGGTATGCGCGCGCCGCGCCGACCAGCTTGCAAAGCTCGCAGACGAGCTCAAGGAGCGCGTCTACCCGGTAACCGCCGATGTCGGTGATCCCCGGCAGGTGGCGGCACTCTTTGCCGAGGTGCAAAGACGTTTTCACGGCCTCGATCTTTTATTCAATAATGCCGGCGTAGGCTTTTATGCCTCATTCGCCGACAGCCAACCGGATGAATGGCGGCAGACCATAGACGCGAACCTCTATGGAGTACTGAACTGTACACACGCCGCCATCCCGCTTTTGCGCAACCGGCCCGGGGCCATGATCTCTACGGTCTCGAGCGTGGGCGGCCGCTACGGCCTACCGGGATGGTCGGTCTACAACGCCACCAAATTTGCGGTCGTCGGTTTCCACGACGCCTTGCGCAAGGAATTGGGACCCGAGGGCATCCGCGTAGCGCTCATCGAGCCGGGCGCGGTCTGGACGCACTGGGGTTATAACGTACCCACAGAACAGATGACGGCGCGGCGCGAGTCCCTGGATGCCCTGCATGCCGAGGATATCGCCCAGGCCCTCGTCTATAGCTTCGCGCAGCCGCCCCGCGTCCTCGTCGAGGAGATCCTGGTGCGCCCCGTCCGCCAAATAAGTCCATGAGATCATAAGGCCCCGAACAAGCCCCCGACCGCCTGGGCCGGCCGCTCGCCCCCTTCCTCGAGGATACCGGCCTTGCGTTCCCACGACCTAGACCCTTTTCGACAGGCGGCAAGGGACCGTCATGCGCGCCCCGCCCCTCCTGCGACTCACGTGGTATCAGATTAGACTCACTCTAGACTGCCCGATTATCGCCATGCTAGCATAACTTGCGTTTTGGCTTATGTCGGCAAGGGATCCGCAGACGATCGTCCCCGCGTCAAAAGCGAGACCATCCTGCAAGAGCCCTTGAGCCGCTTTCGGGTCTTGTGTACGCATCGATCGCGAAACTTAAAAGAACCCCGAGGGTCGTCTTTACCACGCGACGATTTCGATAGCATCGCCACAGGAGAATGCGGGAGTAGGCGCTATCCCTCCCCGGTCTTGGGACCGGGGTTTCCCGCGCATATATCATGAAAAAAACCATTGTCTCGTTCGTTGTCGTTGGTCTCGCGATGAGTCCGGTATTCGCCAAGCCCTTAAGGGTTCCCCTGATGGCCGAAAACGGTTCCGGGGAAAGCGGTTATGCCATGCTCTATCCGCACGGCGCGCGCACCAACGTCGTCGTTCATCTGCGCGGCACTCCTAACGGTATCGCGCAGCCCGACCACATCCATGCGGGAACCTGTCCCAACGTCAATCCGAAGCCCGCGTATATGTTAAAGCCGGTGAAACATGGAACGTCCGTCACGATGGTCCATGCAAGCCTCAAACAACTGCTTGCAACGCCCATGGCGATCAATGTTCACGAAAGCCCGAGCGATTTGCGCAAATACGTGGCCTGCGGCGACATCCGCGCTCACTAGCTTAAAGGTCTCGAAAAAGGGGGATCCGGCAGCGGTCGGATCCCCCTTGGGCGCCCCGCGATCTTGCAAAGATGCCAAGGTGTGGCGGCTAGGCTATGGCTCGCGTGCGAGATTGCGCCAATACTCAGTTTTGACGCGCGACACGACCGCTGTGTCCGCGCGGTAGCGCAGCGCGGCTTTCAAGCTTTGCGATCACATTGAAGAGAGAAAATCCGGCTGTCAGCGTGCTTTGTACCGAACTTGCGCCCTTCGTTCAGGGCAGAGTCTGCAACTGCTCCTCCGGCGTTTTTACATACTGATGTTGAATCAAAAACTCCTTAAATCCAAGAGGCGCCGGCGCCAACCTCTTACCCTTGCGATGCACCAGGTGCCAGGCGCGTTTCAGGGGAAACCCTTCGACTGAAAGTTCCTGCAGATAGCCGGATTCCATTTTCACCAAAACGCTATAGCGCGCGACAACCGCGACGCCCATGCCCACCTTGACGGCCTGTTTTATGGCCTCGTTGCTGTTCATGACCACACCCTCTCTCACGGTAAGGCCCTTTTCCAAAAAGTAGCGCAGCACCGTCTCGCGTGTTCCGGATCCCGGTTCACGCAACACAAAGTTTTCGCGAACAAGATCGCTTTGTAAAATTTCACGCCGCCCGGTCAAAGGGTGATTGGCGGGAGCAATGACTATAAGATCATTACGGTGAAAAGGCAGCGCAATCAGATCCAGGGACTGCGGCGGCTCCCCCATAATGGCCATGTCCACATCGTTGCGTTCAAGACTTGCCAGCACCTCCTTGCGATTGGCAATATTGAGGCGGATGTTTACCTGCGGATGCCGGGCCAGGAAACGGGCCAGCAATTCCACCGCGAAGGCGTTGACCGCCGAGGTAAGCGCGATGCGCAATTGTCCCTCGTCCACCCCCCGCAAGTGTTCCAGGGAACGCCCCAGGCCTTCGAGCTCCTCGGCTATACGCTGCCCGGACCGAAGCACCTCTTCGCCGGCATCCGTGAGAAAGACCTTTTTCCCGACCTGCTCTGTGACCGGCAGACCGATTTCCTGCTCGAGCTTGCGCACCTGCAAATAGACCGCCGACTGCGTGAGATTGAGCTTGACCGCCGCGCGGGTGTAAGAGCCGGTGGCGGCCAACATCCGCAGGATCTCCAGCTGGCGTAACGTCAGGTTCCTCATCGCTTGCGCTCCATGGCGGCCCCAAGTGCGGCATCGGCGGGCCGTATAATAATAGGTAATACCTATTATATCTATAGTAGATAATCGTTTTTACTGATTATATCTTGAGGGTATAGTCCGTCATCCTCACCTTTCAGCCAAGGAGCACCTTGTGGACCAGTCGTCTCGCTACACCGACCTTTCCCTGCGCGAAGAAGACCTCATAGCCGGTGGCAAGCATATTCTCGTCGCCTACAAGATGAAGCCCAAGACCGGCTACGGCTATCTCGCCTCGGCCGCGCACTTTGCCGCCGAATCATCGACCGGCACCAATGTAGAGGTGTCGACTACAGACGACTTCACCAAGGGTGTCGATGCGCTGGTCTATTACATCGACGAGCCGGCTGGGGACATGCGTATCGCCTATCCGCTGGATCTTTTCGATCGCAACGTCATGGATGGCCGCATGATGATCGTGTCCTTCCTGACTTTAGCTATCGGCAACAACCAGGGCATGGGCGACATTGCGCACGCGAAGATGATCGACATCTATTTCCCGCCACGAGCCATCCAGCTTTTTGACGGTCCAAGCAAGGACATATCAGATCTCTGGCGGATCCTCGGCCGGCCGATAAAAGACGGCGGCTACATCGCCGGCACCATCATCAAGCCCAAGCTGGGCCTGCGCCCCGAACCCTTTGCCGAGGCCGCGCACCAGTTCTGGCTGGGCGGGGATTTCATCAAGAATGACGAGCCGCAGGGCAACCAAGTATTCGCGCCCATGAAGAAAACCATACCGCTCGTGGCCGATGCCATGAGGCGCGCCATGGACAAGACCGGCCAAGCCAAGCTGTTCTCCGCGAACATCACCGCCGACGATCATTACGAGATGTGTGCGCGCGCCGACTTCGTCCTGGAGACCTTCGGCCCGGACGCCGATAAGGTCGCGTTTCTCGTCGACGGCTTCGTGGGTGGCCCAGGCATGGTCACTACCGCGCGGCGCCAGTACCCGTCGCAGTATCTGCACTACCATCGTGCCGGCCACGGCATGATAACCTCGCCGTCGGCCCACCGCGGATATACAGCACTCGTGCTGGCCAAACTCTCCCGTCTGCAGGGGGCCTCGGGCATCCACGTAGGCACCATGGGTTACGGCAAGATGGAGGGGGAAAATGATGATCGCAACATCGCCTACATGATCGAGCGCGATGAGTGCCAAGGGCCGGTCTATTATCAGAAGTGGTACGGCATGAAGCCCACCACCCCGATCATCTCCGGCGGCATGAACGCGCTACGTCTGCCCGGCTTCTTCGAGAACCTCGGGCACGCCAACGTCATCAACACCGCAGGCGGCGGCTCCTATGGGCACGTTGATAGCCCGGCGGCCGGCGCCCTTTCTCTGCGCCAGGCTTACGAATGCTGGAAGGCCAAGGCCGACCCGATCGAGTGGGCCAAGGAACATAAGGAATTCGCCCGCGCCTTCGAGTCCTTCCCGCATGACGCCGACAAGCTCTATCCCGGCTGGCGCGATAAAATCGGTTCCCATCGTTAATACACCACCGCTTTCGCGAGCCGATCGCGAGACGACGTCGGGCCGGTAAGCACGGTTTGCGCGCTTCCGGCCCGCGCTTTCTCAGGGCACCTCCCAAGTTCAATAGCTAAGGGGATCCACGCATGAATCATGGCGATGCGCTCAAAGACTACCGCGTCAACGATGAACCATACTATCGCCCGCAGGCCGACGAGATCGCTCTTTTCATGGCCGCCTATGAGAGGCGGCTACCGGTCATGATCAAGGGCCCCACTGGTTGCGGCAAATCGCGTTTCGTGGAATACATGGCCTGGAAGCTCGGCAAGCCCCTGCTTACCGTGGCCTGCAACGAAGATATGACGGCCGCGGACCTGGTCGGACGCTGGTTGCTCGATAGCGACGGTACCCGCTGGCAGGATGGGCCGCTTACACAGGCCGCGCGCCATGGGGCCATTTGCTATCTGGACGAAATTGTCGAAGCGCGGCAGGACAGCATGGTGGTCATCCATCCGCTCACCGACCATCGCCGCCAACTTCCGCTGGATAAAAAGGGCGAGCTCATACACGCGCATCGCGACTTTCATCTGGTGATTTCCTACAATCCCGGCTACCAGTCCCTAATGAAGGATCTCAAGCCCTCCACGAAACAGAGATTCACGGCCCTACGTTTCGATTACCCGCCGGCGGACATCGAGGCCGAAATCCTGGTACGAGAAACTGCTGTCGATCCCGGACTTGCGTTGCGACTCATCGAATTGGCGGAAACCGCGCGAAAACTCAAGGGCCACGGACTTGATGAGGGCATATCCACACGTCTGCTGGTATACGCCGCCTCCCTCATGGCCGACGACGTCTCCGCTACGCATGCCTGCCGCATGGCGCTAGTCGACCCACTGACCGATGACGACGACATCCGCACCACGCTGGAACACGCCATTGATGCCCTCTTCGGCTGATCCTGGCACGGCACCTGCAGCAACGGCGCGACCCAAAGACGGCGTCGATTACTGGCGGCGCCGACTCGATTGCGCCTTCGCACCCGTGCAATCGATGTTCGCCGACCGCCTGACGGCCGCCCAGGCGTGCCTTGGCGACGCCGACCTTGCCGCCTACATCGAGGCTGCGCGCTTTCTCTGCAAACTGGGGCGCGGATCGGAGCCTGTCATTACCTTTCTTGAGGTCTGGCCTACGGTTGCCGCGCGGCTTGGTCCCAACCATCTTGAAACCGTCATGACCTGGGTGCGCTCCATCCAGCGCACGCCAAACGGGGATGTTCTTGGCGCGTTTTTCGAGACCCTTCCCGCCTTGGCCGACTCCCTGGGCTATGATGCGCTATTGCCGGACTACCTTGATCTTCTGAAGGAGGTCGCGCGGCGCAGCACCATCTCGATTCATGGCAGGCACGCGACCTTACCAAGTCACGCCTTGCCCGAACTGATCCGGGTAGCCCCGGAGCAACTGCGGCAGGTGAACCTGGCGGGTCTGCGGAAATGGGTGGAATATGGCTTGCGCCATTACGCCGAAAACCCGCAGCGGCAGGCCGATTACTTCGCGATGCGCTCGGCCGACAGTCATGCGATATTTGACAAAGAGCGCGCCGGCACCCTGTTGCGCGCGCACGAGCGTGGGCTGAACCTGTACCTGCGCGCCCTGTGGGACGACCCGGCGCCGCTCATCCCCTATTCCGAGGCCTTTGACCACTTGCGCCGTCCGCAGCCCTACGCGGATGCCCTCGGGCTGCATCTGCCTGACTTACGCGCGGATCGCGACGGCGTTTGCGGGATCGATCAATATCGACTGATTCTCGCGCATCTCGCCGCCCATCGGCGTTTCAGCCAAAGCCTGATCGCCGACAACTGGAGTCCGTTCCAACGCCTGAGCATCGAGTGCTTCGAGGATGCGCGTATCGACAGCTTGCTCGTGCGCCGTTTTCCCGGCCTTCGCAAACTCCTCCTTGCGCTTCACCCCCACCCACGGGAAGAGGCCTGTGACCCCGCGCGCGAGTCCTGCATCCGCCATCGCCTGACCATGCTCTCGCGCGCCATTCTGGATCCGGACCACGGCTATCGCAATCCTCTTCTGCTCAAATTCGTGCGCTTTTTCCATGAAAGGCTTGCCCACGACGATGGTGACACCCAGGACATGGCGGCATTGGCCACGCAATACGTCATTGAGACCCGGTTGCCCAGTGATGCCTTCGCCAACATCCATTTTCTGGATACCGAGGTGCCCTATCGCGATGACAACCGTATCCTGTGGCGTTTCGTGGACATTGACGAAGAGCACCACCACAAGACCGCTACAGCCCCGGCGATGCCGCCTGGCCCCTCGCTCATCCACCATTACCCGGAATGGGACTACACGATTGAGGATTATCTCCCAGGCCACGTCACCCTCCACGAACATCTCCACCCGCGCGGCCCCGCCGAGGAGATCGAACGCCTCTTACAAAAAAACGCGGTGCTCGCGCACCGCCTGACACGCATCCTCGATCAGATCAAGCCTCAGGACCGCGAGCGCCTGCGCCGCCAGGAAGACGGGTCCGAACTCGACCTCGACTGGGCCCTGCGTTCCTGGATCGATTACCGGTGTCGTCGAACCGTCGACCCGCGCATCAACCAGGATTTTCGTCATGCCAGACGGGATGTTGCAGTCAGCCTGCTTCTCGACCTTTCAGCCTCCCTCCAGGATCCTGTGCGCGGCAGCCACGCTCACCAAACCGTTCTTTCCCTGGCGCAAGAGGCAGTGACCCTGCTCGCCTGGGCCATCGACCGGTTGGGCGACCCTTTTGCCATAGCGGGATTTCATTCCAATACCCGCCACGAAGCCCGATTTTGGCACATCAAGGGATTCTCCGAGGCCTGGAATGACGACGTCCGTGGCCGACTTGCGGCCTTGCAGGCCGGCTACTCCACACGCATGGGCGTCGCCCTGCGGCATGCTGGGCACTTCCTATCACACACTAAAAAGGACAAGCGCCTGCTGCTCATCTTAACCGATGGTCAGCCCGCGGACATCGATGTAAGTGATCCGGAGTTTCTCATCGCCGATACGCGGCAGGCGGTGCGCGAACTGGAACGTGAAGGGATTTACTGCCATTGCATCAGTCTCGATGCTCAGGCCGACGATTATGTCCGGCGGATTTTCGGCCAACACTTCAGTATTATCGACCGAGTTGAACGCCTTCCCGAGAGACTTCCGGAGATATTCTTGACGCTTACCGCGTAGCCCGCCCTTTAAGCCCCACGGACCGGCCCTTAAGCCAGACTTAAGGACCCAGTGCACTCCCCGGGCGCCGCTTTCGTTTTGGCTAGGAACTCGTGGCCAACCGCGCCGATTCGCCGGACGGAGGCTGCGCACAGCCTATCGTGTCCCTCAAGGCCTCCGTCAATCCCTGTTCGTCATCCCGGGCGCACAACAGGCGTAGGCGCTCGAGCCCCTGCACAAAGCGCGTCGGATCCGCACAGGTTCCGGGGGTTACGCGAATCTTGGGGTGCGTGGTTGCAAGCAATGCCTCATCGGCATAGAACAATTCCTCGTAGAGCTTTTCACCAGGCCTAAGCCCACTGTAGACGATCTCGATGTCTTGCCCGGGCCGCTTGCCGGACAAGAGGATCAGCTGCTCGGCAAGGTAGCCAATGCGCACAGGCTCGCCCATGTCGAGGACAAAAATCTCCCCGCCCTTTCCTATGACGCTTGATTGCAATATGAGCCCGCAGGCCTCTGGGATGGTCATGAAGTAGCGGGTGATGTCACGGTGCGTGACCGTGACCGGCCCGCCGCTTGCTATCTGAGCCTTAAATAGTGGAATGACACTGCCCGCCGAACCCAGGACATTGCCAAAGCGCACGGTCAAAAAACGTGTCCGCGAATGGCCATTCATCTGCTGACAAAGGATCTCCGCCGCGCGTTTTGTGGCGCCCATAATGTTAGACGGGTTCACAGCCTTATCGGTCGATATAAGCAGAAAAACCCCGCAACCGTGCCGGTCCGCGGCCGCGGCCAGAGTTTCTGTACCAAATACATTATTCAATACCGCCGCACGGCCCTGACCCTCCAGCATTGGGACATGCTTGTAGGCCGCCGCGTGAAAAATTATATCGGGGCGCTCGCGCCCAAGCACCCGGTCTACGAGCACGGCGTCGCGGACATCGCCCAATACCGGCAGCAGCGCCAGATGCGGATAGTCGCGGCGCAGTTCGAGCTCAATGTTGTAGAGATTGAATTCGCTATGCTCAAGGAGGATCAGCCGGCGCGGCCCAAGCCGCGCGATCTGGCGGCATAACTCCGATCCTATGGAGCCACCGGCCCCCGATACCAGCACGGCCTTACCGCCGATGCCAGAAGCAATCTCATCTTGATACAAAAGAACGGGTTCTCGGCCGAGCAGATCCTCGATGCGCACCTCGCGCAGCTCTCGAACGGTGACCTGGCCGTCCACCAGGCTCTGGAGACCGGGAAGAATGCGAAACGGGCGGCCACTGCGCTCGCAAAGCTCCACGAGACGGCGCATGTGGCTGGCCTTGGCCTCGGTGACGGCAATGAATACGATATCGACCTCAAGGCGCGCGGCCACCTGCGGCAATTGCCCGCAATCGGCGACCACCGGCACGCCATGGATCTCCTGGCCGATGCGCCGCGGATTGTCGTCCACGAACGCCACTGGCCGAAATCCGACACCCGAATCCCGCAAGAGATCGCGGACCAGCATTTCGCCCGCGCGCCCGGCCCCGGCGATCAGCGCCTTTTTACCCGAGGCTTGGTAGAGTCCACGGTCCTTAAAAAACCGGTAGAAAAATCGCGGACCACCCAGCAACAACGTCAAAAGCATCCCGTCTAGGACAAAGGCCGAGCGCGGCACAAATTCCAGTCGCTCCCCAAGAAACAAGATGAAGGCGCTGGCCACGGTGCCCGCCACTATGGCTTTGAAGATGCGTAAAAGGTCGGGCACCGAGGCAAAGCGCCACAGACCGCGATAGAGTCCCATGCTCCAGAAGACGAGACCCTGAACGACCAGGATCACCGGCAGAAGCCGCAGGCCCTGGCGCCAAAAGACATGCGGGACATAGCCCATGTTAAAGCGCAGCCAGTAGGCCCCGAGCCACGCGAGCGCGATCGCCACCAGATCGTGTGCCACGACCGCCCAACGGCCGATCGGCGCTTTAACGTGCGTCCTTGCTCGAAATCTGCTCATGCCCCTCCCACCACCACACCAAAGCGGCCAATGCGCCGTACAAAACCGCCAAAGCGGCGATTATAGCCCATTGCACGGGCACCGGCGCCCCGGCGGCCCCGTAGGCCGACAGGCCGCAGACCGCCATCAGGGCATACTCGCCAAGGACGGTACGGCGATGAGATAGGCCGGCGCGTACCAAGCGCTGGTAATAATGTCCGCGGTGAGCCGCCGTCAGGCGCTCGCCGCGCGCCACCCTTTTTAAAAGCGTCACCGTGGCATCGACCAGGAAGGGTGAAAATACCGTAAGACCCGCCCATAACGGGAAATCGCCGCGCGCGCTCCCATCGAGGATCATGATCCCGGCCGCAAACCCAAGCACCGTGGCCCCCATATCTCCCATGAATAACCGCGCTGGCGGAAAGTTGGCCGCGGTAAACCCAAAGGCCGCGGACGCCACCGCAGCCGCGATCCCGGCAAAGGCCGGATCGTGGGCCCG
>JAKARW010000048.1 GCA_021819125.1 Pseudomonadota bacterium | reverse complement strand
CCCAGATCCAGACGGTTGCCCACGAAGGCGATGCCGGCGGGGTTGGTGGCCTGGATCATGCTGTCTTGCGGAAGGGCGGCGCTGGCACCGGCCATACCGTCGCTGATGGTGCTGTATCCAAGTTGGAAATAACCGGCGGTGGTCGCCAGGGCGGTAGCGGGTAAGGCTATGGCGGCGGCAACGGCCGAGGCCAGCGCCCACTTCTTAGTGCTCACCATGATGTCCTCCTATGGACATGAATCACGAAGGGCGGCGGGGTGCCGCATCGTTCGCGTCTTTTGGTATTTTTTTCGTAAGCTTAATTGTTATGTGTAAAGCCTCGACGCAAACAGACTGCGCAATATTCCCTAAGCGGCCCCTTCCTGTCAATATGCAAGAAGGAAACGATGAGCGGCCGGCGCGACCTCACCCAAGGGTTGTCATAAGCCAAGCTTTCTGGAAGACTTCGTCCAAAATTAGGAGACACTTATATGCGACCTCGCTCATCCCTGCTCGCGGCCTCGCTGATCGTGGTCGCAGGCCTGGGCGCCGCCCACGCCTCGGGCTTTGCGATCTCGGAACTCTCCATCACGGGGCTGAGCGAGTCCGATGCCCTGGTGGCGAATACCTATAGCCTCGGTGCGCTCGCCTATAATCCCGCGGCCATGGCCTTTCACAAGGGTGGATATGACCTCGGCCTTCTCGGGATCTACGACCACACGCAGGTGACGCCCGCCGGCGGCGCGGGGCCGGTCGTCGCCACCACTCCTCATTGGCAAACGATGCCCGATCTCTTCTGGGCGGACAAGATCGCGCCGCACACACGTTTCGGGTTTGGTATCAACGAACCTTATGGGCTGCAGATCGCGTGGCCCGCGCAAACCTTCCCGACACTCGCCCAGGGTCCGGCGGCGGCGCTCGCGCCAACCTACACGCAGCTGCGTCTCTTCGACGTCGCGCCGAGCTTCTCCTATCGTTTCGGCCCTGTCGCCGTGGATGCCGGGGCCGACTACTACGACGCGCACCGCACGGTGCTTGGAACACCATTTGCCACGGTCAGCGGCTCCGGGGCTCAAGTCGGCGCGCATGTGGGGGCCTTGGGGCAGTGGGGCACGCTAGGCGTTGGCATCAATTACCGCTCGGCGGTCAACGTGCCGCTCGATGGGACCTTCAGCACAACCGGCTCTTCGGTCCCCATCAACGCCACCTTGCATCTGCCGTGGCAATGGGCGGTCGGCGTGAGCGAGGCGCTCAACACCAAACTCGGGGTCGAGTTCGATTTCGACCGCACCGGCTGGAGCCGTTTCAGCAACATCGTCGTCACCCCCGCCCCAGGCGCAGGGGGCGGCCCGGCACTGCTCACGAGCACCTATGACTGGCAGTCCTCGAACGCCTATCGGCTGGGCGTCCATTACGCCCTGAGCCGCCATGTGCGCCTGCGCGCCGGCTATGCCTACGACGAGACGGGGGCTACGAATACCGACTTCTCGGCACGCGTGCCCGATGCCAACCGCCAGGAGTTCAGTTTCGGGGCAAGCCAAAGGCTGGGGGCCTGGAGCCTAAGCGCGGGCTACATGTACGTACTCTTCAACACGCGCACCTATGCCTCGGCCACGCCCTTGAGCGGTACGGATCCAAACGGCACCAGCGCCTACAACGGGACCTACCAGACCCACGCCCAGCTCTTTGGGGTCAGCATCAGCCGCCGGTTTTCTTGAAGGATCGGGGGAGTAGGGCCGACGCGGTGGCCGCTTCGGCCCTACTCCTTACAACGTTCCGATATCCTCGCCCGCCATCTGCCGCTTGACGATCTCGACATCGCGGCGATTCAAGGCAAAGGGGAACGAGCGGATGTCAGATGGGCTGGAATCGCCGTAGGGGCGGTTGCAAGCCGAGATCTCCTCGTCATCCTTGCCCGGACATCCGGAGGTCTGAAACGGCTTACCCGAGGCAATGAGCAAGGCGAGATCCGCCTCGCTCATCCCGAAATCCACCACCCGGCCTTCGGCATCGAAGCGCATGTCACGGATATGGCCACCGGCGTAATCGATGATAAAACGCGCCAACTGCACGCGCCGCCATTGATCCTTGGGCACCGGCGCCCAGTCCTCCATGAGCGAGCCGCGCTCCGGGAAGAACGCGAACATGTGATTGTGTCCGCCCATGTCCGTGATCTTCTGGGCGACCTTGAGCATCTCCTGCTCGGTCTCGCCCATGCCGCAGATGAGATGCGCGCCGAACTTCTCGGGCCCGAAGACCTCGGCCGCCCACTCCAGGGCCTGCCAGTACTTGGCCCACTTGTGCGGGCTGTCGACGGCCTTGCCGCGCGTGCGGTCGAAGATCTCGGGGGTCACGGCGTCGAGGGCGATGGTAAAGATGTCCGCGCCGGCATCGCGCAACGCCACGAGATCGGCCTTCTCCATGGTCGTGGGGTTCGACAGGATCGAGACCGGCACATGAGGCAGGACCGCGGTCCAGCGCTTCAATAGCGTCATGGTATCGCGATCGGATTCGGGGTGCGTGATCATGGAAATGCACATGCGCTGAAACTGCGCCTTGTCACCACCGGCCTGCATGCGCTCTATGACTTCGTCATAACGCACCGCCGGCCAGTCCACGCGAATGAAATTCCGGTCGGCATAATCGCGGGCCTCCTCGCGATGGCGGGCCAACCCGCAGTACGCGCAATTGGCCCGGCAGCCTTCCGAATAGGTCACGAGAAGATTCAAGCAATGCGTGCAACCGGTCCTGTGCATCTGGCCTGGGATGAGCCCGAGGGTAATGGCGGCGGCCGTCGACATCTGGACATACTCCGGCGACCGCATCGTCGGAGTCTTCACATGATAATTTGGACGGTAAAAAGTAATCGGCGTCACGGACTCGGCGGTAGCGCTCATAATGGATCTCCTCAGCTGACTTAACGTACGAAGTATTCCCGAAACGCGATCCAGCCGCGCTTGTGGGTCTCGTCCAGACGGGCCGCCGGCGTGTGCCAGCGCTCCATCAACCATTCCCGGCGCGCCACGGCGCGCGCCAGGCTCTCGGCAAACTCGTCTTGCATGTCCTCGGCATATTCATCCAGCGTGGCGCCGCCGGCCAAAAATCCGGCCGCGGCAAGACCCGCGCGCTCGCCCGACACCACGGCACTCGCAATTCCGGCCCCGGTGATGGGGTGAGTCAGGCCTGCCGCATCACCCACGAACAGGATATGGTCACAGACCAAGGGGACGCGTAGTCCACCGACCGGGATACTGCCGCCGGTGCGCCCCAAGACCTCCGCGCCCACGATCTCATCACGCGCAAGTGCCGCGTGCAACCGCTCGAGCGGCGCCTTAAGATCCGGGGCCAGACGCCGATCTGCTCCGAGCCCGAGGTTCGCCACCGGACCGCGTGGAAAAAGCCAACCATAACCGCCGGGAAACTCATCGGAAAGCCAGATATCGGTGTCCTCGTAGGGACGGCGTAACGGCACCTGATATTGACGTGTCTCCACGGTCTTTAGCGGGCTCAGTCCCAGGGCGCGGGCGACCATGGAGTGCGGCCCGTCGGCTGCGATCAGGACCTTGTAATGGGCGCGCTCGATCCGACCCTCGGGGCCCTGCAGGATGGCTACGCGTTGATCATGCTCGAGCCCCTTGAGCGCCGTCTGGATACGCAGCATCGCCCCGGCCCTGGACGCCTCGGTCGCCAGCGCCTGATCGAACGCCGCGCGGTCGACCATGAGTCCCGGAAAATCTGAATGCTCGCAGGTCCCGGACGGCAACACACTGCGCATGCCGGCAATCCTCTGCACGAGGGCGGGCTTCGCATAACGTCCCATGGTAAGCGGCACGAACTCCGCGCACTGCACGGGCTCGCCTATCGTGCGCCGCTTGTCGATCGCCAGCACCGAAAGACCGGCATGCGCGGCGCTCGCCGCCGCCGACGCCCCGCCGGGCCCGAGGCCCACCACCAAGACATCAAACGCCGATGCGTTCACGGCCTTGGGGCTCAAGCGACTTCAAGGCCTCGTGCCATACCGCCAGGAGGTCCTCGGGCGTCAACAACAACATCTCGATCTTGCGGTCTTTAAAAAACGCCTGCACCGTCTCATCGATCCTCTCCAGCGCCAGGTCGCGCAAGGCGGCCTCGAGATCAACGATCGCGCGCCGCGGATTGATAAAAAAATCGCCGGTGATAAAGATCTGCTTTAGTCGCGCGCGTGCCGTGTCCACCGTCGCCATCACGCGCACAAGCCCGCCTTCGGTCTTGCGCATGGCGCGTGCGGTCGCCACCTCGAGCCTTGGTCTATCGGTCTCGAAGACCCAGTCGTCGCCGGCCATCTCGCCCTTGTAGCGCTCATACAGGCCGCGCTCGGGACCACTCAGGTCCCCGGTCTCGAAAGTCACCCCCAGGCCTTGGGCAAATGCCCGCGCAAGCGCCGCCTGCACCGTCGCCACGGAAGGCGTGTCGTCCGAAAGCCAGGCCCGCAGGGTCGTTATCCGCTCGCGCGCCGAGGCAATGGCCTTGTCGGACAGTTTTTCCTGGGGTATGCGCAACACCCGCAGCATGCGCTCGATATCGAAATCGATGAGGACCGTACCCTGATAGAGCAAGGCATTGCCGTCGAAGGCCCCGCCGGTCCCGCCGATCTTGCGGCCCGCAACCTCGATATCATTGCGCGGCCGAAACGCGGCCTCCACGCCCAGGGATCGCAGCCCCTCGACTGCGATGCCGCACACCTCGCGCGCGATCGCGAGCATATCGCCGGTGGCGAACGTGCGGCGATCGACGAAAAGCTCCCAACCGATCTGTCCCTGGTCGCAATAAAGCGCCCCGCCGCCTGTGATGCGCCGCGAGATCGCGATCCCTTCCCGCCGGCAGTAATCGAGGTCGAGTTCCTGGGAGACGCTCTGATGGAAACCGATGAGCGCCGATGGTTCAAAGCGCAGGAAACGCAGGGTATTGGGGGCGCCCGCCTGACAAGACTCGAGCAGCGCCCGGTCAAGCGCCATGTTCTCGGCCGCCGATCGCACGCCGGTATCGATGAGGCGCCAGGCGCGACTCATGTCCCGCAGCAACTCGACCGTTCTTCGCCGCCTACCACCTTGATCTCGCCGAACACCGATTGACGCTTGCGGGCGGCGCGCCGTTCGCGCTCATGCCGGACGATCTCGGCCAGATCGATCTCGAGGCCCGCATCCAATCCGTCGATCGCCATGACCTCTTCGCCCACCGCAATTGAGCAGCAGGCGGGCGTGACGCGTACCGACCGGTCGAGGCGGGCGGCAAGCTCCACCATGCCGTCGCTTGGATGCGCCATGCCATCGACCCCGGCCATGACCGCATAGGCATCGATCAGGCCCTTCACCGACCCCGCCGGCCGCGCGCAGCCCAACAGCAACGGCACATCCGGCAGAATCGCGCGCGCATCCCCAAAAAACTGCCCCACCTCGTGCGGGTCGGGGGTCGCAAATGGCCGCGGCTCGGCTGCATAAGTCGGCATGACGACGACCAGCACCAACGCCGAGGGCCTGTGCCGCGCCACGATCTCAAGCGCGTTCCATTCCCCGAGCAGCTGGCCGTAATGCAGCCCGATCACGATGTGCGGCACGACCTTCATGGAGGTCGCCGTAAGGGCCTCCAGGGCGCGCTCAAAATCATCGACCGAACGCCGCAGGTGATACACCTGGGTAATCGTATCCTGCGCGCCGATCACGTCCATCATAGCGGCGTCGATCCCGGCATCAGCCATGCGCGCGGCTATGGCGCCGTCTACGAGCGCCGTGTGCATGGCGATGCGAAAGTGCGGAAATTCGTCTTTGATGCGCCGGATAGTGGGGTAATAGCGGTCGTATTCGACCTCGTTGCGGTGGTTCGAGCCCCCCGTCAACAACATGCCCCCCGCCCCCTGCTCCACGATCCCATTGACCGCCCGCCACAAGTCCTCGGGGCTGCGCGCCGGGATCATGGGCTCTAGGATCTTCGCCTTGCAGTGGTCGCAGTTAAGCTTGCAGTCGCCGCCGGTAATCGAGATCGCGGGCCACGCGCTGCGCCCACAGTCCTTGATCTCGCTCGTCGCGTAACTCTTGAACGTCGGCGTGTAGAAATGGATCCCCGGCAGCGTCTTCTCGGACGCCGCCAGACGCTCGACGACATTGCTATCGAATGCCAGATCTTCCAGCGGTTCGACCGCCTCGAGGATTTCCGACCAAGCGCTCATAGGGCCCCTCTGGAAACACGTAAGGCGCGATCATCTCGCGCCTTACCTTAGCAGCCCTTGAACCCTTCGCCAGCCATCTTCGCCTCGAAGGCCTTCAGGGCATCAGCGCCCGCCTTCAACGACTTGGACTCCCCGTCCCAGTCGCTAGGCTTCATCTTCACGACCCAGCCCTCGCCGTAGGGGTCCTTGTTGATAAGACCAGGCTTGCTTGCGACGGCATCGTTGATCGCCACCACCGATCCCGTGACCGGGGTCTTGACCGGCCCCACCCATTTGCCCGACTCGACGGTCGCGCAGGACTTGTCCTTGGCGATGTCCTTGCCGGCCTTCTTTGGGGTGTAGGCCACGATCTCGCCCGCGAGCGAGCACGCGTACGCCGTCAATCCGACGGTCACGGTGCCATCGGCTTCGCGTCGGGCCCATACGTTGTTATCGACGTTGTAACTCAAGTCTTCCGGAATATTACAGCCGCGTACTGAAGCCATTCAGCAAAGCCTCCCGTTTCATCAGAAATAACCCGCCATACATAATGCCGATGCGGGACAGGTTTCAATCCCTAGTATGTCCGATCCTGGAAAACGCTAGAAAAACAGGACCTTGTCGCAGGACAATATCAAATCCGCCAGCGTGCCGCCGCCGGAGCACTCGTCAACCTCGGGGATAATATCCGTTTTTTCATCGATTTTATAGCCCGGCAACGCCGGCTGACACAGGTGCAACTTCACGCCCGCCGCCTTGGCGTCGCGTATGAAATCGATGACGCGCTTACCGCCTTCCATGGCCGTCAAATTCTCGGCCACACCCTTCTTTAGGAGGTTTACGCCCTCCATGGTGAAAAATATCCGCACGTCGGCGTCCATCGACGCCAAGATCGCCCCGAGATAAAACGGCGTGGCGCAGCGGTGCGGCGTCGATGGACCGCTCGTCATGACGATCAGTACGGATTTTTCGTCGTTGTCGAGGTAGTGGTCGTCGGCCATTACCGAATACCCCGCGTGCACTTGATATCCTCGCGGACGCAGCGCTCGCGATAGCCGCGCGCCGCCTCGTCGCCCGTAACAAGCGCCGCCAGCACCACATCCGCCGACGCCACCGGCCGCACGCGCGCCACCCACGCCTCGTAGGGCTCGACGTTGAGCAGGTTCGGATCGTCCAGCACCTCCCGGTTCCCCTCCTCGATCACACAATCGAAGACATTGGGAATGGGACCTGCCCACTTGCCGCTCTCGATCGTCGCCACGGGCTTTCCCGCCGGCCGCATGGTGCCCGGCCGGCGTACCCGCGCGTGCAGGATCTTACCGGCGATCGTCTGCGAGATATCAGTCATGCCGATCGTGATCGCGCCGTTGTCCTCACGCCTGAGCCAAATCTGGAATTCACGGTCATAATACAGCTCAGAACGAAACTCGCAGCCGTTATACTCCACCAGACCCCCGGTCCGTGTATGGTCTTTTGCCGTGACGTGAAGGCCGGGGCCTGTCGCCTGCTCAGGCTACGCCCTTGTCCTTTAAAAACCCCATCGAGTCACTGATGTTCTCGTGGATACCCATCTTACGCGGCGACATTCCCATGGCAAGCCCCAGGAGTTGCGTGAAATAGACGATCTTCACCTTGGTCGTGATCCCAAACTCCTTTTCCGCGCGCACTTGATGCATCTCAAGCCCCGAGTGACAGGTCGGGCACTCCGTGGCGATGACCTCGGCGCCCGCGTCCTCGGCGGCCTGCAGGATGTTCAGCACCAGCTGTGTCGAGGTGTCGGAGTCCGACAGCGTATGGGCCCCGCCACAGCATGCGGTCTTCAAAGGAAAGTCGACGTTCTCGGCGCCGGCGGCCGCGAGGAGGTCGTCCATGAAATGCGGCTTGTAACTCGACTCCGACCCCGGTCCCTGATCCTTCTCGGGGAAAATCTGGCGCGGGCGCGTGTACATGCAGCCATAGTAGTTGGCGATCTTCACGCCCTTCAGGCTCTTCGACATCTTGGCCTTGATACCCTCGGGCCCCAGCTCCTCCATCAACCACTCGAGCAGATGCACGGTACGCACATCGCCCTTGTACACCGGGTCGTCGGCCTTCTTGGCGAGATCCTGAACGGTCTTTAGGTGCTCTGGCGAGGTCGCAAGTTCATACTCGGTCTTTTTCAGGTTGTGGTAGCAGCCATTGCACGGTGCCATGACGGTGTCATAACCCATCTTCTCGCTTGCGATGGCGAGATTACGCGCCGACATATAGGTCTGAAGCATGGGATGGATGTTCTTGACCTCCATCGCGCCACAGCAACTATAGTCCTCGAGGTTTTCCATCTTAAGGCCGAGCTTGTCGACCAAGACGCGTGTCGATTTGTCGTAGGGACCACCGGAGCCCTCAAGCGCGCAGCCGGGATAATAGGCAACTTTAGACATGGACTGCCTCCTTGGGCATGGCGCGCTCCTTGCGCGCGATCTCTTTTTGCTCGCGGACATACTCGCGCAGCACCTCGCCGGTCCGGCCCCATGACTTGGTGCGCGGCTTGAATACGAGATGCAACCCCATGTGCGTGAGGAACGTAAGCGGGAGATGCTTGGTCATACGCTTGCCAAGCTCGATCAGCCACGGCGGCGTCAGCGACTGGTTGGTCTTGCGCAGAAAATTGATCAAAACACGCGTGTCCTCGATGCGCCCGGTCTCATACACCTGCCCCAAAAACTCGTTATCGAATATCGAAGACCGGCTCTCGGGCGTGTGTCCCTCCTCCTCGAGCCAGTGCGCCAGGGCCTTCATCACGCCTTCTGGTTTGACGTCCTTCGGGCAGATGTTCGTGCACCGATTGCACGATACACAAGTCCAGATGATGTCCTTGTCCTTTAGGATATCGGCCTTCAGGCCCAGGTTGGTGAGGTAGATCCAGTAACGGGGATTGAAGTCGGTGTTCTGCGCATACACAGTGCACGAATTCGTGCACGACCCGCACTGCCAGCAGCGATGCACGTTCTCGCCGCCTGCAAAGGTCCGGATCTGGCGCGCGAAATCCGTATCGTAGTTCGTGAGATACCGCGGCAACACCATCGTGTTCCAGTGCCCGGACACATCGACGCCGTCCAACACGAGGTTGTCGCTCGTCTGGATGCGGTCTGCGTCGATGAGTGTTTTCTCGTGAATAGCCATGTCAGCCGTGTCTCCTCATTGCGCTCAATGCAGCACCTTCTTCACACGCGAGTCCGTGCGCCGCGCCGCGTCTATGCCCAAAAGTTTCTTGACCACCTCGAGCGGATCCCCCTTGCCCCCGAAATCCGCGTTCAAAAGCCCCATGCCGCTCGACAGCGCGCGCATGTAGTCCGCGTAGGCGTGCGCCAGAAATACATCAACGATGAATTCAGGATTCCGGTACAGGCCGCTTTCGGCCATGCGCTCGGCCATCCACCGCCTTCCGGCCTCATAGACCCCGGGATCGCTCCCGAGCGGCACCTGGTCTAAAGTGTCCCCGCCCTTGACGAACTCCCGCAACGCGCCGGCGTGTGTCGCCTGATCCCATACCCAGCGGGTCATGAGCGGGTATTGGACGGGTGCCCGGAAGTGCAACATCTCCGCCCCAAGGTCCAAAAGCGCGCGGCGCACCTTACGCTCGCCCTTGGCGCTCCCGTCGCTCACCACCGGCACCCTTTGCGCAAACTCATTGAGCCGCTCGCCCACCGGCCGCGCGCCATACAAAAGATCGCGCACGGCCTTTTGCACACCCGCGTCTCCATGCGCCTTAAGCGACGGCCACACGCGCTTTCGCGCCGGCATCACCGTCTCGACCAAAGTCTCCAGGGCCTCAAGCCCGAATCCGTCCAGGCTTTCGCGCGCGAGCACTTTCGCAAACAGCTGGTGCTTCATCTCAAGGGCCGAGATGAACGGATCGATCCCGCCCTCTTCGCTCAGGATCTCGAGAAACCGCGCAAACTTCTGCGCAAACACCCGCTGATCAAGATCGACCGCCAGCGCCGCCGGCTCGACAATCTCGCCGCCTGCGCTGTTGCCTGACGCGCCCTCAGGCGCTCTTTTGAACCAAAGCATTCAAGTCCGCGACCGCGCGCATGGCGGCCGCCGTGCCTTGGGAGATCGAATCGTCGATCGTCTCGGGTGCCAGCGCCGCGCCCACCGCATAGATCCCCCGGCGGGTCGTGCCACAGGTGTTCGTGTAATGCTCGGCGCGGTCGATGAATCCGTGCTTTTCAAGCCCGATGCCAAACACCCGCGCGATCTCCGGATTGTCCTCGTTTGGATCCATGCCCACCGCGTGCACGACCAGATCCATGGGGATCACGATCGGCCGCTTGACCAACGTGTCCTCGCCCTTGACCAGCAGGCGGCCGTCCGGGGCGCGCGTCACCTCGGCAATACGCGCCTTGACGAACTTGGTCTTGAACTCCTCCTGCGACTTCCAGTAGAAGCGATCCTCATAGAGACCGAAGGTACGGATGTCCATGTAGTAGATGAACACATCGGTCGTGGGCGAAAGCTCCTTGATCTCCATCGCAAGGTTGGTCGACACCGTGCAGCAGATCTTGGAGCACCACTCGCGCCCGATCTGCCGGTCGCGCGAACCGACGCACAAAAGGATCGCGACTCGCTCCGGAACGCGGCCATCCGATGGGCACGCGACCTTGCCGGCCGCCACCATCTGCTCGACCTGGGTCGTGGTCACGACATCCTCGAAGGTCCCGAAACCCCACTCCGGCTTATTGATCGAGTCGAAGTGGGTAAAGCCCGTCGCCAAAATGACCGATCCGCACTCCACCGTCGTGCCGTTCGATAAGGTCGCGGTGAAGTTCCCGGCCTCGCCGGTGAGCTTCGTTACCTTCGTCTCCTTATGGATCGTGACGTTCTTTGAATCCTCGACGCGCTTGACCATGCGACCCATGGCATCGCGCGCCCACTCCCCGGACGGCACGAGCTTTGCGTAACCGGACAATATCGGCGTGCCGCCGAGCTTCGCCGCCTTCTCAACCAGCACCGCCTGCGCGCCGCTCGCAACCACTCCCGCCGCCGCCGCAAGCCCCGCGGGCCCGGCCCCTACCACCAAGACTGGTTTTTGCATGACTTACGCCTTCCCCCCCAGAGCCAACTCAGGATTATAGAGATATTCGATATTACCCTGCTCGACCTGCTTTAGGTACTTCTCGAAATCACCTTTCGCCTTGTTCCAGTCGATACCCATCTTCTCGACCAGCTCCTCGCACGGGCTTGCGTGCCACTGCAGCTGTACGATCTTAAAGGGGTCCGCCCCACAAGCGAGCGCCGCGAGCTGAACATCGGCCATGATCGGCACCTGGAAATTCTGGCCGTGCGCCTTGCCGATCCACTGGTTCTTGTCCATGGTCGTGATGCAGCCGGTGTCGTTGCCGATCATGACGTCGGCATTCGCCTCCTGACGCGCGACCTTGATCTTGCGATCCATGGTGAACGATCGCGTGAACTCGCGCTCCGAGATGATATGACGAAAACCAAAGCCGCAGCAGTCATACCACGTCGAGTAGTCGATGACCTGGGCGCCGAGGGCTTGAGCGATCGCGGTGCCTATGGCGGTACGGTTACCATTCAAGGTTTCGGCGTCGTATACGGCATCCTCGTGCACCATCTTGTAGTAATGGCAAGCGACGTGCATGGTGACGCGGATATTCGACATGTCGATTGTCTGCAGCTCCGAGGCGATGCGGTTACGCATCACGTGCACCCACTCGGAGTAGTGGACGATCTCCTCGGGGATCACGAGCTTGCCGTCGACAAGACGGCCGAGCTTGCCGAGGATCTTTGTAACCTTCTCGCGCAATTCCGCCGACTCGATCAGATACTTGCGGATCTCTTTGTAATTGCCAAATGACGTCCCGCAATGCACGAGCGGATAGAAATGCCCAAGATCGAAACCGTGCTGCTTGCCCGACACATAGGCCTGGTGGAAGTTGCGAAGGAACACCGCCGCCAGCGACTCGACATTGCCGATACCCGAACCATGATAGTTCCACGCGGTGCACGAGGTCTGGTCGGTCTCGTCCAAATAATCCTTGCCAGGAACGAAATCGAATTTATTCATGAACCACAAGAGCGAGGTGGGGTAACCGGGGATATTGCCGCATTGGCCACAGGATTTATGATGCCAGAGCTGCTTTGTGGGGATCTTCTTATCCCAGCCAAACAAGGTCTTCACCATCTTCGGCTCGTGCTCGTCTGTAATGCGATGCACGATGATCTGGCCGTCTTTTTCAAGCTCCCACATATGGTCACGGATATCGTCCATGCGGTCGGCAAGATCGAGCGTGCGCCGGTCGATCTGCTTTCTCACCCACTCGGTCGCTTTGGCGGCATCCGCGCCTGAGAGATTCGTCTGCTGAAAAAACGATCCGTGACCAGCGATCCCCTGGCCGTCGGTGTTGTGGAATCCAGGCTTCATGGTGCCGGCACCAGCGCCGGCGGCCGAGGCGTTGTGGTTACCGGGGCTCTGTTCGGTCGGTTTCATAAGATATCTCCTCAAGGCTCTACGAACGTCACATTCTGGACCAATGCGAAGTCCGACTGCACTCAGTCGTCCTTCTGATCCTTCTGGGCTTCCAGCCAATCGCTGTAGTCCTCACGCTTCTCGTCAATGAAGTCCTCGATGACGTCAAAGAGATTCTCATCGACGATCTGCAGGGCATCCATCACGCCTGTCATCTCCCAGATCGTGTACATCTCCACCGAGGTCTTGAGTGAGACCTCCCAGGCGGTGTCGGTGGTCTGAAGCGTGCGCACCGGTATGGCCTTGCGCAACACCTTGAGATCACCCTCGACCTTCTGGATATTCGGACCCCAATCCGGAAAATGGTCGGGCTGAATCATGTCCGGCGACAACTGGTTGCCGGTCGTGATCAGCTTTAACATCACCCGCCCGAAAGGCCGAAGCACGTCTTTCGCCGACTGCATACCATGCTTGATCGAGACCTCGCGCATGATGGCGATAAGCCCGCCCGGCGAGTTCTTGAATGGGCAACGCGCCGCGCAGGTCATGCATTGCGCGCACGCCCAGATCTTTTCCTGCATGGCATCATAGATTTGTTCAACATTCTCGGTCCACAGGAGCTGGACGATTTCGCGGGGACTAAAGTCGTAAAAGTGGGCGGCGGGACAGGTGGCGGTGCAGACACCGCAGTTCAGACACCCGTTCAACTCCAAGTCGTAACGAAAATCGTTACGGATATCGTCGTAAATCTCTCGCATCTCCGCGTAGGTCGCCATAATTGCTCCTTCGACGCTTCGGAATATTAGAAATTACTGATAATCTACCCGAAACAACCCCCAGAGTCTATCCTGGGGGTCATCAATTCGGATAACAAACAAAGCCCTACATAAAAAGGCAGATATCCGACTCGCCCGCAAACTCGAAGAAGGTCGCCGCGCCCCCCATCTCGATCCCGGAGATGAAATCGCTGGGGCTAAATCCGAAGAGATCGACGGTCATCTGGCATCCGATCATCTTGACGTCGGCCTCGGCGCACAGGTTTCGCAGGTCCTCGAGACTTGCGACGCCTTTTGACTTCATCTTCTGCTTCATCATGGCGGTCATCATGCTCTGCATACCCGGCAGCGCCTGCAGCAAGACCGGCATGGGCATGGGCATGGGCATTCCGGGATTGCCAAGCGATGTGACCTTCAGGTGGTCGAGGCTCTTTCGGAGCAACTGCAGGCCGTAGAATGTAAAGAAAATCTGGACGTCGTAACCGAGGGCGGCCGCGGTGGAGGCCAGGATGAAGGGCGGGTAGCCCCAATCCAATGTGCCCTTCGTTGCGATGATGGCGAGCTTTTTGGTAGTCATGGGGCGTCTCCTGTTGACTGTCGTCAACTATGCCTTTTTCCGGAGAACAAACGTAAATTCTCCGTTTGCCTCTCCCGATTCGACAAGCTCATTGCCGGTCTGTTTGGCAAAAGCCTGAAAATCCTTGATAGCGCCGGGATCGGTGGCAACAACCCTCAGCGTCTGTCCGCCGGTCAGGTCATTCAGCGCCTTCTTGGTACGCAGAATCGGCAGCGGGCAATTCAAGCCGCGGGCATCCAGTTCCTTATCGAAGTTCGCCATGTTTCCTCCAGTTGTGTGAGTATTGTAAGGCTTTGCCATCACGGTGATCAGGGACCACCCCGCCCGAGCCGATGCGACTACCTCGCCGCGACCCGGCGCAAGAGGCCCAACCGGCTCCCGATCTTCACGGGGCTTGCTTGTCCGCGGGGGCAATTGGTAGCCCGTTTCGCGCCCACGCCATGATACCACCGCGCAAGTTGTAGAGTTTGTCATGTCCTTGTTGCTGCAAATACAAGCAGGCCTGCAACGACCTTGCGCCGGATTGGCAATAAAAGACCACGGGATGGGCTTTGTCAAGCGATCCGGCGCTCATGGGAAGGAGATGGAGCGGAATGGGTTGCGCCCCGGGTATCGTCCCGCGCGCTACCTCCGCCGGCGTCCGGACGTCGACGAGGACGAGACGATCAACACTCTCCTGCAGGAGCTTGTGAAGGTCCAGGGGATCCAGGTCCTGGAATGCCACCATACGCGCCAAAGCCTCTTAAAAAACGATTGTGTAATAAGGTCGTGAAATACTGATGTAGCCGCCAAGGATGCACTTTTTCTTGATGGGTTGCAAGCTTAAGCGCGGCCCAAGAATCGCGCCGCGTTGCCCGCCCTGATCGGCCATGTTAGAGTCCCGCGCACGCCCAACTGTGGAGACATAAGACCTTGAAAAAAGATGATTTCAAGCCGGACACCCGCTACACGGTGGCATGGCGGGACTACGAAGGAAAGGTGCGCCCGGCCAATCTCTATGTCTATCGCCTTTATGACACCTTCATGGTCGCCCGCAAGACCGATCACAGCGGTTTTCTCTATAAGATCGGGTACGACCAGATCCTGAAGATCGTCAAAGAGACCCCGGTCAGCAAGGAGCTTCAATTCCGGATACCCGACGCCGTCTTGAAGGAGTCGTCATGGGCCGACCGCACCGTCATGGAGCGGTATTCCAGCTCACCTGCGCTCGGGAAGTAACGGATCGGCGCATCACGGGCAAACGGCTCGGTTTTGTGCTGCTTGCCCTGCTTTCCTCGAATCCGGCCGTAGCGGGACTAGGTGACCTTCCAAACCTCGGGCACCCGTCGGCCGTCGTCATGTCGCGCGCCCAGCAGACGGCGTTCGGGAAGGCCTTTCTGGCGCATGCCCGCGGGACGTATCGGTTCGTGCATAACCCCGATGCCTTGGCGTTCGTCCGCACCCTGGGCCGCCGCCTGGTGGCGGCAAGCTTCGATCCGCAGATAGATTTCCACTTCTATATCCTGAAAAACCCGGTGGTGAATGCCTTTTCGGTCCCGGGGGGCTATGTCTTCATCAATACCGGGGCCATCATTGCCGCGCGTAATGAAGACGAGCTTGCGGCGGTGATGTCGCACGAGATCTCGCATGACACGCAACGCCACATCCCGCGCCTCATCGCCCTGTCCCACAAGCTCTCGTGGGCGGCGCTCGCCGGGGTGCTGGCCGGGGCGCTCCTCATGGGCACGTCGCAGTTCGAGGGTGGGGCTGCGGCCATGTCGTTGAGCTCGGCGGGGCTTGCGAGCGAGACGCTAAAGCACCGGCGGGGTTACGAATCCGAGGCCGATCATTTCGGACTGCGCACCATGGCGCGCGCGGGTTTCAACCCGCACGCCATGGCGGCCTTCTTTAAACGCCTTAAAACCTACGACCGCTTCATGAGCGTCGACATCCCGGAGTCTTGGCGCACGCACCCGGCCACCGATATTCGTATCGCCGAGGCCGAAAACCTCGCCGCGCGCTACCCCAATCCCCCGATTCCTGATCGCCCGGCCTTCGACCGCTTCCAGGCCGTGCTCCTGGCCCGCGAAGGCAGTCCGCACACCACCGCCGCACGGCTTGCGCACGAACTGAAGGGTCGCCATGACCCGAGCGCGCGGCGTTACGGAGAGGCCGTGGCGGACATGCGCCTCGGCCGCTTTACGGCCGCCCGACGCCGGCTTGGGGCCTTGATCGCCGCCTCGCCGCGGGTCGTTGCCTACCGCATGACCCTGGCCCAACTGTGGCGGGACACGGGCCATCTGCGCGCGGCGGTCGCGGTGCTGCGCGGGGCACGCACCCTACGGCCACAAAGTCTCTGGATCGGCGTACTTGACGCGCGCGCCCTGCTCGATGCCGGCGACACCGCGGCCGCCCACCGGCTCATCAAGCACCTCATCGACCGCGCGCCCTATCGTCCCGACCTGTACCGCACGCTGGCCCATGTCTACGGACGGCGCCACGATTACCTGCATGCCCATGAGGCGTTGGCCGAATCCTTGTTTCTCGAGGGTGACGGTCAGGGGGCGAACGCGGAACTGCGTTTGGCGGCGCCATTTGCCACACAGCCTGCCGCGCGCGCACGCCTAAAGACCCTGAAAGTGGCCTTCAAGGAAGGTTGGCCGGCCCCGCCGACCTTTCCGTGACCCGCGCCACGACGCGCCATTGCCGCCAAATATTCCCTTGACGCCACCACGGATCGATCGCTATGTTTGAAGCGGCGGCCGCGCTCCTAATTAAGGGGTGACGCCCGCCGTGACTATAAAAAATATTGCTAATAGCTTGACCACTGAGGAGGAAGCATGGGCACTAAGACCGCGTTACGCGCGGTACAGGGATTTGCCATTGGCGCAGGCCTGCTTCTCGCGCCCCTGGCCATGGCCGCCGGCCACGCCCCCACGCCGAAAGAATGCGCCGCCCACCCCACGAATCCTGCCGTGAGGGGTGGATGCATCGTCATCAACCGCGCATCGGGTAACTGCATGGCCTGTCACGTCATCGCCGGGACGACGATGGACGGCAACCTCGGTCCCGCGCTCCGCAACCTGCGCCAACGCTACCCGAACAAGCAGGCGCTGTTCCAACAGATCTACGATCCGACGATCAACGATCCCCACACGGCGATGCCGCCGTTCGGCCGGGATCACATCCTTACCAAGGCGCAGATCCGTGAGGTCGTGGACTTCCTTTGGACTCTTTAAATCCCTTAAATGACAGGATGATGGCATGAATCTTCCACGCAGAACCTTCTTGAAGCAGGCGTTGTCGGGTTCGGCCCTGGCGGTGGCGGCAGGCGCCGGTCTGCTGCGGCCGACCGAGGCCCTGGCCCGTACCTGGCCTATGTGGCCACAGGC
>JAKARW010000047.1 GCA_021819125.1 Pseudomonadota bacterium | reverse complement strand
GAGCCCGGTAAGTCACACGACCGCGCGAGCGGTCGCGTAACGAGAGGGAATCCCAAGGCTCATTGTGGGCCGAACGGCCCATGAGCCGTGGGGAGGTTCAATTTTAGTGTGGCGCACCACACGGGGTGTTCATGCCATCCCCATGGCACGACGCGCTGTCGGGCGGCTGTCCTGGCGCCGTAGGCGACGATGCGCGCCTCACTCGGGCAGGCCTCCATCGGTACTCCGATCCCCAGGTACCACCCCGGCGATGACATCGCGGCAGCCGTGATCGACCGCCCATACGGCGATGTCCACCCGCGAATGAAGGGCAAGCTTGCGCAGAATGCGCTTGATATGGACCTTGACGGTGCCCTCAGCGATACCGAGCTCGCGGGCGACGAGCTTATTGCTCTTACCTTGCGCCACCCGCCGCACGATCTGACGCTCGCGGCCCGTCATGAGCCGCCCGTCGCCCGGGACGCGGCGCGATCCGGGCCTAAGCGCGCGGGCGAGCACCGGGGCAAGGCGCGGCGACAGCACCATATCGCCCTGCAGGGCGCGGCGAATCTCTCGCAAGATCTCCTCTGGCTCCATGTCCTTCAGGAGATAGCCCGTAGCGCCCGCCTTGAGCGCCGCCATGAGATCCTCCTCGGCATCCGACACCGTCAGGATGAGAACCGAAACCCCCGGAGAGCCGGCACGCAACGCGCGCAGCGTCTCAAGACCGGAGACGCCGGCGAGATTGAGGTCCAGGAGCACGAGCGCGGGCTTCAGGCGCGCCGCCGCCGCCAGAGCCTCGGCCTGGTCGCGGGCCTCGCCCACGAGGGTGAGCCCGGGGTCCATGGCCAACAGCTGGGCAATCCCCTTGCGCACCAGCGGATGGTCGTCGACCACGAGCACCCCGTGGCGGCCGGTCATGGCAGCGCCTCGGCGCGGGCCTCTTTCGGCGTCTGCGATAAGCGCCCGCGGTAGGCGACTGGAACGAACGTGAGCACCACGCGTGTCCCCCCCTGGCGGCGGCGCTCGATACGCAAGCGGCCATGGATGTTTCGAGCCCGCTCACGCATGATGGCAAGCCCGTAATGGCCGGTGGCAACGTCCGGGTCGGCGATGCCTATCCCATCGTCCTCGATGCGTACGATCGCAAAACGCCCGCGCCGTAGGGAAAGTCTTACCCAGATGCGGCGCGCCTTGGCATGGTGTTCGATGTTCGCGAGCGCCTCGCGCGTGATGTGCAGCATGTCGATCTCTTCATTGGCGCTCAAGAGCGCATGGGAAAGGTGATCGACGAGCCGCACGGGGATACCGGCGCGCCGCGAGAACTCCTCGGCGGTGGCGCTAAACGCCCCTTCAAGCCCATGGTCCGGGATCTGCAGGCGAAACGTGGCCAGCAGTTCACGCAACTGCCGGTAGGCGGCGGCCAGGCCCTCGTCGATATCGCCTACGATGGACGGCAAGACCGGATCAGCGCCCTCGACGTCGCGTGCGCGCAGGCGCGCTACCTGAATCTTCAGGTAGGATAGCGCCTGCGCCAACGAATCGTGCAGATCACGGGCCATGGCGTGGCGCTCCTCGAGCAGCGCCAGACGCCGCTCCTGGGCGGCGCGCCGCATGGCGCCGAGCGCGGCGCCTATATGATGCGCCACGGTCTCCACCGTCCGCAGCTGCCAGGCCTCCCACTTAACGCCGGATGGAAGTCGCAACGACAGCGCCCCCTGGGCGCCGGCCTCGGCCATCATGATCGGCACCGACAGCACCTGCCCCTGCGACCCCATAGGCGGACTTGCGTCCCATACACGCGTGCGCCCCCCATTCAGGCAATCGCGACAGGTATTGTGCCGACATAAGAGCAGGCGACTGTCGTAGACATCGGACGCGAGCACCGCCGCCGCCTCCGGGTCCTCGCGGGTCAGGCACAAAACCGCGTCGCGCGCCCCCAGGGCGTCTTCGGTCGCGCGCAGCACATGGCGATAGGTGGCAATCTCGCAGGGCGCGTCCGCCAAGCGCCTGCTGACATCGTAAAGAAGTGCGAGCGAACGGTTGGTGCGTGCCAAATCCCTGGTGCGCGCCGTTATTCTCCGCTCCATGGTCGCATAGCTTTGCGCCAGGCTTTCGGCCATTCGGTTCATGGCGCGACCGAGCCGCGCCCACTCGTTGTCGCCGGTCGCTGCCACGCGAAACGAGAAATCCCCCTCGGTCATGCGCGCGGCGGCGGTCACCAGATCGGCCACGGGCGCGAGGATCGCGCGGCGCATGGCAATCGCCACCGCCGCGAGCGCCGCCAGGATGACCAGGATGCCCGCGACCTCGCTCGTCTGTAGCCACAGGATCTTGCGCCGGCTGTCGTTTTGCAAGGCGACGACGACGGCATTGGCCCGACCGACGAAGGCGGCGGCCTCCCGCGTAAGCCAGGGGCGCGCGGGCCGCGCGCCCCGCCCTAGCCCATAAGCCAAAAGGCGCGGCTTCAAGGTCGTATTCCAGGCATGCGCGAGCGCCGCATAGCGCCGCGCCGGGACCGGACCGATACTACGCCTGACGCTTGCCGTCAGGCGCGTGTCGCGAAGCGTGGCGGACAGGGCCTGGACATCCTGGCGCACCACCGCCCGGCGCCCCGGTGGCCGCCCCTCGAGGACCGCCACCAGGCGGTAGGTCTGCATGCGTACCGTGCCCGCGATGTTGACCGCCCGCGCCTCGCCGCGCGCGAGCTCGGTGATGGCAAGAGACATCACCATCTCCGCCAATGATACCGCGACTATCAATGCAAATGATCCGCCGATCCACCACCGCAGTGAGCCTTGCTTCACCATGGCGCGCTCCTCTGGAGGTGACCTCACGTCGCGATCACGGATCCACCTACCTCTTTTTATCATAGTCCCATGCAAACCCAAGCGCGAGCGGCAAATGCCTAGAAAAATCAAAGGTATCGCGCCCCGCACGTTACCTCCTTGGTGGTAATGGCGCTACGCGTGACATGGATGCGTTTTTTGTCCGTCGTTATCACTCATAGGCTTTGGTGCTAGGGTAATGACAACGTGGCCTGCGGGTCTTCGCCCGCAAAGATAGCGCAAGGCGCTGGCGCAACGCGCGCGGCGTCGATCCGCCAAAGGGGGATGGGATGGGATATTTTTTGGACAGATTGTCCTATTTCACGAAGAAGCGCACGGCGTTCGCCGGCGGCCACGGCATGCTCGTCACAGACAGCCGCCAGTGGGAGGATGGCTACCGCGGCCGCTGGCGCTTTGACAAGATCGCGCGCTCCACCCACGGGGTCAACTGTACCGGGGGATGCAGTTGGCGGATCTATGTCAAAAACGGCCTGGTGGCGTTCGAGACTCAATACACCGATTATCCATGCACGCGCCCCGATCTCCCCAACCACGAGCCGCGCGGCTGCCAGCGGGGGGCGAGCTATTCGTGGTATCTCTACAGTCCTCATCGTATCAAGCATCCCATGGTCCGCGGCCGGCTACTCGCCCTCTATCGCGCCGAGCGTGAGTCCGGCCTAGACCCGGTGGCGGCCTGGGCTGCGATCCAGCAGGACCCGGACAAGCGCCGCCGGTATACGGCGGTGCGCGGGCTCGGCGGCTTCGTGCGCGCCACCTGGGACGAGGTCACCGAGATGATCGCCGCGGCCAACGTTTATACAATCCAGACCCATGGCCCGGACCGCATCATAGGATTTTCGCCGATCCCGGCCATGTCCATGATCAGCTATGCCGCAGGCAGCCGCTATCTCAGTCTGATCGGCGGCGTGCCGCTTAGCTTCTATGATTGGTATTGCGACCTGCCGCCATCCTCGCCCCAGACCTGGGGCGAGCAGACCGACGTCCCGGAGGCCGCCGACTGGTATAACGCCACCTACATCATCGTCGCCGGCACCAATCTGCCGATGACGCGTACGCCCGACGCGCATTTCTATGCCGAGGTCCGCTACAAGGGCGCGAAGGTCGTGGCGGTGGCACCCGATTACGCCGAATACGTGAAGTTCGCCGATCTGTGGATGCCCGCGCGCGCCGGGACCGATGCGGCGTTGTTCATGGCCATGAATCATGTCGTGTTGAGCGAATACTACATCGCCCGCAAGGAGGCTTATTTCCAGGAATACGCGCGCGAGTTTACGGACCTCCCCATGCAAGTCCTGTTACGGGCGCTCCCCGACGGTTGTTATGCGGGCGGGCGCTTCCTGCGCGCCGCCGATTTGGTCGCATCCCTAGGTCAGACCCATAACGCCGAATGGAAGACCGTGGTCTATGACACGCGCGCCCAGGCCTTTGCCTGTCCGAACGGGTCTATCGGCTTTCGTTGGGGCGAGGACGGAAAGTGGAACCTCCGCCCCGAGGATGCGGCGGATGGCGGCCGCGCAATCGAGGCCGAGCTATCTTGCGCCGGACATGAGACGGTGATGGTCAAGGTGCGCTTTCCGCACTTTGCGACCGGTGAATCCGACACCCTCGAGCGCCAAGTGCCAGCGCGACGCATCCGACTCGCCGACGGCCGCGAGGCGCTCGTGAGCTCGGTCTTCGATCTCCTGGCCGCCCAATATGGCGTGGCGCGCGATGCCGATGCCGGGAGGCGCGCGGCGCTCTATGACGATGCGACCTGTGCCTACACGCCGGCCTGGCAGGAGCGGATCACAGGGGTCGCGCGCGCCGACGTCCTGCGCGTGGCCCGCGAGTTCGCCGACAACGCCGCCCGTACCCGCGGCAAGTCGATGGTGATCGTGGGCGCCGGGACCAATCACTGGTACCACAATGACATGAACTATCGGTCCATCATAAGCCTACTCGAGCTATGCGGCTGCGTCGGCCAATCGGGCGGCGGCTGGGCGCATTACGTGGGCCAGGAGAAACTGCGACCGCAGGCCGGGTGGGCGCCGGTGGCATTCGCGCTCGACTGGGCGCGGCCGGCGCGCCAGATGGCCGGCACCAGCTTCTTTTATCAGCATACCGACCAGTGGCGCTACGAAAAGGTCGATGCCGACAGCCTGCTCGCCGCCACCGCCGAGGGGCGCTACCGGGGCCACTCGCTCGCCGACTACGCGGTCGTCGCCGAACGTCTCGGGTGGCTGCCGTCGGCGCCCCACTTCAACGAGAACCCGCTGACGGTCTGCGCACGCGCCCAAGGCGCGGGTGCGGGAAGTGAAGCGGCGGTGGCCGCCCATGTCGCCGCGGAGCTAAAGAGCGGCGCATTGCGCTTTGCCTCCGAGGATCCAGACGACCCGGCCAACTGGCCGCGTAACCTGTTCGTGTGGCGGGCGAACCTCATAGGGACGAGCGCCAAGGGCCATGAATATTTTCTGAAACATTTGCTGGGCGCGCAAAATGGCGTGCTCGGTCGTGATAGCGAGGGCCGCGGGCATCGCGAGATCACGTGGCGCGACGAGGCCCCGATCGCCAAGCTCGATCTCATGGTAGACATCAATTTCCGGTTGAACAGCACCGGCGCCTATGCCGACATCATCCTGCCGACCGCCACCTGGTACGAAAAAAACGACCTTAATACCACCGACATGCATCCCTTCATCCACCCCTTGTCGGAGGCCGTCGAGCCCGGCTGGGAGAGCCGCAGCGACTGGCAGATCTTCAAGGCCATCGCTTGTGCCTTCTCGGAGCTCGGGGCCCGGCACCTGGGGGTACGCGCCGACCTGCTCGCGATCCCGCTTATGCACGACAGCCCCTCGGAACTCGGTCAGCCGCTTGCCGTGCGCGACTGGAAGCGCGGCGAGTGCGAACCGGTGCCGGGTAAGACCATGCCGCAGTTGCGCGTGGTGGAACGCGACTACGGGGCCATCTACCAGAAATACATCGCCCTGGGCCCCCTGCTCGTGAAGGAGGGCAACGGCACCAAGGGCCTGTCGTGGGACACGCGCGAGGCCTATGAGGCCCTGGGTGACACCAACCACAAAGTCACGCTCAAAGGCGTCGCGCAAGGCCTGCCCTCTCTTGAAAACGACATCGGGGCCTGCGAGGCGATCCTCGCCCTGGCCCCCGAGACCAACGGCGAGATCGCCTTTCGCGCCTGGCGCGCCCTCGAACAGAAGACCGGCCTTGCGCTCACCCATCTTGCGAGCGCCCGGCGCGACGACAAGATCCGCTTTAGGGATATTCAGGCGCAACCGCGCAAGATCATCACGTCGCCTACATGGAGCGGCATCGAGTCGGAACATGTGAGCTACGCCGCCTCCTATACCAACATTCATGAACGCATCCCGTTTAGAACGCTTACCGGGCGCGCGCAGTTCTATCAGGATCACGAGTGGATGCGCGATTTCGGGGAGGCCTTCTGCGCCTATCGCCCGCCGCTCGACATGAAGGCCGCAGACAGCATGCCGGCGGCCCTTAAAGACCGCCCGCACCTTATGCTGAATTGGCTCACGCCGCACAGCAAGTGGGGCATCCACAGCACCTACAACGATAACCTGCGCATGCTGAATCTGTTCCGGGGCGGCCCCACGATATGGATCTCCGAGGATGACGCGCGCTCCATAGGGCTTGCCGACAACGACTGGGTGGAGGCGGTGAACGCCAATGGCGCGACCGTCGCGCGCGCGGTCGTGAGCCAACGCATCCCGCGCGGGGCGGCACTCATGTACCACGCCCAGGAGAAGACCGTGAACGTCCCAGGATCGCCCACTACGACCAAGCGCGGAGGCATCCTAAACAGCGTCACCCGAGTGATCGTGAAGCCCACGCATATGATCGGGGGCTATGCGCACCTGGCCTGGGGCTTCAACTATTACGGACCGGTCGGCAGCCAGCGCGACGAGGTCGTGCTCGTGCGGCGCCTCGATGACACCGAGATCGACTGGCGGGAGCGCCCGCTCGACGACGCGCGAGAGGCCGCCCTCGATCCGCCACGCCGCTTTGCGTTAGGGGAGGAAGGGCCATGAAGATCCGCGCGCAATTTGCCCTGGCGTTCAATCTCGACAAATGCATCGGATGCCACACCTGTTCGGTCACCTGCAAGAACGTATGGAGCAACCGCCGGGGCGTCGAGTACGCCTGGTTCAACAATGTCGAAAGCAAGCCCGGCATAGGCTACCCCAAGGAGTGGGAACGGCAGGATAAATGGCGGGGCGGGTGGGTCCTTGATCACGGGCGGCTGACATTGCGCCAAGGGGGGCGTGTAAGGGAGCTTGCGGGCCTTTTTGCCAACCCGCGCATGCCCGAGATCACCGACTACTACGAACCCTTCACGTTCGACTACGACCACCTGGTGAACGCCCCGCTATCGGAGGCCGCGCCCACCGCGCGCCCCTTGTCGCAGATCGATGGCCAAACCATGGACAAGGTCACATGGGGCCCGAACTGGGAAGACGATCTCGCCGGGCCGTTTGCGGCACGCTCGCAGGATGCGAACTTTGCGGATGTCGAGCGGGCGATCTACGCGGATTTCGCGCATACCTTTCATTTCTACCTGCCGCGCATGTGCAACCACTGCCTGAACCCGGCATGCGTCGCCGCCTGCCCGTCCGGGGCCTTATACAAGCGCGAGGAAGACGGGCTCGTGCTCGTCGACCAGGATCGCTGCCGGGGCTGGCGCATGTGCGTCAGCGCCTGCCCGTACAAGAAGGTGTACTTCAACTGGGAGTCCGGCAAGTCCGAGAAATGCCTCGGCTGCTACCCGCGCGTCGAGTCCGGCCTGCCCACCGTATGCTCCGAGAGCTGCGTGGGGCGCATCCGCTATAACGGAATCATGCTCTACGACGCCGACGCCGTGGCGCGCGCCGCGAGCGCCCCCCATGAGAAGGACCTATATCAAGCGCATCTCGATCTCTTTTTGGACCCGCACGATCCCGCGGTGGTCGCGCAGGCGCGCGGCGACGGCGTGCCGGACTCGTGGATTGAGGCCGCGCAGCACTCCCCTATCTACAAGCTCGCGGTCGTGTGGCGCGTGGCGTTCCCCATGCATGCCGAGTTTCGGACCTTGCCCATGGTATGGTATGTGCCGCCGCTATCACCCGTGCAGTCGGCCATGGAGCAAGGGCGCCTGCCGCTTGGCGCCGACGGCCTGTTCCCGGATGTCTCGGCGCTGCGCATCCCGCTACGCTACCTTGCCAACCTGCTCGCCGCCGGCGAAGAGGCGCCGATCGCCGCGGCCTTGAAGAAGTTGATCGCCATGCGCCAGTGGCAACGCGCCCGGCATATCGGCACGACCCAGGATCCCGCGATACTCGCATCCGCCGGGCTCGACGCCGCGCAAGCCGAGGAGATGTACCGCTATCTTGCGATCGCCGACTATGCAGACCGGTTCGTGATCCCAACGAGCCACCAAGAGCTGTCGCGCGAGGACCCGCGCGCCTTCCAAGGGATGAACGGTCTGCATTTCGGCAACGACGCAGGCGATGGAACGCGCGCCCCCGACCTTTTTCCGCGACGGCGCGCGCCAAGCGCGGAACCGGAATTCCCGCTTGCGTGGCTGCCGCGGCGCAAGACCGGTGATTCATCATGAATACCGCGCTTTGTAGCCCCAGCTATCGGGTTCTGGCGGCGCTTCTCGAATACCCGGATGCCGCCTTCCGGTCGCGCCTGCCGGAACTGCGCGCAGCCCTTGCCGCTTCAGGCTTTACGTCCAAGGAAAGGATCGTCCTGGAGGAGGTCTGCGCGTGGATGGCGAACACCGATGGCCTGGATCTGGAGGCGCTCTACGTCCGCACCTTCGACCTCGATGCCAAGGCCGACTTGCATCTCACATCGCACCTAGGCGTCGACGGCGACCGTAATCGCGGGCCCGACCTGATCCGGCTCGCGACCCATTTCGAGGACGCCGGGTGGGCGCTTACCACCCGCGAGTTGCCGGATTACCTGCCGGTGGTGCTCGAGTTCGCGGCCACCCTCGGCGATGAGGCCGCGCGCGACCTTCTGGCGGGCGCGGGCGAAGCGCTTGCCGCCATCACCGCGCGCCTCGAAGGGATCGACAGTCCCTACCTGCCGGTGCTGCGGCTCATCACGCGCCGCGGGGCGCCGGACATACCGCTAGCGCGGCCTGTGGAGACTCCATCATGAACGTGAATCTGTTGCTGTTTGGGGTATACCCTTATATCGCGGGCACGGTCTTCCTCGTGGGCTCGCTTATGCGCTACGACCGCGAGCAATATACATGGACCAGCTACTCGACACAGCTTTTGGGCTCACGGCGAAGCCTTACCTGGGGCAGCAATCTCTGGCACGTCGGGGTGTTGTTCATCTTTCTCGGCCACTTCGTAGGCCTTCTCACACCGGCCTTTCAGTGGCTGCATGTCCCGCCGGTCGCGCACCAATGGATCGCGGCATCCGCCGGCGTCACCTTCGGTCTGCTGGCGCTCATAGGCGGCCTCATGCTGCTCGCCCGGCGTCTGAGCAATAGCCATGTACGCGCCGCAAGCCACCCCACCGACCTCTTCATCCTCTTGTGGCTGCTCGCGACTTTGGGGCTCGGGCTTGCCACCCAGGTCGTGACCGTACCGAATCTGCTCGCGGGCCATGTCGCCGACATGGAGATCCTGAGCCGCTACCTCAAGGGCATCGTGGCACTGCAACCGCACCCGGAGCTCCTTGCGCATATCCCGTGGATCTACCGCCTGCACCTGCTGTTTGGCATGACGCTATTCCTGGTGTTTCCATTCACGCGGCTCGTGCATATCTGGACTGTGCCGGTGAATTACCTGTGGCGCGCCTATCAGCTCGTGCGTACCCGGCCCGGGATCGGCGAATGACGGCCGGCGTTACCGTTTCTGCCAACGACGCCGATCCCGAGCCCGCCTGGCACGGGCCACTCATCGACCGCTTCGGCCGACGATTCACATATCTACGGGTATCTGTGACCGAACGCTGCCATCTGCGCTGCGGCTATTGCCGGTCGGCGGGCGACCAAGGTACGGACGCGCAGGCCTTGGCGCCCGCGCAAAGCGACCGTCTGCTCGCGGTGTTCCGGGGTCTCGGCGCGCGCCACGTCCGCTTCACGGGCGGCGAGCCGCTCTTGTCCGCCAGTCTCAATGGTCGCATTGCGCACGCCCGCGCTCTGGGCTTTGCGCGCGTAAGCCTCACCACAAACGGCCATCTGCTTTCGCGCAAGGCGGCGGGTCTCGCGGCCGCGGGTCTGCACGACGTGAACGTGAGCCTAGACAGCCTCGATCCCGCGCGCTTTGCGCGTATCACAGGCGGCGGGGACTTAAGACGGGTGCTCGCGGGCCTGGACGCCGCCCGGCGGGTTCTGGCACGCGTCAAACTCAACGTCGTGCTGTTGCGTGATCACAATCTCTCCGAGTGGCCGGACCTTGTTGCGTTCGCGATCACCCACGGGTATGACATCCGGTTCATCGAGGCCATGCCGCTCGGCGAAGCGGGCGCCGCGACGGTCGCGCGCCACCATGTGGACACGGCCGCGGTTTACGCCGAGATCGCCCAAAGATATCGACTGCGGCCGCTTGCGCCGGCGCCCGACAGTGGTCCGGCGCGGCGTTTCGCGGAGCGAGACAGCGGAATCGAAATCGGCTTCATAAGCCCCTTGAGCCGGAAGTTCTGCGCAAGCTGCAATCGGCTACGGCTCACATCGCGCGGCCGACTCGTCTACTGTCTGGGGCACAGGGAAGGTTTGGACTTGCGCGCGGCGCTCATCCAGGGACTCGACGATGCGTCGCTTGCGGCCCTCATCCGCCGGCAAGTCGCGCGCGACAAGCCGAGGGAACATGAGTTTGGGTCGGGCACACACGCGGTGTTGGTGCGGATGATGGCAATCGGCGGCTGACGGAGATGAACCTTATGGGGCAGGGCACGGGCCACGAAGAAAAGCGCACAAGCGGCCTTTGGCATATGACTCAGGCGGGCCTGCGGGAATTATTCCCGGGATATTTCGCGCTGGTCATGGCCACCGGGATCATATCGCTGGCCTGCGGCATGCTCGGCCTGCCGTTCCTCGCGCAAGCACTCTTTTTCATCAATATCGTCAATTATGCGGTCATCGCCGCGCTCATGATCGCGCGCCTCATCTGCTACCCGCGGTTCATGCTCGCCGACCTCACCGACCACGGCCGCGGCCCGGGGTTCTTCACATCGATTGCCGGCACCTGCGTCCTCGGCACGCAGTTTGTGGTCATAGGGCACGCGGGCCATGCGGCGTGGGCCTTATGGGGCGTGGGCGTCATCTTGTGGTTCACAGTCATATATGCGTTCTTCGCGGCCGTGACCCTGCGCGAGGTCAAACCCGACCTCGAAACCGGGATCAACGGCGCCTGGCTCATCGCCACGGTCGGCTCGCAATCGATCACCATTCTGAGCACCCTGCTCTTGCCCACGGCCGGGGCCTATGAGACGGCGCTCGTGGCGTTCGCGCTCATCATGTACCTCATGGGCTGCATGATGTATCTCACCATCATCCCGCTGATCCTGTATCGCTTTACCTTCTTCCGACTCACACCGGCCGAGCTCACGCCACCCTACTGGATCAACATGGGGGCGGTGGCGATCACGACGCTGGCCGGCGCCACCCTGATCCTCAATGCCGGGCGCTCGCCGCTGCTCACCGCCATCCTGCCGTTCCTCAAGGGCCTCACCCTGTACTTCTGGGCGACGGCCACCTGGTGGATACCACTGCTCTTGATTCTTGGCGTCTGGCGCCATCTGTATCGGCGCTTCCCATTGCGCTACAGCCCGCAATACTGGGGCATGGTGTTCCCGCTCGGCATGTATACGGCATGCACGACACGCCTCTCCCAGGCCGTCGACCTGCCCTTACTCGCGCCGATCACGCCTTATCTGCTGGGGATCGCGCTTTTCGCCTGGGGCCTTACCTTCGCGGGGCTCGTCCACGAACTCGTGCGCGACTTCGGCCGAGCCCGCGTACCGGAATCGTCTGCGTCTCGCAGCTGAGATCGGGCGGCCCTCCACCGCGTTGCCATCGGCCATCGACCGCGGCTGTGCAGGCCTCGCGCATCCAGAGATTGATGACAGCCCCCTCGGCCGCCCGAAGGGAGCGGTGTCGCCTGACGTCTGGGGCAGCGCATGCACCTTGCCCTCGGCACGCACGCAAGACCTCTATGGCTTGGCGTGGGGCAACCGCAGCATCAGCGTCATGGGATGAAGCGGCGAAGCCTGAAAGCCGTAGTGCTCGTAAAATCTCTTGGCGCGGTCATGCAGCGCCTGCACCAGCAGCGCACGAAAATGGCGATAACGGACAACGCCAACTCTTCGGCCCTCTCACACCACGCCAAGACGACGTCCGTGCCTGATTCATCGAGATAGCGTCTGGCAAAGGCCGATGAATCGAAGTAGACACGCATCAATCCCCATGCTCTTCCAGAATCATGCGCGCGATCTCCTTCCCGCCAATGGCGAGCGGACGCGCCGCGCGCCGCTTCCAAGAGGGCGATTGCGGGGAGATGGGGTATATGTCCGCGATCGGCTTGCCGTGGCGCAACACGCGCACGACCTCCCCTGCCCAAACCCGATCAAACCAAGCCTTGGCATGGTTGCGCAATTCCATAAAGGGGATTTCCGCCATGACCCATACCCCACGTGGTTATGTACATTATCTTGTACATAAAATCGACTTCGCGGGCAGCCCGTCGATCACCATGACAGACCGCAAAGCGACCTCGGACCGAGTTCCTCACGGGGATCCGGGACCATCCCTGCAGGGGTTCACCGATCGCGCCCGGCAACCGGATCAAGGGTCCAGATCGGGACCAGGACGCGCGCCTCGAACAGGGCTGCCAATGGCAACCGGTGACGACCCCAAACGAAAAGGGGCCCTAAGGCCCCCTTTCGCACCACGAATGATGACCTTACAGCAGCATGCCGGTCGGCCGATAACGACACACCGCGGGGAAGTCCATGGTCCCCGCGCCATGTCCGCCTTGCGCCTGACAATGGATTGCACCGCCTTCCACCACAGCCGTAAGGCGCGCGTCCCTCACGACCGCGGGAACGCCGGGATCGGCGGGAATGGCCACATGGACCACGCACCGCCCGCCCTGTGCCACGACCTGCGCCGTAAGCCCGTCGGACGATATCGTCTGGTCCTGGCAGGCGCGGCCCATGCGGGTAAGCGCGGAACGCGCCAGGGCCCAGGCCGCATCCGTCTCGGCGCGCGCCGCGCGCGTATCCTGCGCGGGTATGACGACCGACATGTCGACCGAAAGCGCAGTCACCCCGACCAGGGCCACGAGACCCCATCCCAATGCTGTTTTCATAGCGACCTCCTCGGCGCCGGGGTCAGGCGACCGCCGGGCGCCGGTGACGTGCGGCCCCACAGGACCTTGAGCTTGCGCACGATGTCGACTGCAAGCAGCAGGGCGCCGGCCGAGAACACGATATCGCCCGGCATGCGCAACCACTGGTAGGTCGTGGTGGTGTTATAAAAGCTCAGGCTGCGCGCATAGGCATAGCCATGCTCGTACACGGCAGCCAGTTGCCTAAAGCCGATCGGCCAGAAGTTCAAGGTGAGCCACAACACCATGCCCGCGTTGAACAACCAAAAGGCCATGGCGCCTAAAGTCTCGTCCCATTGGCCTTCGCCATTCATATAGCGCAGCGAGAAGTACACGAGGCCTATGGCGATGAGACCGAAGGCCCCGAACAAGGCCGTGTGGGCGTGCGCGAGCGTGAGAAAGGTGCCGTGCTCGTAATAGTTCACGAGTGGGGCATTGATGAGCCCGCCGCCGAAGACGCCGGCGCCCACGAAGTTCCAGAACGCCGAGCCGATGACGTACTTATAGGCAAGGGCGTGGGGAAAGTCCTTCTGGGACCGTATCAGGTCGCGCTGCTCGATCAGGGCCTCGATCACGAGCAGCACCAGCGGCAGGACCTCGATGTAGGAGAAAAGGCTCCCCACCGACAGCCACATCCCCGGGTCGCCGACCCAGTACAGGTGATGGCCGACGCCATCGTCCCCGCCGAGGAACACAAGGATGGTCTCAAATAGTACGGCGATCAGCGTGGTCCGCCGCGACACGAGCCCCAGGGCCATGAGGAAGTAACCGGTGACCGCCACCACGAAGAGTTCGAAGGCCTGCTCCACCCACAGATGCACGACCCACCAGCGCCAGAAGTCGGTGATAGTGAAAGAGCTCGCGATCGAGGTCACAGGGATCATGCCGAACACGTATAGGAGCGCGATGTTGACCGTGCTATAGAAGAGGATGTGCTCGACGCTCAAAAATCCCTTGCGCGCCTTCAAGGCCGGCCACATCGCGCGTCCTACGAGCACGCTCCAGAAGCTGAGCCCGGCAAAGAGCCCCATCTGATAGGCGCGCCCGAGCTCGAGATAGGATAGCCCCTGATTCCCAAACCAGAACCAGGAGCCGTGGGTAAACCAGCCCTTGATGCCGGCGTAGTCCCCGAACAATCCCCCCACCACGATCGCCACGGTGGCGACATACAAAAGATCCACGAGTCGCCCCTGACCCTTGGGCTCCCCGCCGCCGATCATGGGGCCGATGAAAAGTCCGGCGCCTATCCACGCAAGCCCTATCCAAAGTATAGGCAGCTGGATGTGGACGCTGCGCAGAAACGCAAACGGCAACACCTGATCAAGCGACAGGCCATAAAAGTTCGCGCGCTCCGCGTAGTCATGCGCCATGAGGGTACCGGCGGCGATCTGCACGAGAAACAACGCGGCAACCGTCACGAAGTACTTCCCGGTCTTGCGCTGGCTTTCGGTGAGTGGCGGGAAGCCCGCGATCAGGACCTCGCGCGGCGAGCGATCCTCGGTATGGATGTAGCGGTAGAAGAGATAGATGACAGCCCCCGTCGCGAACATCACCCAGGCAAACGAGATCCACGTCCATATGAAGGTCGGGGTGGTCGGGGTATTGCCCTCGGTCGGCGCATACGGCCAGTTGTTAGTATAGGAGAACGTCTGCCCGGGACGGCGCGCGACCGTGGTCATGGCGCTATAAATCAAAAAGTCCGCCAGATGTTGAGCCTTGGCATGGTCGAACCCCCCGGGACGCGTCCAGCCGTGGGCGAAGTGATTATGGAGGAGCTCGCCCACCGCGCGCGCACGAATCTGGCGTACGGCGCGGGCGAGCGCCGCTGGCAATGTCACTTGCGCATCGCGCAAGGCGATGCCTTGAAGGTCCTCGCGCATCTTGGCGCGCACGGTGTAGCGTTGTCCCAGGGTGAGGGCGCGCAAGCCCTTACCATAACGCGCACGGGCGAGCGCCTGCTCGGTGTGCCGTCCCAGGGCATGCAGGAACTGCGCGGTGTAATCCTCCCCGAAATACGACCCCATCCCATAGATGCTGCCGTAATCCATGAGATCGGCCTCCTGAAACGCGGCCTTGCCGGCCACCACATCGTGGCGCGTCATGAACACCTGCCCTTGGGGGTCCAGGAAACGCCCCGGCAAGGGTGGTACCTTGCGGTAAGTGACGAAGGTCCCATAAATCAGGATGCCGACCGTGACGACGAGCGTCAGCAGGAGGGCGATTTTGAGATTGCGGATGACGACGTCATGCGTCCCGTCGTCCCCCGATCCCGAAAGCGTCTGCGAACTTCTCATGGTGCCTCCTCAATGTGGACGTCTTGTGATCCCGGGCATGGATATCGGGATACGGCCGGCATTATGAGAAAGCGCTAATATGATTCGACTTGACCGCCGTCAAGAGTTGTTGATTTATTTAGTCAGGATTTCAGGGGGCGCGGGGGGAATTTCAGGGCCTCGGGCCGGAAAAACCCATGCCAGAGCCCTGTGCAACCCAATCCGGGGGCGGCCGTTACCCCAAACCGACCTTCGGCACCTCCCGAGATCGCCCACCCGACGGTCGGTCACGAAGGTCGCCCCGACCCCAGTGATGCCTTCAATCTCCCGGATCGCGGTCGGCGTCCGTTGACGGCTCACGCAGCCGGTAGTCCATGGCCCGATACCCCTGCCGCCGCCCGGCCCCCATGCGGCCGAGGGCCGGGTGTCCGGTATCGACGAAGTCCCCGATCCAGACGCGCGTCTTCACTGGATGCGCCTATGAAGCGCCCCGCCATTGCGGCAAGGTCCCGCGCCACGACACCGGCATGGCCAAGAAGGGTAGCGAGCGGTGGATGATCGATGCCCTCGCCGACCAGCCGCCCGGTGGCGAGCACGACCCGCGCGGCGTCGGCGGGTCACGCCTCGAGCGCGGCGAGCGTACCGGCGCGCGCCTTGCGCGACATCCGTCCGTGCCACACAAAGAGCGGCGCCACGCGTGCCTTCAACTCCTCGGCCAGGGCCTCCAGGTGGTCTGCGCTCGGTGAGCATGAGGACCTTGCGGCCGGCGGTGAAGGCGCGCTCGACCGCGACCGCCATGCTCCGCTTGCGATCATGCGCCAAGAGACGAAATATCTTCTGGATACCGGTCTCTGGCGGGTACATGCCAAGACCTGCCCAGACCCTCGGAATCACCTCGCAGTCGGCGGGCGCATCGGAGAATTTCATGACCCGATACCGAAACGGGCCATAGTGCAGGAAGATCACGGGCTCGCGGCCGTCGCGCCGGATCGGGGTCGCGGTGAGACCCAGCATGGATCGGGCGCGGGCCGTCCTCAAGACCGCCTCGAAGGAGGCCGCGCCCACATGATGACACTCGTCGACGATGACGTGGCCATAATCTCCGACCACGGCGTTTATGGCCTCCCGGCGCCCAAGCGACTGTAAAACCGCCCCATCGATTCTTCCATCCCGCGCGGATCATCCTTGCCGCCGCGTATTCCGACCCCGCCGTCATCGACCTCGAGAAAGATCATCAGGCGCTCGCGCCATTAGTGCAATAGATCGGCGCGATGGACGAGGATCACGATGTTGACCCCGCGGCGCGCGATCACGGCGGCGGCCACCCCGGTCTTGTCAAAGGCGGTGGCCGCGCACAGGACACCTCTGTCCTCACCCGCGACGGCCGCCGCCCGTTTCGGGTCGGGCCGCAAGCGGCCCGTGGAACGACACCACATAGCCGGCCCGCGAGGCGTTCGTCGTGGAGCTCACAGCCTATGCCGTGATCTTGCAAAAGTCCGTGCACGGCCTTGAGACCGCCGCGCGGCCAGGCGACATGGCGTGAGAGGCTCTCGGCACAGCCTATGAGGCGCGGTTTGTCCCACACCGACAGGCGCAGCGCCTGGGCTTTGTAGAATTCCGGGTTCGCGAAGATCGCCAGGCGGATCAGACGATGGGCGAGCGCCGGCGTGAGTTTTGCCTTCTCCAAATAAAGCCAGTCGGCGACGCACCCGTGAGTATGGTCGGCAAGGGGCGTGTGCTGGGCCCGAATCGCGGCCAAGGCTCGTTCCCTGCGAATCCCCGATGAAGGCCACATGGATGGGCGCCGCCCGCGGCGCGCAGAATGGCGGGCTCGATGTCACACGACCGCAGGCGCGCCATGGCCGCAAGAAAGCCACTGGTCGTCATAAGGCCGCGGGGACTCATCCACAAACACCGTAGTACCGTGCGCACGCCGGTCCTTCTGCCAGGGAAGCGCGATCAGGTTGCCGTAGCCGCCTTTTAAGCAGGGTGTCCTGATGCGGGAACGGCCGATGATACGAATTGACCTTTAACGGGCCGGTATGGGCGCAGGCGTTACGAATGAGGGCCGCTCCCAGGTG
>JAKARW010000104.1:1733-3647 GCA_021819125.1 Pseudomonadota bacterium | reverse complement strand
CACGAAGGCCTTCACGGCGACGCTCGCATCCAATACCAGCCTGAGCGCCGTTTAGCTCAGTGCACGGTCCTCACGCACGAGTGTTGCCGAATCGATCCAATTCCCAGGAAGCTTGATCTCTGGTGCTTCACGATGGATGCGAGCCACAATCGCCACGCGGCCGTAGCGCGACTCACGCGCTTTAATGCCCTCGGCCAGAAGCTCAATCACCTCGGCTGTGAGGGAGCGCTTTTCTTCTTGGGCTAACTCCTGAATACGCTCGTGGAGCGTGTCGGGCACGTTTCGAATGTGCAGGATGGCCATCTTGCGACTCCTCTGCTGATTGAGCAGCATCTCACGATGTGCGGTTGCGCAATGCAACCATCTAGTCGCCATTCTATGTTCAGTGGTTGATGCGGCGCAACGAGTGGGGGGATTTGCCGTCTTCCTCGTCTGCGTCAGGCGTCCTCTTCCCATCGCGCGGTGCCCGGCGTGGCCCCTCACGGTCCTGATGCGTCGGGGGAACACCCCAAGATGAGTGGTCCTTGACGCGTCGTAGGCTCATCCAGTCCCGATCCCGGCGCCGGGCCGGATGGGGTGGGCAAAGACCCCGACGCGGCCACCGGCGAATCTTCCAGTGGGGGAGGTGGATGGCGTCGCGCCGGCGCGTGGGCCTCCTCCCGCGGACGTGGTCGCGGCCCCTCACGCGTGCGGGGCGGCTCTTGGCAAAGGGTCGTCCGATGCAAGCGGCGACGCGCGCAGGATCGGGGCCGCGCGAGGAGGGGGCGGCCGGGGCGTGCCAGGGGGATGGGATCAGGATAGGGCGCATGGGCGACTCCTTGATGTCAGGCGCCCCGTGGGTTCGGGGCGTGGGTTTGATGGCATGGGATAGGTCCTCAAAACGGTGTGGCCGCCTCGATCAGCATCGTGGTCTCGGCGCTCTGGCTTCCCGGGAGGCGGGTCATCCCCAGGGTCTCGCCCGAAGGGCCCGCGATCGGGATCGGCGCGGCGCCGGCTGCCGACCACGCGGCGCGCCGGACCGCAAACGCGATGTCGAGGTAGGGGTCGACGCGGTAGCGGATCGTAAGGCCCAGGACGGTGTAGGGGCGGTCGCTTAAGGGTTCGGTGAGGCGCGCGCTTTCCAGTGTCCCGGTGGCGGTATCGTAGGCGACGGGTGCGGTGGCGATGATCTGCGCACCCAGCGTGTAGCCGGTGAAGGCATGCAGTGTCAGGACCCAGCGCCGGTCGAGGGCATAGTCGATGCCTAATCCGATCCCGAGGTGGGCCGCGGTCAAGGTCGTGCCCCCTGGGTTGACGTTATCCGGGCCTGCGGCGCGCACAAAGCGATGAAAGCCCGCGCCGAGGTAGGGGATCAACACGGTGTGGCTGTCCCACCACAGGCCGTTGATCACAAGGCCCAGGCGTCCGTCGGCGGCGGTGATGCGGTTTGCGGTAGACCCCTGGGCGGGCAGCCCGAGCGCGCCGTTACCCTGATACCGGGTGGTCCCGAAGGCCGCCGTAAGTTGCAGCCGCGCATAGAGACCTTCATCGTGCCGTCCGATATGCGAAAGACCCGCGGTATAGACGGTAAGCCCCCCGCTTTGGGAATCGATCGGTACCCCGTTCGTGGCCTCCTGGTAGCGCCACATGTCATAGCCGATTCCGGCAAACACCCCGTCGTCTGCGTGGCGGATGGCCCAGGGGGTGCGCGCCGCGAATGCCGGAAAGGCCACCGTAAGCACTATGATACCAATCATGCCGGTGTACATCGGTTTCGAAGTCTGCATATGCGTCGATCCGTGGTTAAAACATCACGATAGGCGCAAAGGACTAGGCGTGTCGCCCCTCGTTATCACGGGATACGGCAAAACACTACCGGAATTATCCGGGGGAGGAATGGGGATGGAGTCGGTTTGATCATCGCTGTAAAGAAAA
>JAKARW010000104.1:0-1633 GCA_021819125.1 Pseudomonadota bacterium | reverse complement strand
GTGTCGAAAGCTCTTTAAGGCCGGTATCGCTTGCGCCCGATCGCCTAAGAGAAGGGGGAGGGATGACAGAAAGAGTGCCGCCGCCCTGGCGGATGCGGGTGCTCCGCTACCGGCCCCTTTCGCGGCCTGTCAGATGGCTGCGCCGCTTTGTGCGCGAGCGTTGGCGCGACAGCATCTGGGTGAACGACACCCGGCTTTTCCTCGAAGCGGTGCGCCAGGAGGTGCGGCGCGCCTGGCCCGGACGGCCAGAACGCCCCCGCCGCCCCCGAAAGGGGCCGGGCGAGGCCGGGCCCGTGCGCAGGCTTTCGGCGGTGCGCTTTGATGTGGCGTGGGTGCCGACGGCCCAGGCCCGCGGCGCCGAGATCGCGTATACCGCCGCGCAGCTTCGCCTTCATGTCGGTCCGCACAATCTCACCGCGAACCAGAACGTCTGGTCGGACGCAGTCCACGACGCGGTGCTGGTGTCGGCCTACCCGCTCGCCCTGTGGCTTGCGGCTTCATGGTGGCGGCTCCACTGGGAGCCGTTGCTGGCGCCCGGCATGCACGTCACCCTCCAGTGGCGCTCGGCCCATGAGATGGAAGCGGCCGGTTATGGTTTTGTCTGGCCGCATGTCTTATGGGCCTCGGACGGGGAGGCGATGCAGATTTGGGCGGTCGCGGCCCGAACCCAGGATCGCAAGCGCAAGGCGGTGCGCTATCTCACCAAGACCGGGGGACCGGTGTCGGTGCCGCTTACGGACTTTACGCAGGGCGTGGATGATTTTCTGGCGGCGACCGTGTGGCGGCTCAAGGTGCGCACGCGCCTTTATGGGGACTGCGCCCTGCGCAAACTGTGGGACGATCTGCGCGGGGATAGGAAAGACCCGAGACGCGCGCAATGGCGCCGTTGCGAGGCGGAGCTTGGGTTTGCGCTCGGCCTTTGTCCGGATGGCCTCATGGAAAAGGCGCTTGCCCTGAAGGGCGTCATGGGCCCGGCGGTCTCGGAGCTGCTGCCGGCCTACGGCAAGGCGGCGGGGCTTGCCTTCGTGCCGCTCGAAGCGCTTTCAGGGATGTCCGGGATCGCCGGGCGGCTCGTGGACCCCCGGGCCTTAGGCGCGCGCACCGCCCCGCAGGGGGCCTCGTGGGCGCAGGCCGCGCTCATCGCCCGCGAGGTCCGGGCGGCGATCGGGATCGCGGGCGGTCCCCTGGAGGACAAGGTCTTGTACGATCTCCTCGGGGTCACGAAAGAGACGGCGCGGCACACCACGCTCGGGCCCACCGCCCGGGCGGCGGTCGCGATCCCCGGGATCCGGGATGAATACCGGATCCTCATCCGCGAGGGGGACCGCCCCACCCGGCGCTTGGAATGGGCGCGGCTCTTCGCGGATTTTCTGTTGCCCGAGGAGGCGCGCGGCACCTGGCTTGTCAGCACCGACCTCATGACCTGGCGCCAGAAGTACCAGCGGGCCTTGGCGGCCGAGCTCCTGTGTCCCATAGAGGCCTTGAAGGGCTATCTGAACGGGAATAGCTCGGCCACCGGCGTCGATCTCGCCGCCCGCGATTTCGGGGTCCCGATCGATATCGTGGAGGCGGTCCTTAGCTATAACGGCATCGTGTCCTCGCGGGTGCGGTTCGGGGACCCCAAGACCGGTTT
>JAKARW010000046.1:8104-18152 GCA_021819125.1 Pseudomonadota bacterium | reverse complement strand
GGAAGCCCTCTTCGTGAGGGGAGAAACCCCCGCTACCACCGCGTAAGCGGCTTTAAGCGGTGGGGGAGTTCATCCTCGCGGTGTGGCAAAAGTTGCGTGCTCTGCCGGCCGAATGGCCAGTCATCACGGCGAAACTTCCACCGCTTGGGGCCGATACATCGGTCTACCGGGCGCCTGATCGGGCAGAAGTCTCTGGGCGGCCGCTTCGGCATCGTCAATCCTGTGATCGTGGGCGGCACCATTTACCTCGACAACTCCTGGGACTGGATCCTGGCCGTTCCGGTCTCGGCCGTGGTCGCCCATAAGCCGACCCCTCGTCCGCGGTCGCCCTGACCTTAACATGAGGCACCCCCATGGGTCGGAGGTCTATACTGATCGCTATCGGTAGTCACGTGAGAGGGAATCGGTCATGACCCATGAGATTCTGGAGAATAACCGCGAAGTGCCGAGTCGCAGCCCACTGGCCAACGCCGTCAACTGGTCGCTCTTTCGCCACCGCAAGGATGCCGAGGATTACCTCGACCGTGTCCGTCTCGACGGCGGTTACGAATTGATCGGTGGCCACAGCCAAGACAGCATAGGCGATTATTGGTGGGCTGGGGTGCGCGTGTCCTCGATCGCCCATTGGGGCCACTCCCAGGCCATCAATAAGCATGGTCGTCATGGCGACTGACGAAGCCCACCGATCCAAAGGGGGGCGCAGGCGCCAGCTTATAAACCGAAGCGCCCCTTTGGCGCTTGCCGAGAAAGTCGCCCGGGATGCTTAAACGACCGCGCAAAAGCGCGTAGTCCTTGTGCGAAATAACGCGCCCTGCCTCAGGGGACGTCTGCCTCCACATCCGGAGATGCGTGATCCCGGCCCCAAAAGACAACGCCGACAGGATGGATCCTGCCGGCGCACGCGCAAAGGTTATCGGCGGATACCGATTCTCGGGAGGCCCGCGGATGGCCTCACCCCATTTCTTAGGACGTGCCCACGATGTGTCCGGCGCCGGCCGTGTCCATTTCTTGCTCACCGGAGGCCATGAACGTCACCTCCACACCTTGCTCGGCGGCAATCCATCGCCCCGCCTCGCGCGACATCGCAAGCGTCATGAGCAACTTGTCGCCTTCAACCGTCTCGCTTAGCACGGTTCCGAGGCCATAGAGACGCGACCGCAGACGGCCCTCACCAAGCGGAATGCGGATCATGACTTGCACCTGACGCGGCCCCAGCCGTTCATGGATCGCATCCAAAAGCTTGTCCAGCCCCGCCCCGGTGCGCGCGGAGACAAAGACCCGCCGCGCCAGCCCAAATCCATCGGCCTCGATCCTCGGCTGGTCCCCGGTCGCATCGATCTTATTCATCACAATGAGCCTTGGTACGTCCTCCGCGCCGATCTCGGCCAGCACGCGATTGACTTGCTCCTCGTAGGCATGATGATCGGGATGACTTGCATCAACCACGTGCAGCAGGAGGTCGGCAAACTGCACCTCCTCCAGGGTCGAACGAAACGCCGCCACCAAACCGTGCGGAAGATGGCGAATGAAGCCCACGGTGTCGGCCAGGATCATGGCGCCGGCCCCCGGCAACTCCACGCGCCGCATGGTCGGATCCAGGGTCGCAAACAGACGATCGGCGGCATAGACGCCCGCGCCGGTCAGGACGTTGAACAGCGACGATTTCCCGGCGTTGGTGTAACCGACCAGCGAAACCGTGGGCACTACCGAGCGCAGGCGCGCGCGACGGCGCATCAAGCGTTGCCTGCGCACCTTGTCGAGGCGTTTATGCAACACCCGGATGCGCTCGCCGATCATGCGGCGGTCACTTTCGAGCTGCGTCTCACCCGGTCCGCGCAGCCCTATACCGCCCTTCTGGCGCTCAAGATGGGTCCAGCCCCGCACAAGCCGCGTCGACAGGTGCTCAAGCTGTGCCAGCTGAACCTGAAGCTTGCCTTCATGGGAATGGGCGCGCTGCGCAAAGATGTCGAGTATAAGGCCGGTCCGGTCCAGGACACGGGCCGAAACCACCTTCTCGAGATTGCGCTCCTGCCCGGGCGACAAGGCCGCGTTCACCACGATAAGCTCGGCGCCGGTCGAGGCAACCAGCGCGCGCACCTCTTCGGCCTTGCCCGAACCGACATAGGTCGCGCTATCCGGCTGTTGGCGCGCGCCCTCCACGACCCCGACGATCTCCGCGCCCGCCGAGGCCGCGAGCAGGCGTAGCTCCTCGAGATCCTCCTGCTCCTCGGCGTCCGCCAAGCGCAAATGCACAAGGATAGTGCGCTCGCGGCCCACGGCCTCGCCGAGACTCTGTGCCTTATTCGTTGCCTACCCCCTTGTCCGTCTCGTCCATGTCAAAGGTAAATTTGACCGGACGACTGGGCACCACCGTGGAGATGGCATGCTTGTAAATCATCTGACTCACGGTATTTTTCAATAAAACCACGAACTGGTCGAAAGACTCGATTTGGCCCTGCAGCTTGATGCCGTTCACCAAAAAAACCGAAACCGGCACATGTTCCTTGCGCAGAACATTCAAATAAGGGTCTTGTAAAGCCTGCCCTCTATGCTGACTCATGACAGTTCTCCTGTTCTTATATTACCGTGACTGAGGCGCCTGGCGGTTTGCATCATAAGCCGTGTCGCATGGCATCAATGGCATCCCGTATAATCGCCGCGCAGATTTCGGGCGCCCGGGGACCTTCCCCATCCAGCCATCGTACGGCCGGATCCGCCCGCAACCAAGTCAGTTGACGCTTGGCCAGCTGCCGGGTAGCGGCGCTGCCCTGCTCGACTAGCCCATTATACGGGATTTTGTCTTGCAGGTATTCTCCGACCTCACGATAGCCCACCAGCCGGAGCGCCGGGGCCCGCGCCGGCAAGTCCTGCGCGAACAACCACGCCGCCTCCTCAATGAGACCGCGCACCAGCATGCGCCGAAAGCGGTGCGCGATACGGCGATGGAGTTCCGCGCGTTCGCGGGGATTCACGGCGAACTTGAGCCATGAATACCGTTCGATTCGCGGTGTATACGTGGCCTCCGGCACTCGTCCGAGCGCACGAACGATCTCAAGGGCGCGCACGATCCTCTGCGGATCGGTGGGCGCGATGGCTAAGGCCCGTCTTGGATCGCGTTTTGTGAGTTCGGCATAGAGCGCCGGCAGGCCTTTGGCGTCAAGCTCTGCCAATAGCCCCGCGCGTATCATGGCATCGCTCGCCGGGATGTTCGGCAAACCGTATTCCAGCGCCCGAAAATAAAAGCTGCTCCCCCCGACCAGGACCGGGACACGGTGGCGACCAAGCGCGGCGTCTATAGCCCGCCGCGCGTCCTCACAAAAGGCCGCGGCCGAGTAGCTCTCGGCCACGGTGCGGATATCGATGAGGGCGTGCGGCAGGGCGCGGCGTTCGCCAAGGGTCGGTTTGGCCGTACCGATATCAAGCCCGCGATAGATCTGCGCGGCATCGACGCTAATGACCTCGATGGGAAGGAGCCGGCTCAACGCAAACACGGTGGCCGTCTTGCCCGCCCCCGTCGGCCCCATGAGGAACACGACAGGGGCGTCGGTCATGAACCCTGGGGCCGCATATGCGGAAACAGGATGACGTCGCGAATACTTGGGGCGTCCGTGAACAACATGACCAAACGGTCGATACCGATCCCTTCGCCTGCCGTGGGCGGCATGCCATATTCAAGCGCCTCGACGTAATCGGCATCATAGTGCATGGCCTCCTCGTCACCCTCCCCGCGTCGCTCGACCTGGCGCCTAAAGCGCCGTGCCTGATCCTCGGGATCATTCAACTCCGAGAAGCCATTGGCGATCTCCCGGCCTGCGACAAAGAACTCGAAGCGGTCTGTCACAAACGGGTCGGAGTCGTTGCGTCGCGCAAGTGGCGAGACCTCCGCGGGATAGGCGGTGATGAAGGTCGGCTGCAACAAATGACCCTCTATGGTCTTTTCGAAGATCGCCATCTGCAACCCGCCTGCCTCCAGACCCGGCTCCACCGGCAACCCCTTGGCGCGCAGAAACGCGCCCAACGCCGGGACATCGCGCAGGTCGGATGGGGCATCGGGGTGATAACGGCGGATCGCCTCCTCGACGGTCCACCGCGCAAACGGCGCCCCGAAGTCGTAGCGCTCCCCCTGATAGGTGAGCGTGACCGTCCCCAGAACCTCCCCACAGAGCCCACGCAACAGGATCTCTGTCATATCCATCAGGTCGCGGTAGTCGGCGTAGGCCTGATAGAACTCGACCATCGTGAATTCCGGGTTATGACGCGTACTCAAACCTTCGTTGCGAAAATTCCGATTGATCTCGAAAACGCGCTCGAAGCCGCCGACTACCAGCCGTTTTAAGTAGAGCTCGGGCGCGATGCGCAAAAATAGCGGGATATCGAGCGCATTGTGATGGGTCACGAACGGTCGGGCAGTCGCGCCACCTGCCAGCGGCTGCATCATGGGCGTCTCGACTTCACTAAACCCCCGCTCCTTCAGAAACGCCCGCAGGTAGGCGACGATGCGCTCGCGCCGCTCGAAGATCATACGGGTCTCGGGATTGACGATAAGGTCGAGATAACGCTTGCGGTAGCGAGTCTCCTGGTCGGTGAGACCGTGAAACTTCTCGGGCAAGGGCCTAAGGCTCTTGACGAGCAGCCGCAGATGCGCCGCGCGCACACTCAATTCTCCGGTCTTGGTCCGGAACAGCCGCCCGGTCACACCGATGATATCCCCGAGGTCCCATCGCTTGAAGGCCTCATAGGTCGCACCAACCGTATCACGCTCCACGAACACCTGGATGCGCCCGGTCGCGTCCTGGATGTGGCAGAAACTCACACGCCCCATGACCCGCTTGGTCATGATCCGCCCACCCAGACGCAGTTCGCCTGCCGCGGCCAATATCTCCTCGGGCGCATCCCGATAATCGGCAAGCAGCGGACCCGCCTGGCGATTGGGGCGAAAATCGTTGGGGTAGGCCTCGCCCTGCGCCCGCCACGCCTCGAGCTTCTCGCGGCGTAGCGCGATATGACGATCCTCGTCTGATGCGATCTCGTTGTCGTCTTGCCCTTCGCTCACACCACCCCCTTAAAGCCCGCTCTTTAAACTCGCCTCGATGAAGCGATCCAGATCGCCGTCCAGCACCGCCTGGGTGTTGGCGATCTCGATACCGGTACGCAGATCCTTGATGCGCGACTGGTCCAGGACATAGGACCGGATCTGGCTACCCCAGCCGATATCGGATTTGCTTTCCTCGAGCCGCTCCTGAGCCTCGCGTTTCTTTTGCATCTCGCGTTCATAGAGCCGGGCCTTTAGCATCTTCATCGCCTGTGACCGGTTTTTGTGCTGCGAACGGTCGGTCTGGCATTGTACGACAATGCCGCTTGGGCCATGCGTGATACGCACCGCCGAGTCCGTGCGGTTCACGTGCTGGCCGCCGGCACCGCTCGCCCGGTAGGTATCGACCCTAAGATCGGCAGGATTGATCTCGATATCGATATTGTCATCGATCTCGGGGTAAACGAACACCGACGCAAACGAGGTGTGCCGGCGATTGCCGGAGTCAAATGGCGATTTGCGCACGAGCCTATGGACCCCGGTCTCCGTACGCAGATGCCCGAACGCGTAGGGACCTACATACTTAATCGTGGCGCTCTTGATCCCGGCCACTTCGCCGGCCGAGACCTCGACGATCTCGGTCGCAAACCCGCGACGCTCGCCGTAGCGCAGGTACATCCGCAACAACATCTCCGCCCAGTCCTGGGCCTCGGTCCCACCGGATCCCGATTGGATATCGAGAAAGGCGTTCGCCGGATCCATCTCGCCTGGAAACATCCGCTGGAATTCCAGGGCCTCGAGGCGCGTCCTGAGGCGTGCGACATCGCCGGCAATGGCCTCCTCCGTGGCCCGGTCACCCTCGGCGCGGGCCATCGCATACAGTTCCGCAGCCTCGGCCAGGCCCACCTCGAGCGCATGAATGGCGCCCACGGTCTGCGCCAACCGCGCGCGCTCCCGCCCCAATTCCTGGGCGCGCCCCTGGTCGGCCCACACCCGTTCATCCAAGAGTTCGCGCTCGACCTCGACTAGACGCTCTTGCCGGGAATCGATGTCAAAGATACCCCCGAAGCGCGACCGTGCGTTCGCGAAGCTCGCGCAGCGCCTGCTCTATACTTCCCTGCTCATCCACGGTCGGCCCTCCAAAAAGCCCGCAGGATACCGGAACCGCCGCGGAAAAACGAGCGCGCAGGGCCCATCGCAAGCCCTCGAAAGCACGGCCCGCTTGGGCGATTACGGGTGGCCCTGTTTTGCGAGCGCGGCGCGATAAAAGGGCGAAATCGGCTGGCCTGGGAAGAACTTCTCCACGGTCGCGATCGGAAGATTAGCCCCGGACGGGAACGTGAAATCGGTCTTGGCGGCGATCGCATGGCAGGAAATACAGCTATCCACGCGCCCGTAAGCGATGACTTGGCCATTGGGCTTGTAGGCGGCCATGACCCAGTCGCGGTCGGCATGATCGTAACCGGGGACCTTGAGCATCGCCGTGACCGTCTTCAAGACCTTATGGATATCAAAATTTTCCTTGATATAAAGGCTCCCGGCCGGGAAACGCGTCACGTTGCGGACGCCATGCTGGGCGGCCTTCACCGCGATCGCATTGGCCCGGTCTATGGTGTAGTAATCCGCCATCCGCGAGCCGTGCATCCAAAGATGGCTCCCGGGAAGCAACGCACCGCCGTTTTCGAGCGCGCGGACCTCCTTGAAAAGTGCGGCCGGCGCCGGGGCCTTGTCGGCCGCCAAGGCAAGTAAAGGGACCAAAACGCCAGCGCACGCGGCGCTTAGCCATCTCTTATTATATATTGACATTCATACACTCCTGTGGTTCGTGCGCTGATCATCATGGCGCGGGGGGCCGCCCCTGTCAACGAACACGACGGTTTGGCACACCCTTTTGGCCGCCTTTTCTCATTTCTCTTTTTTATGCCCGCATCATATTGAGCCCCTCCCCTCGGCTGCGAGCGCGGTCTTTTCAGCGAATCGTGTTACCATAAAGCCGATTGATTGGCCGGCACCAGGGGCCTTCTTTCGCCCAAAACAAGCGGAACCATCCGTGCGCATTGTCAACCCGGGCGGGCGGCGCGCCACCGCGGACTCGCCGTGACCGACATCGATTTAAAAAACCCATCCCTGTATATCAACAGGGAGCTGAGCGTGCTTGCCTTCAATCGGCGGGTCCTGGAGCAGGCCAAGGACGAGCGCCTGCCGCTCCTCGAACGCCTGCGGTTTTTGTGTATATCGAGCACCAACCTCGATGAATTCTTCGAGGTGCGCGTGGCCGGACTCCAGCAGCGCGCGCAGATCGTCGGGACCGCGCTTGCGCCCGACGACAAGACTGCGGCGGAAACCCTGCGCGCGATACGCGAGGAGACCCTAGACCTCATCTCCGAACAGTACCAGGTCCTAAACGAAATACTGATCCCGGAGCTCGCCGCCGCGCGTATTCACATCATAAAGCGCGACAGTTGGACCGAGACGCAAGATGCGTGGTTGCGCCGCCACTTCGAAGAGGCGCTGTTGCCGATCCTAAGCCCCCTGGGGCTCGATCCCGCGCACCCGTTTCCGCGGATACTCAATAAAAGCCTAAACTTCATTGTCTCGCTCGAAGGCCAAGACGCCTTCGGACGCCATGGCGGAATGGCCATAGTCCAAGCCCCGCGCGCGCTCGCACGCGTTATAGCACTCCCCCGTACCGACCCCCGAAGTCACGAGTTCGTGCTTTTGTCTTCCGTCATCCACGCCTATGTAGGCCAGTTGTTTCCGGGCATGACGGTACTCGGCTGTTATCAGTTCCGGGTGACCCGCAACAGTGACCTTTTTATCGATGACGACGAAATCGATGACATCCTGCGTGCCGTGCAAGGCGAAATCGCCTCGCGCCGCTATGGCGACGCCGTGCGTCTTGAGGTCTCGCGCGAGTGCCCGGACGTCACCCGCGGTTTTCTGCTGCGCCAGTTCGAGCTAGACGCAGAAGACCTTTATGCCGTAAATGGCCCGGTGAACCTGAACCGACTGGGCGAGATCTATGATCGCATCGAACGTCCAGACTTGAAGTACCCGGCTTTTGTCCCCGGAGTGCCGCGGGCGTTGGCGCCGGGAACGGATTTGTTTGCCGCCATCCGCCGCACTGACCTCCTCTTGCACCACCCCTTTGAATCGTTCCTGCCGGTCGTCGACTTCATCCAACAGGCGGCCGTCGACCCATTAGTGCTGGCCATAAAGCAGACCATGTACCGATCGGGGCCGGACTCGGTCATCGCAGATGCCCTGGTCGCCGCCGCGCACGCCGGCAAGGAGGTCACGGTCGTGATCGAGCTACGCGCGCGCTTCGACGAGGCCGCCAATATCGCGCTCGCCAACAAGCTTCAAGAGGCCGGGGCCCACGTCCTGTACGGCATCGTGGGCTTCAAGACCCACGCCAAGATGGCGCTTGTCGTGCGCCGCGAGGGCCATCTCCTGCGCCGCTACGTGCACCTTGGCACCGGCAACTACCATCTGCGCACCGCCAAGACCTATACGGATTACGCCTATCTCACGTGCCGCCCGGAAATTGGCGAGGACGTCAATCACGTCTTTCTGCAACTCACGAGCCTCGCGAGCGCCTTGCCGCTGCACCGCTTGGCGCAAAGTCCATTCACCTTGCATCAACAAATGCTGGCCCTGATCGAGCGCGAGCGCGGCCACGCACGGGCCGGCCGCCGGGCGCACATCATCCTCAAGGTCAACGGATTGACCGAGCCCGAGATCATCCAGGCGCTGTATCGCGCCTCTATCGATGGCGTCCGGATCCAGCTCATCGTACGCGGTATCTGCTGTCTACGCCCCGATGTGGCCGGCGTCTCCGACAATATCCAGGTGCGCTCCGTGATCGGCCGGTTTCTCGAACACAGCCGCGTCTATTACTTTGCCAATGGCACCCAGCCGGAGGTCTATCTGGCGAGCGCCGACTGGATGGAACGGAATTTCTTCCGGCGCGTCGAGGTGAGTTTCCCGATCCAGTCCCCGCGGCTGCGCGATCGCCTAGTCCGCGATTTGAAGCGTTACCTCAAGGACAATACCCACGCCTGGATCCTGCAGGCCGATGGCCAGTATCGCCGATCACGCCCCCGCAAACGCACCCTACGCGACGCCCAGGCCGAACTTCTGGCGGAATGGGCCGATCAGGGCTGACCCGGTGCGCGACAAGCCCCGCCGTCATTGTGGGCCGAATGGCCCATCAGGGCGGGGAAGGATCCCACAGGGACTTCCTTCGGTCGTAGCGCGGACGGCGCAGCCGTCCTTGGGTTTTGGTTTCAGTGCGGGGTCTGCTGCTGCTCGATGTACTGGCGCACGATGGAAATTGGCGCACCTCCGCAGCTTGAAGCGAAGTAGGACGGCGACCACAGCACGCCTTTCCAGTAGCGCTTCTGGATATCGGGTCGTTCCTTGCGCAGCAGGCGGCTGGATACGCCCTTGAGACTGTTCACGAAATTGGAGACGGCGACCTTCGGCGGGTACTCCACAAGCAGGTGAACATGATCGTCCTCGCCATCCATCTCGATTAGTTGCGCTTCAAAGTCGGCGCAGGTCTTGGCGAAGATGATGCGCAACCGGTTAATGGCATCGCCATCGAACACTCTGCGGCGGTATTTCGCCACAAAGACCAATCTGGAGCGGGCTTATTCCAACTTCTTCGCCAAACGGGCCGACTTCCCACGCTTCAAGAAGAAGGGCCGGTCAGACAGCTTCCGCTATCCCGATCCGAAACAGATCAAGCTCGATCAGGCGAATAGCCGCCTGTTCCTGCCCAAGCTCGGGTGGATGCGCATGCGTTTGAACCGGGACGTATTGGGCGCGGTGAAGAACGTCACCGTGAGCCAGTCGTGCGGCAAGTGGTTCGTGTCGATTCAAGCCGAACGCGAGGTCGAGCAGCCGATTCCGCAGGGCAATGCCATCGGCATCGACATGGGCATTGCTCGATTCGCCACGCTCTCGGACGGCACGTTCTACGCGCCGCTCAATAGCTTCAAGCGACATGAG
>JAKARW010000046.1:0-8004 GCA_021819125.1 Pseudomonadota bacterium | reverse complement strand
CTCGATCAGGGCTGGGCCGAGTTTCGCCGCCAACTTGATTACAAGCTGGCGTGGAACGGCGGCTGGCTCGTCGCCGTACCGCCGCAGAACACGAGCCGGACCTGTCCGGTCTGTGGTTATGTGTCGGCGGACAATCGCCAGACGCAAGGCCGGTTCGAGTGCGTGGAATGTGGTTTCGAGGAAAACGCCGATGTGGTCGGCGCGATCAATGTATTAAGGGCGGGACACGCCCGGTTCGCCTGCATTGCGGGCCGCATGGCCCGTGAAGTGAGCGGTGCAGCAATGCCGCCAGCAACAGGAACCCACCGAAGCGGCTCAGGGGCGGCTCCATGCCACGCCTGAGCGCCGTAGGAATCTCCGGCCTTCAGGCCGGGGAGGATGTCAGGATCGCCCGATCCTTAGACCTTCAAGACAAAATGGATGGGGCCTTTCTGCATATCCGCAAGCTCCAGGGCAAGCTCCCGCCACAGGGCATCCCGCATCGGGCCTGTTCGTTGCGCAATACGGATCTCGAGCACATTCGCGCGCGCCCCCAGACGCCAAGGGGCGTGCTGCCGGGCCGTGGTAAAAGACCCCTCAAGCCGCAAAAACACGATCACGATGCGTGTCAACACCGCCAGGCGCGCCGCCGAATCCCCAAAGGATTTGCGCAGCGCATTCACGGTAGGCTGCGTCCACCGGCCGCGATGCAGCGCGATCAAAGCGGCCAGCAATGCCTTCTCGCGCGGCGCGAATCCGGCCAATTCGGCATGCGTGACGATGTAGGCGCTGTGACGCTCATAGTAAAGATGATTGATGGCAGTCCCGCAGGCGTGCAGCCGCACCGCCCACTCCAGGAGGCGGCCATCCTCGAGCGATAGCCGCCACGGCCCCGCTACCGCCTCAAAGACGGTGGCGACGCGCCCGGCAACACGCGCCCCGTAAGGGTCCGGCCAACGCGTGGCCAATCGCGCGATGGTGTCGGCACGCACATCGGCGCCCGACAGGCGGTCAATCAGATCCCTCAGGACTCCTTCGCGCAACGCCCCCTTGGCGACCTCCATTGTGGTGATCTCCAGCACATCAAAGAGTGCGATCAGGATCGCAAGCCCTCCGGCGAACACCGGGGCCCGCTCGGTGGCAAGCCCTGGGAGCACCAGCCTATCGACATGACGATGAAGCAAAACCCGGTCCTTCAGGGCTGCCAAGGCGGCGGCGGTGAGCCCGCCGCTCGCAAGCCCTAGCTCGCGCGCCACCGCGTCCACCGCGCGCACCGTCCCAGACGACCCCGCGGCTCGCTCCCAGCGAGCCGGCAGAAGCCGTTCCCGTAGAGGCATGAGCTTATGCCGGGCAAAGGTCACGGCCTGGGCGAACCGGGCCTCGGTCAACAAATGCCCCGCCAACAACTGATCTGTCAACGTCACGCAGCCCATCGTGACACTCTCCAGGATCTCCGCATGCCCGCCTACGCCGACGATAAGCTCCGTACTCCCGCCCCCTATATCGATAACCAGCGCGCGCACGTCGGGGGCGATGCCGGGGCTTACACCGCGATAGATGAGCCGCGCCTCCTCGATGCCTGACACCACCTCGACCGGCACGCCAAGCCGGGCCTGCGCCTTGCGCAAAAAGGACTCAGCGCCCGCGGCCTGACGCAAGGTGTTGGTCCCGACTGCGCGCACGAGCTCCGGGCGCCAGAGCGCAAGACGCTGCCCGAAGCGTCGCAGACAGGCCAACGCCGCCTTGGCCGCGATCGGCCGGATATGCAGCTTATGGTCGAGTCCCGACCCGAAACGCAGCATCTCCCGCAACTTGTCGACCACGACCGGTTCGCCGTTCTCCACCTTGGCGATCACGAGATGAAAGCTGTTCGAGCCGAGATCCACGGCGGCGATCACCGGACCGCGGTGGCGCGCGGCGCGCCTTACGATCTTCTTCGGAGCCCGCGAAGCGGCCTTAGTAAGGGTTTTGGGCATGGGGTCGTTCCATGAAAGACATAGGGCGAGTCTGGCGAATCCCCGTGGCGATGACAAGGCACGCTTCAAGGCATAAGCGCCTGACACAAAGGGGGTCATTTTACGAGCGCGCCATGGCTTGATTGCGGCCGGCCACAAAACCGCTACACTCAACGCTGTCGCTTCCCGATGACGCCCCATGTTCCGTAACGAAGGCCCCCACGCCGCACCGGCCGCGTCCCTGTCTTCCGGCTTGCTCGGATTTCTTGCGTTCATGGCCGGCGCCACCGTCGCCAATCTGTACTATAGCCAGCCGCTGCTAGCCCAAATCGCGAGAAGTTTTCAGATCACCCCAGACCGCGCGGGACTTGTGACCGTCGCCACCCAGATCGGTTACGCAGCGGGCCTTTTGTTCATCGTACCCCTCGGCGATGGCCGCGAGAAAAAACGCCTCATCGTCACGACCACTGCGCTGATCTCCGGCACTTTACTGCTCGTGGCATTTAGTCCCGACTTTTCGATCCTGCTGGCCGCCTGTCTACTCATGGGGCTTGTCACCACGGTCCCGCAACTGCTCGTCCCTTATACCGCAAACCTGGCCGCGCCGGCCCGGCGCGGACGCGCGGTCGGTTTTGTCATGAGCGGCCTTCTGGTCGGCATCATCCTATCGCGGGCCTTGAGCGGCTTTGGGGCATTCCTCGGATGGCGCGTCATCTATGCGATCGCGGCCGGCGCCATGGCGCTCTGCGCCGCGCTCGCCGCGCGCCTCCTGCCCCGTCAGCCACCGGCGGGACCTGCCACGCACAAGGCCTTGCTCCTATCCCTGGTGGCACTCTGGCGGCAAGAACCCGTGCTCCGCCTCCATGCCTTTCTCGGCGCCATGGGCTTTGCCGCCTTCAACAGCTTTTGGACACCGCTCGTTTTCCATTACGCCCGCCTGTTCCCCGGCGACGCAAGCCGCATGGTGGGAATCACCGGGTTCATCGGCGTGACCGGGGCCTTGGCCGCACCCCTGTCCGGCCGACTGTCCGAGCGCATCGGCGCGCGCGGTATCAATGGCGCCTTTCTCGCGCTCGTGCTGGCCGCCTTCCTGGTCCTCTGGCAGGTCGGCGACACCCTCCTTGGTGTCGCCGTCGGTGCCGCACTGCTCGACGCGGGCGTCCAAGGCAGTCACGTCTCAAACCAGACCCGGATCTACGCGCTTGGCGCGGCCGCCAGAAATCGCCTTACCGCCCTCTATATGACCGCCTACTTCGTGGGCGGCGCCCTCGGGTCGTTCGTCGGGACCTTGGCTTGGCAGGAGGCGCGATGGCCGGCGGTGTGCGCAAGCGGCGCGGTGTTTGCGCTCGCCGCCCAAGCGCGTCTCTGGGGCTCGCGCCGCAACGATCCAGGAATCCCCGCCATGCCGCCCCGGTAGATATCCTCGACGGCCGCAAGACCACTTTCTTAAGGTTTATCCCAGCCTCAAGGCCCGCTAGGCGCATGGGCGCCCAGGCGCCCTTGTCGCTCGAAACCGAACAGGGACACCGCTCGCTCACCCTTCTTCACCCTTGACGTTTTCCACAAGAAAGCCCGCGCCGTGCGTGGCAAGCCTACGACCGCCACGAGCGTGCGCAGGAACCATAAGCCAAGATCCAGGCTTTCTTTAGCAAGCGAGAGGATGTCAAAATGACGGTTGTCGTCACCTGCCCGGAACTCAAAAGATGGCCCGTCGTTATACGCTGACCCTCTCATGCCCCGACCGTGTCGGTATCGTCGCTGCCGTAAGCGGCCTTATCGCGGCCCACGGCGGCTGGATCACGGAGGCCAACCATCACTCCGATCCGGAGGCTCGCCGCTTCTTCATGCGCCAGGAGATCCTCGCCGATTCCCTGCCCTTTGACGTCACGACCTTCCGTGAACGGTTCGCCCCGATCGCGGCGCAATTTGCCATGGATTGGCAGGTGGTGGACAGCGCGCGCAAAAAACGCGTGGTGATCCTGGTCTCGCAGCTCGGCCACTGCCTCTACGACCTCCTGGCCCGCTGGCGGGCCGAGGAATGGGACATCGAGATTCCGTGCGTCATATCGAATCACGACACGCACCGAAGCTTCGTCGAGTGGCATGCCATCCCTTTTCATCATGTGCCCACGACCTTGGACGATAAGACCGCGGCCTTTGCGCGGATCGCCGAACTGTTCGATGACGCGCAAGGCGATGTCATGGTGCTTGCCCGCTACATGCAGGTGCTCCCCGACACCCTATGCCAGCGCTACATGCATCGCATCATCAACATCCATCATGGCTTCCTGCCAAGCTTCAAGGGCGCGAAACCCTATCATCAGGCCTATGAACGGGGCGTCAAACTCGTCGGTGCCACCTGCCATTACGTGACCTCGGATCTAGACGACGGTCCGATCATCGAGCAAGACGTGGTGCGCGTCGATCACTCCGACGACCCATCGGACCTCATACGTTACGGCCGCGATATCGAAAAGACCGTGCTGGCGCGCGGGCTCGGCTACCATCTCGACGATCGCGTCCTGATCCACGGCCGACGCACGGTCGTTTTCCGCTAGACACCAAAGACCGGTGGCTTGGCGCATGAAAGCCAAAAGCCACCGGCCGCAAAACGGCACAAACCCGCCCGCGCCCCCTTAAAAAACGCGCCGGATCCATACCAGATCTCGTGCCATCCTAGAAGCTATAGTCCGCCGAAACGTAATAGGTGCGGGGGGCCCCCGGGTATCCGAGGGTCGCTCCCGCGCTGTTGCCTCCAAGATAGCCGCCCGATGTCACGTACGCGTACTCGTTGAAGCGCTTATTCAAAAGGTTCAGGATTGAAAATACGACCTTCATCTTATCCGCGCGCCCATCGGTATCCCCCACAGGCACGACAAGGCCCAGAGACGCGTTCCAGATATTGTATGCCGGCAGCGTTTGCGAAGACGGCGCGCCGGTATCATTGTTGAAGATATTTTGGCTTCCCGTAAAGGTCGTCCAAAGCTTGGGATCGTAGACCATGCCATCCCGGAAGTACCGGTATGAGGCGCCGGCCGTAAGCGTCTCAGTCGGCACATACGGCACCGCAAGTCCCGCGAATGCCACACCGCCTGTCGTGTAATTGACGTAATGGGCCCGCTCATAGCCCACATTACCGAACACATGGAGACCACCCACGGGATTATCTTCCGAGGAGAGATTCACGCCTTGATAGAGACTGTCGCCGGTAGCCTCAATGCTAGTGCCGTTGCTGGTCGTCACATTGATGAACTGGTTTGTGACCGATAGATGGTAATAGTCGAGGTTCATCCGAAAATGACGTGCGATGCCCGCGTGCTTTACGAGCACGTGCAAGCCCGCGGTGTCATAGCGGCCTTCGGTCGGAACCAGCACCGATGAGGGAAGGGCCTGATAAGGGCCTCCGCCTCCCCCGACCTCGGGATTTTGATAGGCCGTAGAGCTCTGGGCATAGAGCGCAAGATATCGCGTCCACTGATACCGAATGTCAAGCGACGGCTCGACCTTCGTGAAGGTCGTCGAGCTATTGGGCTGTGTCTCGGGATCGTAGGCGAGATTGGCCTGCGGGAAATCCGTGGTGGCGAGATTCGCGTAGGTCGTTCCGAAATAGGCGATCCGCACCCCGGGTGTTGCGCTAAGGCCGCGCACAATAGCGATACGGTCCTGCACGAAGGCCGCGGCGAAATTCTGGTAGAAGTACCCGCTTCGATATTTGGACGGATAGGAATATGTGTAGGCAATACCAGACGGACTTGTTACCTCGGGATTGTAAAAGGCGTTACGCGTATTATAAACGCTGTACAAATAGTAACCGCCGGCCGCGACCGTGTTGCGGGGCAATGTGAAGTCGAAAACGAACTTGTCGCCGATCGTCGCGGTATGAGGATTGTTGTACTCAAATAGGTTATCGGCGCCCTGATTAAAATCGTTATAATGATTGTGCAGCCGGTTTCCATGACGATACCAGAGCGTGTTGTGCAGCGCGGTTACCGTGGAAAAATGTAAATTAAGGGGCATATACACGAGATAAGTGGCGTTCTCGACCTGCTTATGCCATATGCTAAAAGGCGTACCGCCGTAATATCCGGACGTGGTTTCGCTATAAAGCGGCCCGGGAATCGTCGCCCCCGTACTCGTAAAACCGTTTACCGTAAGGCCCGCAATGGGCGCAAGTGGAATGAACGCCGGGCGATACGATCGGGAATCCGCGACATAGGCGCCTAAGCCCACGTTTCCATGGGGCAATAGCTTCACCACCTTGCCATAAATTGCCTGATCATGGCTCGGGTTTGCGAAACCGTCTTCTTGCGATTGGATGTAATCGTTCGACTGCGTGGTGCCGGCCGCCAACACCGCCGAGTAGCCATCATGGAGGCCGGTACGCATCGTGGCATGGAAGCCTTGCGTGCCATAGCTACCGAACGTTACGCCAAAATTGCCGCCGGCGCGTGAAGTCGGCTGCACGGGGACAAAGCCGATGGTGCCCCCTAGGCTGTCGTACCAGCGGCTGTCGGGATTGCCTGGCCCATAGATGACATTGATGCCCGATATCAGCGATAGCTCGGGGATCTGGGGCGTGGCCCACAACCCAGACCCGGGATTATTCATCGGCACGCCGTCGAACGTCACCGCAAGCAGGCCATTGGATGTCAACCCCTGCAGACCGCCCCAGCCCTGTTCTATGCCGTTTACGCTGATCGCCGCCCGTTGCGCGCCCACCGCCCCGGAACTCACCACACGCACCCCCGGCGATTGTGCAAGGGCCCCTGCCGCCCCACCGACCGGGCCCGCGGCCTGCAACTCATCGTGGCCTATCAGGATCTCCGATTGCGCGGCGTGGAATATCTTTTTGGCCGTGAGTTTCTTATCGGTTTTCTTGAGCGCCTTGGCGGCGGTGGAGCTATGCGCTGCGGCGTTTACAGCGCCGATATTGACACTGCCGCCGGCCGGTGTGGAGTTTGTGGAACTCGTCAGGGTCGCCGCATGCGCCGACCCGACTCCCATGGCGAAGGCCGCCACAATGGCGCCCGGCAGGCGAGCGTAGCCGCCCGGCCCGTGCTTGACTTCCCCCTTTTTCCACCGCGTCATGCCCGCACCGCTCACCATAAATATCCTCCCTTTGGATATTGGTTTGCTGAAATAAGCGGCATTCTTGGCGGTTGACGTGACGGGGCCATGACAATTGAATGGCAAAAGCGCGGCATAGCGCCCCAATAAATGCCATAATCCCCGCTGGGGTGAGTATGGCGCGAAAGGCCGCATGATGCGGCGAATCGAGGGAACCGGCGAGCCGGGGTGGACCCTGCCATCGCCCGCGGTTACCTCTTGAGCGCACGGGGTGCCCGGGCGAGCAATCAGAGGCTCGCCGTGCGCCAAACTCCGCCTACCGCCTTAAAACCTTAGTAGGACAAATTGCGATGAGTCATTGGTTTCTTACGGCGCTTGCGCATTTCATCCACGTCGCGACACCCGTCCTGCACCGTTACGGGCTTTGGGGCCTGGTCGCGATCCTGTTTGTCGAAAACATGGGGGTCGTGTTTGCGCCAGGCGAAGCGGTCGTGGTGACAGCCGGTTTTCTCGCCGCCAAGGGCGCCTTCGCCATCGAGGAGGTGCTCCCGCTTGCGCTCTTCGCCTCGGTGCTGGGGGCTTATGCCGCCTATGGACTAGGGGCTCGTTATGGGCATGCGGGGCTCCTGCGATACGGCAAATACATCGGGGTAAAGCCCGCCATGCTTGACCGCGTCCATGAGGTGTTCCGGCGTTATGGCGCCGTGGTCGTCGTGATCGGCCGCTATATCGTGCCCTTGCGCCAACTACAAGGCTATATCGCCGGTAGTGCCGAGATGGGCTTTCGCCCGTTCGCCCTCTGGAGCGCGATAGGTGCGGTCTTATGGGTCGGAACCTGGGGGGGTGGCGCGTGGTGGCTTGCGCAATCGATTCCCGGTTGAGCTGAGCCCCAAAGGCCCGACGAAAGCCGGCGCCCAATCTCCGGTAACCTGCGCCGCCCTGCACGGCGGGCGGGAGGGGAACGCGTGCGGCGTGATATTAAAGAATGGCGCGGGAATTCCCA
>JAKARW010000103.1 GCA_021819125.1 Pseudomonadota bacterium | reverse complement strand
TCAGCGCGTTTGCCGATCAGACGCGTGTTAAGGAGGCCTTGAATCACGGTGCCGCCTATCTCCTTGAAAAGCCGTTTTCGACAAGCGACTTAAAGCGTGTACTGGAGCGGTTGTGGGAGGAGCCCAAGGGTCTTATCGGGGCGCGGGAACGGGCTTTGAATCAGGCGACTTTGACCAATAAGGAATGCGAGGTTGCGCGACTTTTGCTCAAAGGGCTGTCGACTCAGGAGATGGCGCGATTGACAGGGAATTCCGAAAAGACATTAAAACAGCATATCAGCACGATATACGAGAAGTGTGGTGTTTCGAGTCGCACCGAGTTTTTCCATTATATTTTCCCCACCTGATCATATAAGCCCTGAGGCTTATGGCCGCAATGAGTGCCGCGGGTACACGTGTTGGACGTTCGCAAGGGCGATAGAGGGTGACGGGTATGAGCTCATACTCACTTTTGGGGATCGTTGTCGTGGTTCTCGATGTGATCGCGATCATAAGTATACTTCTTGGCTCTGCGCGCGTCGGTCATAAGGTGCTATGGATCGTGGTAGTACTGTTGTTCCCGCTGGTGGGCATGATCGTGTATTACTTGGTCGGGCGCAGTCCGCGCGATGCGTAGAGGCCGGAAATGACCATTTAGGAGGTGTTTGCATGGCTGCCAATGCGCAATATGAGTCTATTTCTTCAGGTCGCACCGGACCCAAGGTGATGCTATTTGTGAGCGGCTTGGCTCTCGGTTACGCGGCTGCCGCTTTGTTCGCGCCGAAGTCCGGGCGCGAGCTGCGCTCATCGTTGAGCGAGTTTGCGAAGACTAACAGTGACCGCATGTCGGGCGCCGTGCGTGACGCCGTGGGCGCGGCGCGCGATGTGACTCGCAACATGGCAAGACGTGCGGGTGATGCGGTCGACCAGGGCCGTGAGAAGGCGCGCGGTACCATGGAGGCGGCCGCTTTGAGCGTCGAGGGCGGTAGTATGCCGCATGCGGGCGATGAAATGGCTCGCGAGCGGACCGCAGCCGGCTATCAGTGACTCCTCGGACGAAGGTCTGATCGCCGAGCGGTCCTGGCCATCTGACAATGGATGTGGCGAGTAAAGGGCGCCGAGGATCGGTCGCCTTGGGAGGCCTAGCATAAGGAGGCGGTTATGATACGGTGCGTGGCAAGGGAGCTTGTCGAGTGGAGTGGTATGGATGTACAGCGCTTGGTGGACCTTTTGGTTGAGCGGGCGCTCGATGAGATGAGCAATTATTATTATTTCACGCTGCTGCGTACGCATCTCGTGGGTGTCGAAGGCGAAGCCCTGCGCCGGGTGGTGGATGATGCCAGGGAAGAGGATCGCAACCATTTCGAGGCGCTTGTGCCACGTATCTACGAACTGGGCGGCCGTCTACCCGCAACGCTGTGCGGCAAGATGGAAGGGCTTGGCGCCTTGCGCAATTTGCCGGCGGAGGCGGATGTTTCGCAGATACTTGCAGTGCTGCTGAAGGCGGCCGAGGAGTCGGTGTGGGCCTATACCGAGCTTTGCAGTGCGACATCAGGTAAGGATAACCGGACCTATAATCTGATTTTGGCGATACTGCATGAGGAGATTGCCCATCAGGTCCGGCTTTTGGAGTTTCTGGGCCGGGGTGCAAGTGAGGGGGTTATGCGTACCCGTAATATTTCTCCGTTTGTAGCGCCCTACCTTCGTTCTTCGCACTCTACGGTCCTGGAATCCGCCTCCCAAACGGCCTAAAGTCCGATTCGGCCTCCTGCGTATCAGCCGACAATGGGCCCCGCTTACCCATTGTTGGGTGGGGGGGTCTGTTGTGGCTGGGCAATATTTTCTGTACTGCGGTGCTTGCCGCGGTACTCATGGTGGCGTCGGCGGCAAAGGTACCGTCGGCAGTCTATTAACGGATTGGGCTATGGCGTGCCGCTCACCCATGCCGGGCCCGCGGTGCGTGTGGCCCGCCCCGCGCGTTCCTTGCATAATGGTGAACATCATCGCCGCGACGACATTCGGCACGCCCACTTGGGCGGTGGTGGGTCGTAAGGGCGCAGAGGAAAAATGGGCTTGAATCAAAGACGAGGCCCAAGCGCTTGAAGTCGGTTTGGCGGTGACGATCTTGCTGAGGCGGCGAATGACAATAGGCTGTGGGTAAGATCGAGGGGCGTTATGGAGAACTTTCGGGAAGCCGTCTCATGATGGATGGATTCCCAAGGTATTAAGGTGGCCGTTGCGGTATGCTGCGACAGGGCCCGAAAACTACAGCGAGAGGATGGCTATATGATGAATGCACTGAGGATAGTGGCACCAAGGAGAGTATTGGCGAGCGCTGTGATCGGGACGGTTCTGGCGCTGGGCGCGGGCTGCTCAAGCACCCCGTCGCGTGAGACCACGGGGCAATACTTCCACGATGCCGCTATCACCTCCAAGATCAAGGCGCGCATTCTTGAAGATCAGACCCTCCAGGGATTCCAGATCAAAGTCGATACCTATCGCGGCCATGTCATATTGAGTGGGTTTGTCAATCGCGCAAGGCAGATCCGGGAGGCCATGCACATTGCGCGGACTACCCCCGGGGTCGTAAGCGTGCGTAACGATCTTGTGGTCAAGAACACGACAAGTGGGGGAGCGGGGGCGCCCGCGAGCTCTTCTCCGGGTTACGGGAGTTAGGTGTCAGGGCCAATTGACGGCAAGGCCGAGTTCGCGAAGGCGAGCTACGGTCGGACTTAAGCAATGAGCCACGAACTGGCGGCGGTGCATATGGGTGGCGGCGCGTGCCGCCCAGGGGCCGGTTGGTAGCCCGGCACGCTCATAAAGGTCTTGGGGCGGGTAGTAGAAGGTGGTCGCGAATCGGCGCAACAGGCCACCCAGGGCATATCCGAGGGCCCGCTTGGTCATACGTCCGGCACGCTCCAGGCGGTGCCGCAAGATGTCTTGTCCGTAGGCGATATGGCGCGCCTCATCGGTGCTGTGGAGGACGCACAACTCGACTGCGACCGGGCACACACCCTGGGCATGCAGCCGCACATAGCGGTTGAGCCGGTCGGGCACCTCCTCTCCGAGCAGAACGGCGCTCCAGAAAAGTGTTGAATGGAAGGGTAGCCGCCGGCCAAGTAATGTCAGCCAGTGATCGAAGTGCGCAGTGGTTGCAAAATCATCAAGCCCCGCGCGCTCGAAAAATTCAAGAAACATAAGGCTGTGTCCAGCCTCTTCACGCAATTCGTGGAGGTGGTAGATGCGCGCAGCGCGCGGGCCTTTGAGCGCAGCGCGCGCAAGCCTTTGGAGAAACAGGCTTTCGAGCCAGACGCCGGCATTGAGGAAACGGATGAATTCGTGATGCGAGAGCGCCTGGCGAACGGCTAATGGCAAGCCGTCGTACTCCTCGATCCCGTACAACGAAACCGCCTGTTCGGGCAGCCAGAACGCATGCTGTGACAGGCGCTCCCAGTGGATCCGGGCCACCGGATCGTGATAGGGGGTGCTGTGGCGGGAAAGCTGCGTGGCGCGTTCCGCGAAAGGAGGTAAGCTCTTCAAGAAATCGGGGTTGGCCATGGGTGCGAAGTATACCGTCCTTGCCGATGCGGGCCTAGGGTCCCTATGTGTCTTGAGGTTTGGCCTCGTTGCGCACGCCATGAACCTAGGTTAGTCTTGGCGCCCTGCGGGAGAGGTGTCCGAGCGGTTGAAGGAGCACGCCTGGAAAGTGTGTGTACGCCAAAAGCGTACCGAGGGTTCGAATCCCTCCCTCTCCGCCA
>JAKARW010000045.1 GCA_021819125.1 Pseudomonadota bacterium | reverse complement strand
CGCGCCGACCAGAAGTCTGGATGCGCCCACGCTCGCGCAAGCCGTGCGATCATATCTCTGAATTCGGCCGGCGTACGCCCAAGGGCGCCGTCGATCAGCCCTACCGCCACGGCCTTCGCGGCCGTTATTGGTAGCCGCCCCTGTAGCAGCCAGTCACTTTCCTCGGCATCAAGGCGTCGCGGCAAGAGATAAGTCCAGTACTCCGAGCCATACAGGTTGCCCATGTTCTTGTAGTGGGGATTCAAAACCACGCCTTGTCGCGCGTATACGGCGTCGGCCGCAAGCGCGAGAAACACACCGCCGGCCCCCGCATTTGCGCAAAGTGCTGCAATCGTCATCTGACGGGTCGTCGAGAGGATTTCAAGCACGAGATCATTCATGGCCTCAATGTTTCGCCACGACTCGTCCGCCGGACTTTCTGACGCCTCGATCACATGGAGATGGATGCCATTGGACCAATGATCCGGCCCTCCGTGCAAGACGATGACGCGCGCATCGCTTTCTTTCGCCCGCTTATATTCATCAGTAAGACGGCGGCATTGGTCGGCGCTCATGGCGCCATTGTAGAACGGGAAATGCAGATGGCAGACAGCGCCCTCTTGCTCGCGCACGATCTCTCGCCACGTTTCCGTCGAATTTTGTACAATGGGAATGCATGGCACATCGGCAATAGCATCGCCAAGCACCACGGTCGCAGGCAGCTTAAGTCCACGCCCATCCTGTTGCACGGCCTGCATATGCGTGATCCAGACAGCACCGTCGACAGTCGCGCGGCAAACGGCGCCATCCCGTTGCCCAAGCAGCGCCCCGGGGATGCCGCGTAACGTCGCCTCTTTCCACGCGCCGTACAGATACACGGTGCGGCCGCACAGCCAGTCGCGCACGCCCGGCGCGCTGTCCGACGCGTAAATCTTCCTTAGAATGACCTCCGTGGTATCCTGGCCCCAATCGATCGCACGATCCACCTGCATCATTGCGGGCCGGCGGTGGCCCCGCAAGATCGCCGCGTCCAGACTGGTATCGCGTTGTGACAGCGGCCGCAGAACCCCTCGCTCGTATGACGTCAGCGCCCGGCATAGCGCTTTGACGGCCGCCTCGGTCACCTCATTCCTGTAAATGCTGCTTTTGGGGGCGATGCGCAGGGGAAATGTCTCAAAGGCCCAGATGTCCCCCGCATCCAGTTCTTCATTGGCCTGCAATACGGTAACCCCCCATTCGCGGCGTCCCTCGAGGATGGCCCAGTCGAGGGCCGAGGGCCCGCGATCGCCGGGAATTCCGGGATGGATGATAAGGCATGGGTAGCGGCTCCAAACCGTGCGCGGAATGGCCCGCTTGAGGTAAGGGGCTACGATCACGTCTGGCTTAAAGAGCGCGACACCCTGTTGCGTAGACTCCGCATTTACATCGAATTCCACGGCGAGTTCATGCCCGCAGCGGGCAAGCTCCCCATACACCCTCTGACTTAGGCTGTTAAACGATTCCACGAGTAACATAATGCGCATGACGTTTCAGCAAATCCGCGGCAGTGGGTCACCAGTAAGCCAGTCGACCATGCGGGTGCCACCAAACGCGGTCTCCATTTCCACAAAGCGCAATGGATCATCGACCACTGTTCCTATGATTGCCGACTGCACGCCCAGCGGATGTCGCCGCATGGCGGCAAGCAATGTGTTGGCCTGCTCTGGGGGGCATATGGCGATAAGCTTGCCTTCATTGGCGATATACAAAGGATCCAAACCCAGGAACTCGCAGGCCGCGCGCACCTCGGCGCGAATCGGGATGGCCGCCTCCTGAATACGCATGCCTACGCCCGACTGATCGGCGATCTCGTTGAGCGCTGTCGCAAGCCCCCCGCGCGTGGGATCCCGCAGGCAATGAATATCTGGCACAACCCGCACCATATCCGCCACAAGCCCATGCAAAGCCGCCGTATCAGATAGGATGGTGGTTTGGAATGACAGATGTTCGCGCTCCGACATAATCGCGATACCATGATCACCGATCGTACCGCTGATCAAAATGCAATCCTGGGGCTGTGCCCGGTGAACATGGATGTCGAGCGCGGGATCGACCACGCCTACCCCGGTGGTGGTGATGAAAAGCCCATCGCCCTTGCCCCGCTCAACGACCTTGGTGTCGCCCGCAATCACCGCTACCTGCGCGGATCGGGCCGCTTGCGCCATGGAATCGACGATCCTTTTTAGGCTGGCAAGCGCAAAGCCTTCCTCGATGATGAACGCCGCCGTCAAATACATAGGCTTGGCGCCCGCCATGGCCACATCATTGACCGTTCCATGCACAGACAGCGCACCGATATCGCCACCGGGAAAAAAGAGGGGCGAAACGACGTGTGCGTCAGTGGCCACCACGAGGCGGCCGGCGGGCAGGTTGCAACGCGCCTGGTCATCCATGAGCCTAAGCCACTCGTTGTCGAAGGCATTCAGAAAGAGCTCCTGCACGAGTTGTGTAGTCGCGCGCCCGCCGCTGCCATGATTCATGTCGATGCGGCCGTGGCGTACATCGAGGGCGCGAGCGTGACGCCGCACGCGGGCGCTCATGATTTACCCGCCGCGCGCCGCAGCCCGAGGGCGTTATCCCGCCGGTAGCGTCCATAAGTATAATGCGCCGCGCAGGCGCCTTCGGACGAAACCATGCAGGAACCCATAGGGCTTTCGGGTACGCAGGCGCCGCCAAACAGCCGGCAGTCGTGTGGATGCTTTACTCCTCGCAATATGGCGCCGCATTCGCAACCCTTGTGGTCTGGGACGCTTGCGGGCCGCAAACCAAACCGCCGTTCGGCGTCGAAGGCGCCGTAACGATTTTGAATCCGCAGAGAACTGTATGGGACGATTCCCAATCCCCGCCACTCAAACGTGCGCGCCAGCTCGAACACCTCCGTGACCAAGGTCTGCGCCTTCGTGTTGCCCTCACGGGTTACCGCGCGCGTGAACTGGTTTTCTACGATGGCGCGCCCCTCGTTTATCTGCCGCACCAGCATCCAAACCGACTGCAAGACATCGAGCGGCTCAAAACCGGCGATGACTACTGGCTTTTCATATTCCTGTGCAAAAAACTCGTACGGCCGGCTGCCAATTACCGCGCTTACATGAGACGGCCCAATAAAGCCGTCTATCCGGACGGTGCCCATTTGCCGTACCTCGGGGGAATCAAGCAAGCTCTGGATGGCCGATGGCGTTAGCACATGATTGCAAATCACGGTGAAATTGCGCATTCCCAACCGCTTCGCCTCCAGAATGGCCGCTGCCGTGGGCGGGGTCGTCGTCTCAAAGCCGATGGCAAAGAACACCACTTCGCGATCCGGATTCCGACGCGCCACTTGGAGCGCATCCTGCACCGAATAAACCATCACAACATCCGCGCCCGCGGCCTTGATCGCAAGCAGGCTCTCGCGGTCGGTGGCAGGCACGCGCACGACATCGGCATATGTGCAGAGAATAACGCCGCCGTCGCGCGCAAGATTGATGGCCATGTCGATGCGACCTATCGGCAGCACGCACACGGGGCAGCCTGGCCCATGCACCAACCTGATTGAGGAAGGCAAAAGGTCCGGCAGTCCATAGCGGGCAATGGCATGCGTGTGGCCACCGCAAAATTCCATAATGTGGTAGGTGCGTCTCTCCTCGACTTCCGCCCATATGGCGCGCGCCATAGATGCCGCCATGTGCTTATCGCGAAATTCGTCGATGTATTTCATAGGCTCTCTTTGTCAGCGACTTCAATGGTACGCGCGATTGTTGCAAACAATTCCAGCGTCTTGTGCGCCTCGGCGGCGTCAAGGCGCGTGAGCGCAAAGCCCACATGAACGATCACATAATCGCCTTGTTGGACGTTTTCCACGAGCGCAAGAGAGATGGTCTTGCGCACGCCACCCATCTCGACTACCGCCATGTCGTCTTGCAAAAGCTCTTCCACCCGCATCGGCACCGCTAGGCACATGCTTACATACCCTCCCGCAAAGCGTGCAGCGCCACCCATGCTTGACCGAGGCTTATTCCGCCATCGTTTGGTGGCATGCGAGCGGCGCGGTATATGGCGACGCCCCGGCGCTCGAGCCTGACGCGTAGTCCTTCCCGCAAAATGCCGTTGGCAAAACAGCCCCCCGCGAGGGCGACGCGCGCGACACCGGTGGCCTCGACCGCCTGCATGATCCACTCCTCAAGCCCTTTGATTAGGGTCGCATGAAAGATTGCTGCGCCCGCCGGTGGATCCACGCAGGTACGCAGAAAATCCAGGACCGGCAGGAGATCGAGGTGGTTGTTTTTTAGGACGTAGCCGTTCGTATAGGCTTTTATGTGGGGCGACTGCGCGGCCAAAGCTTCAAGCATCATCGCCGCCTGACCTTCGTAGCTTGCATGAGTGCAGACATGAAGCAACGCGGCGGCGGCATCGAATAGGCGCCCAGCGCTGCTTGAGGACGGCGTGTTCAAACGCCGTTCGAGCATACTTGTGACGATGCCCGCGGCGGCCCCAGGGAAGCGCCGGGGGATCTCGTCGGCGCGGCCGAGTGCGTGGAGCACAGAGGCCGCCATGCGCCACGGTTCGCGTGCGGCGCTGTCGGCGCCGGGCAGAGGCAGAGGCGAAAGACTACCCAATCTCGTAAACTGTGCGCCCTTGAGCCACAGCAGTTCACCACCCCAGATCTCGCCGCTCAGCCCATAGCCGACGCCATCCAAGGCGACACCGAGCACCGGTCCCGATACCTTGTGCTCGGCAAGCACAGCAGCAACGTGGGCCTGATGATGCTGGACCGGGATCCGGACGATACCCCTTTGCGCCGCCAGCCGTTCGGCAAAACGAGTGCTCGGATAGTCCGGATGAAGATCGTGCGCAACGCACTGCGGCTCGACACCCGTAAGGGCCATAAGCGACGCCGCGGCGTCGTCGAGCGCCCGGTAAGCCCTGCGGTTTTCGAGATCGCCGATGTGCGGCGAAACGAACGCCTCGTTGTCGCGCGTAACGCACACAGTGTCTTTAAGCATCGCGCCGAGGGCCAGCACGGGCGGCCCGGACAGTGACAACCGGATGGCCGATGGCGCCTGACCCCGACCTAGACGCAGCCACGCCCGTCCCTTTGCGTCCGCCCGCACGACACCGTCATCGCATCGCGACACAATAGCGCGGTCATGGACGAGAAAAAAGTCGGCGAGGCCGTTGAGGCGGGAGAGCGCCTCTTCATTGCCGGTGACGAGCGGTTCGCCGCCAGGATTGGCCGACGTGCAGACAAAAAGCATGTCATGCGGACGGCCAAGCCACTTTGTACCAGTCGCTCGGCCCGCGGCCTCATGAAAGAGGAGATAGTGTATGGGTGTATAGGCGAGCATGACACCGATGCGGTTGAGGTCGGGGGCCACACCGGCAAGCCACTTATCGCAATCTTGCGCCTTGCGCAGTAGCACAATGGGGCGGTCTGCCCCCTCGAGCAGTTCACGCTCAGATGCGCTTATGTGCGCAAACCGCTTGCAAGAAGCGACGTTTAGGGCAAGCAGTGCAAAGGGCTTGGCGAGGCGGCCCTTACGCCTGCGCAGGGCCGCCACCGACTGCGCGTTGCGCGCGTCGCACATGAGATGATAGCCGCCGATGCCCTTGACCGCGATGGTCGCCCCATCGCGCATAAGGCCAAAGGCCACTGCGATCACATCCTTCGCCGCCTGCTCTTGTCCGTTAGCATCCCACAAGGCAAGTCGCGGACCACAGGCCGCGCATGCCACGGGCTCTGCGTGGAAGCGCCGGTTCTCCGGGCACCCATACTCATCGGCACATGGTCCGCACAGGGTAAAATGCGCCATCGTCGTCTTGTGCCGATCATAGGGCATACCGGCGATTATTGAAAAACGGGGGCCACAATGAGAGCAGTTGATAAACGGATAGCGATAGCGTCGATTCCTTGCATCAAAAAGCTCCACCAGACACTCATTGCAGGTGGCGGCATCCGTTGGAATCGACGTGTTGATGCGACCACCCTCGCTCGGCCTGATTTCAAAACCGCGAACATCCTGCTTTACCTTGAGCTCTCGCACATCGACATGCTCGACACGCGCAAGCACCGGCGCCTCCTTGTAGAGCGCGTCGACAAACGCCCTAAGCGAGCGCAGCGACCCTTGGACTTCCATGATCACACCGCTTGCGTCGTTGCGCACAAACCCTACGAGCGCACGCTCGGTTGCGCGGCGATAGACAAATGGGCGGAATCCGACCCCCTGCACACGGCCGTATACGCGCAGTTGCCAGCGCGCGACTCCTGCGCCAGCGCCGAGATCATGCGGGTACGCGAAATCGGCTTCATTGCCTATCACCCCCATCACCCCGCCGTGATTTTGCGTGCGCATCCCTTCACCCATTGCGCCTGCTCGACTGCAAGCCATTCAAGCCAGTCGGCCATGCCCGCGCCGCGCGTAGCCGATACCATCAAAATGGCAAGGCTCGGGTTGATCGCGCGCGCATAAGTACAGCAGGCGTCAACATCGAACTCCACATGCGACAGCAAATCGATCTTGTTCAATACCATCACATCGGCTACACGAAACATGTCCGGATATTTGAGAGGTTTGTCTTCACCCTCCGTCACGGACAGAATCACCACTCGTCGCGCCTCTCCAAGATCAAATCCGGACGGACACACAAGATTGCCGACATTCTCTATGAAAAGCACGCTATGATCGGCGGGCGCCAGATGCTCGTAGGCATGGCCGACGCCGTGGGCGTCGAGATGACACCCTCTTCCGGTGTTAATCTGGTGCACGGGCACACCTGTCGCTGCAATACGCTTCGCGTCCCGATCCGTCTGCTGGTCGCCCTCGATCACCGCCACAGACCCGGAACCGGAAAGCACTTCGACAGTGCGCACGAGTAAAGTGGTTTTCCCAGATCCTGGGCTTGACATGAGGTTCAACACGAATATCCCGCGGTCCTCGAAGTTTTGCCGATTGCTTTGCGCATAGCGCTGATTCTTGGCAAAAAGATCTTGCTCAACCTGCACCATACGCCGAGCAGAAAGACCGGGCGCATGAGCAAATCTCGGTAAATGCACGTGATCTTCATGTCCGTTTGACGCCGCCTCTCCGTCGCGTGCCAACTTATGGGCGTGCTTGCTTTCAAGCTCCTGCTCTTCTTTACCGCACCCGCATACCCCACACATTACTCCACCTCCATTTCCTTGATGGAAAGCTCGCGTCCGCCCGTCATATGCAGCTTGGCCCCGCACTGAAGACATGAGCCGGAAGGAGGCAGCATAAGCTCTTGCGCGCCACACAGCGGGCAGCGAGCGAAAACCTTTGATGGAAGGATCTTTAATTCCGCCCCCTCGGCCACGGTACCCTGGCTTACAACCTGAAAACCAAACCGTAGGGCCTCGACCTCCACTCCGGCCAGGGCTCCGACCTCGAGGCTTACGCTATGCACGCGACAAAAGTGCTCGACGGTAGCTTGCTCCTCTATGATCGCTACCAGACTCTCGCACAATGCCATTTCGTGCATGGGCTGTCCCCCACTTTTGCGGTTACACTACTTTGACCTGAAGCATTTCCTCACCGCTCGGGTCGACCATGTGCACGGCGCAGGCAATGCAAGGATCGAAACTATGTATCGTGCGCAGGATCTCGAGCGGCTGATCGGCGACCGCTAGCTTTAGCCCACGCAGTGAGGCCTCATACGGCCCTTCCTGCCCGGCCGCGTCCCGCGGTCCCGCATTCCAGGTGCTCGGCACCACGGCCTGGTAGTTTTCGACTAGCCCTTCGTGGATCACAAGCCAGTGTGCAAGCGATCCACGAGGGGCCTCGGTAAAGCCCACCCCTTGAGCGTGCGGCGGCCATGTGTGGGGTTCCCAAAGGGCGTTATTGAAGGTCTTTAAGTTGCCCGTGCGAATGTTGCCGATGAGCTCTTGGTACCACCCTTCCATAGCGTCGGCGATCCATTTTGTTTCAAGCGTGCGTGCGGCGGTGCGGCCCATGGTCGAAAAAAGCGCTGTTGGCGGTATATCGAGCTTTTTGAGCGCCAGGCCCACAAGTTCGCGCACCTTCTCGTCGCCTTTAGCATATGCCACGAGAACGCGTGCGAGCGGCCCGACTTCCATGGCCCTCCCCTTCCAGCGCGGCGACTTGATCCATGAGTAGCTCGCGTCCATGTCAAGGGTTTCAAATGGTGGCTTTGGCCCCGTGTACTTTAGGTGGGTCTGGCCGACAAATGGGTGCAAGCCGCTCTTTTTTCCGGTCGTGTAGCTGTACCAGGAGTGTGCTACGAACTCCTGTACCTGTTGTCGGTCGCGCAAGTCAACCTCTTCGACATGCGACAGATCCCGATTGACGATCGCCCCTCTGGGAATCATGAAGGCGTCGATGTCCGCCATCGACTTTTGCGGAAATTCGCCATAGGAAAGAAAGTTTCCGACACCCTCTCCGTTGCGGAACCAATCCTTGTAGAAGCCCGCAATCGCTAAGGTGTCTGGCAGGTAGACCTGGTCGACAAAGCGTCTTAGTTCGCCGATTACTCCATGGACGATATCGAGGCCCGTAATATTGACGGCGGTCGCCCCTGCGCCCTTTATATCCGGTCCGACGCTGATGGCCGTCGGCGCCCCGCCGACTACGAAATTTGGGTGAGGATTCTTTCCGCCGAAAATCGCGTGGAGCTTTGCCACCTCACGCTGCCACGCCAACGCGTCGAGATAGTGCGCAACGGCCATCAGATTGGCCTCCGGCGGTAGGCGGTACCCCGGGTTACCCCAGTAGCCATTGGCAAATATGCCAAGCTGGCCCGAATCGACGAAGCGCGTGAGCTTCTTTTTGACATCGGAGAAATACCCAGGCGATGAGCGCGGATAATCGCTGATTGACTGTGCCAGAGCCGAGGCCTTGGCGGGATCCGCCTTCAGGGCCGACACCACATCAACCCAATCGAGGGCATGAAGGTGATAGAAATGCATGACATGGTCTTGAACGAACTGGGCCCCGATCATGAGATTGCGAATGATCTCAGCGTTGCGAGGAATCGGATAATGCAGGGCGTCCTCGACTGCACGCACCGAGGCGATACCGTGCACCAACGTGCAGACGCCGCATATGCGTTGTGCGAAGGCCCACGCATCGCGTGGGTCCCGCCCGCGCAGGATGATTTCCACACCGCGGACCATCGTTCCCGAGCTCGACGCCCTGGTTATGGCTCCGGAGCCGTCCATGTCCGCCTGAATCCGCAGATGTCCCTCGATGCGCGTGACCGGATCTACCGTTATTGTTCTTTTTGCCATTAGGGGGCCTCTTAGTGCGTTTCGGCAAGATTGTTGGCGACGATTTCGAGCAGGCTCTGCGCCGTCTTGTCCCAGTGAAAATGCGCCTGTCCATCATCGAAAGTCAGGCGACAATTGGAGCAGCTGGACACCAAAACGTCCGCGCCGGTCTCCTCCACTTGCTGCATCTTCAGATGGAAGACGCGGTACCTAAGAGGGTCGGCATGATGAACGGTGATGACGCCGCCGCCACCGCCACAGCACCAGTTGAGGCCAGGCGTCCGGCTCATTTCGCGCAAATCCGCGCCTAGGGCCCTAAAGATTTCGCGCGGCGCCCCCGACACCCCGCCGCGGCGGGCTACCTGGCATGGGTCATGGAACGTCATCGACCGGGGGTCGGTTTTCAGGGTGAGCCGCCCGGCGCGAATCTCTTGTGCCAGAAACTCGGAGATGTGCAAAACGCGAAATGGCAAGGCCTTTCCGTAGACGTTCGCGCCCACCCATCGCAAAGCTTGATAGGCGTGCCCACATTCCGGAAGGATGACCACCTTGGCGTTCACGGCGATCGCGGCGTTAATGAGCCGCATAGTGGCATCACGCTGTCCTTTCCGATCGCCCGCCAGCAGGCCGAAATTGGTGGCCTCGTAGCCGTCGCTACGGAAGGTCCACGATGCGCCTACATGCCGCATGACCTTTGCGATCGCGGCCAGCGATGTCGGATACTTCATGATCTCCACCGACGACACTGTCACCAACACGTCAGCCCGGTCGCGATCGAGCGGGATCTCCACGCTGTGCTCGTCAGACACCCAGGCAATACGTTCCTTCAGGACCTCCTTGGTCGCGCCCAAAGGGCTCCCTTCCCGGTTTGCGCGATCTGTGGGCTCCCACAGATCGCGCGGCACAAGGCCTGCCGCCTGCATGCCGTGTCGGGCGGCGAGCACAAGCGAAGGGATGTCTATGCCCATTGGACATACGAGCGCGCAGCGGCCGCACATGGTGCAGGAGTCGTATATTAACTCCTGCCAGCTTTCGAGTTCGGCGAGGGTGACGGCCTTCTTCAGGCCCAGCAGCCGGTAGAAAAAAGAAAACGGCCCCACGTGCCGCTTATATGCTTTCTTCAAAGGCTCGATCTTCCAGATGGGCGTGTATTTGGGGTCGCCCGTCTGCACATAATAGTGGCAAGCCTCGGCGCACTGCCCACAATGGACGCAGGCCTCAAGGTAGAGAGCCGCGGTCGCGCCAAGATCCTGAAGAAACGACGTCATTGCGTACTCAAGGCGTTTGGCGTCAGGGAACGTGCCCTGCCTGCCCGCTGAAGGTTCCAGCTTGCCCGGACCCGTCGCCGTATCGATAGTGGTCGCGCTCATACCGGTGCTCCCCGCCGTCCATAGGCGGCCCCCGTCGTGCCTCGCGAAAAGACAAGCAGAATGACGTGCATAAGCTTTCCAAACGGCAGCCAAACAAAAAGGATATCCGCGGAAAAAATATGTAGGCCGAGCATCAGCTGGAAATCGGCGCCGATGCCGTAGTAAGCCATAAGGCCCGTCACAAGTGGTGCGAAGGTCACGAGCCACGTAAAGTAGTCATCGAAATTAGAGAGCTGCCTCAGCACCGGAGAACTCAGCCTGTGGCCAAGAAGCGCAAGCAAAGAAGCCGCCGAGACGCCCGCCGCAAAAGCGATGATCCCGCCCGGCAGGCCAGGCCAGCGCAGACCGAAAAGGTTGCGGATGAGAAGGATATGAGGGGCATACCCTAAAAACGCCACGGCATAGCCGATATGAAACAGATATCCCACGATATCCCACTCGAGCACACGTTCCCTGAATTCCGCGCGGGGCCAGGATCGCGAAAGGATAATGCGCAACCCGCGCAGTCCTGAAAACCGTGATCGCGGCTCAGAGCGATCCACGGAGCGTGCTAGGGCGAATATCCCCGCAAGCCGCCACGCGATGCCAAACGTCATGATGGCAAGCGCCGCTTCGAAGGCGGGACCACGGGCAAAATCTAGCAAGCTTGCTCCGTTCATGGCTATCCCTCACAATTTAGTATCATCCTTGCCTTTATCGCCAGACTTTTGGTCGCCCGAGCCGCTTTTGGGCACACGCTTTTGCCTGGACCGACTTACCGCCGCTTTGCCAACGCCCGCCACAACGCCGAGGGCCGCGGCGCCCCCAAGCACATGCTCGCGCGACCAGTGCCCTGTCGGAGTCGACAAAGACTGGTAGAATCCACCTTTGTCCCAGAAATTCGGCTCCGAGCAGCCAAGGCATGGATGCCCCGACTCGATCGGGTAGCTCGTCCCGTTGATCCATTTCATCGTCGCACAGGCATTGCGCGTAATCGGACCCTTACACCCGAGCTCGAATAGACACCACCCCTGACGCGCCCCTTCGTCATCAAACGTCTTGGCAAACATGCCGCGATCGTAGAATGGCCGCCGGTAGCACCGGTCATGAATGGTGTTGGCGTAGAAACTTTCAGGGCGCCTAAGCGAGTCGAGCGCCGGTGCGCCGAACGTCGTGTAATACATAATGACTCCGGTAATGACTTCGGCGATCGGCGGACAGCCTGGCACATTAATGACCCGCTCCTCGCCCACGATGTCAGATACCGGCACAGCGCCCGTCGGGTTAGGCGCCGCATACGGCAGCCCACCGAATGCGGCGCAGGTCCCGACCGCCACCACGGCGGCGGCCCCGCTTGCCGCATGCCGCAGATCACTCACCGCACTGCGCCCACCTACCGTGCAGTACGCGCCATTCTCGGACATCGGCACGGACCCATCCACGATAAGGATGTACTTGCCCCAGGCGTCTTTCATCGCGGTATCCCGGGCGCGCTCGGCGGCCCGCCCCGCGGCGGCCTGCAGGGTGTCGTTGTAGGCAAGAGAAATATCGTTGAATATAAGCGCCGCCAAACCCGGTGAAAACGATCGCGTTAAACTTTCAAGGCAGCCCGTGCATTCCTGAAACGAAAGATAGATAACGGTAGGCCGCGGCTTATATTCTAGGCGGCGCGCCATTTCCGCCGCGTCGACCGGCGACAGCGCGAGTGTGGAAGCGACTGTTGCGCACAATTGAAGAAACGCCCTGCGCGTGAAGCCACGCCGCCCCAAAACATCCAGTATGGTCTCTTCTGTCACGCGTCCCTCCTTTCTATGCCTCCAAAAAACGCTCCGCGCTTCGCTTAATGTCCATTTTTTGCGCCCGAACAATGTCTGGCACATCTCCAATCTCGATTCGCTCGCTGCTTACCGTCTCGTTGGAATCGTAATGACGCACCCGCCATACGCCCGCATAACAAGTTTCTTCAATGCGCGTGTGAAGCAAGGAATCGATTTCTATCGTCACCTCGCCACGCCCAAGATGTTCATCCAGTCGACGCCTGTCAGGCTCCGATAGCGGCATAGCCGAAATATCGATAACATGCGCCCGACGATCTTTGGCATAACGCGCTAGTGCCGCCCCAATTTCCCGGATTAAGGCCTCTACCACCGTGGCCTCAGGGATTGCCGCGGAGGCTAGAAAAATGGGAATGACCCGATCACATTTGCGCATCGCGCCACCTTATGAAAACCTGCCCCACTAGCTCCGCTACACGCGGCAACGCAGCCTTCACGACCGGACTGAGCGCATCGCCCCAGGTCAGATATTGTGGCAAAACGCCGATTAGTGCCCGTCGCGGCGGCAGGCCATCGCGTAGACGCGCCATATCCAGTACTTCGGAAAGGCTGACTTCGTGGACGCTGCCGACAAGCGGCCGCGCGAGCAATCGGTCCATGTCGGCGCCCTCGAAGACGCGGACGTCGCCCGCATCGCCGTCAAGGCGAACCGCGTCAAGAACGATCAGGGCGCTTGATGTTTCAATGAGTTCGAGGAGAGAAAAGCTAATGGTGCCACCATCGACAAGTTCCACCGCGTCAGCGAACTGCGAATTTTGACGGAGATGCCGCACGGCGTGAACGCCTACACCGTCGTCGCTTTGAAGAATATTTCCGAGCCCAAGGACCACCACGCGGCCTTCTGGTGGCATGTCCCACACAGTCCCTTGGGCACTGTTGCTTTCCATAGAAAGCTCCCTTTTCCGACTACAGACGCCGGAAAACCGTTCTACGAAAACCACCTTTTCTTTTTCTGGCCCAACTCGTATAGCAGGCTACGCTTGGGACTTTACAATGCGTATAGTATAACTCTAATGCTTACCTCTTTTATGCCTTTTGTCAAATTTTGATAGCGACATTCTTTATTAGTTTTTGCTTCAACGCTGTCACGCACGCACAGCACCACCGAGCGCGCTTTTCTGGGATTTTATTTTGTCGTCCTTTCAGTCGAATTCGAAAATAAGCTTGAGCCGTGTAAGCTTGTTAAAAATGTGGTTCACCATTATTTTTATTTTTTGCTACTCGAAACAATACGGTACGCTCATGGATCGTTTGGTTTTAAATGACCTTAGAAATAAAAACCGGTTGAGCCGACACATTTACGCCATTGTCTTCGTGGGCTTTGGGCGCGGGCGTTACACCGTCATGCACCGAGCATTAAGGAACATGCCGGCCGAACTCGCCGAGGTGGATTTTTACGGATGCTGGTTTTCTTTTAGTAGGTCAATGCGGGGACTTTTCAAGTCTTTCGGCGCAGATAAACATCACGCACAGTTTGGCGCGCGGTGACGAATAGGGGCGCAAAAAGCCTCGCGCATTCTTAACTAGGCGTTTTTACCTGCACGTTTCTGCCAATCCATCGTGTTTCATCAAGGCTTTCCCGCGAACGTCCGCGTATGTTTGCTAGACCGAAGGCACCGCGACCTAACAGAAGGCGATGCAAGACATTAAGCGCCGACTTTCCCATTGCGCAATATTTTTTACACTTATGTGCGTGGTGGTCATACTTTTACGATTGAGCTACGGCGCAATGATTGTCAGCGCTTAGGTGTTTTGATGGCTGTAGATTATGGATCTTTTGGCTTCGTGTGCCAGGCCGGCGGTTTTTCATCCATCTTGAACAAGTGTTCTGGGCTTTTCTATGGGCTTGTTTTTATTGTATGCTAGCATCGTGTTTATGGTTTGTGCATTTGTCGTGCCCTTTATGTATGAAAATAGGCGACGCGCGTTAGTGGGGGACGGGAAATCGTTTCTGGGACACTTGCCGGAAGGGCACGAGCCTTACGTTGAAGAGACGCTGTGAAAGCTTTGGGAGCTTGCGTCTAGACTTGTATCATTCAAAGCCTGCCGGATATCTTCACGCATCGCTTTTTCACATTGCTTCACCCACACGGATGGAGAAGGCATGCGCGAACGCGGACCGGCTTCGATCCCATATAGAATCACTCGTGGCGGCAGGACGCCGAGGGCGTGGCCAAGCGCAAGAATGTTCGCCACACCGAAACTGTGACTCGTCCGCGCCATAGTCTTATCGAGATCACGCATCTCCAGTTTGCGCAGGCTTCCGAGCTTTATGCCGGTATGCATGGCATCCACTATGATTGCAAGACGCAGCCCGTGGAGGATCCCTAGAAGAAGGTGGCCTGGATGATCACAAGTAACGACATCTACGGAGCCTTTTGGCAAATTCCGGCCCAAATCAGCCGTCTTAAGTGCCTCGGCGAGCCGCCAACCGGCGTCGTCGTCCGCAACAGGCGAGCCAATCCCGATAATCCGGGCCCGCCGCGGGCACGTCTTATCTACTTTTTGGCTCATACTTGCCCCACACGGACGCGCAAAAAATGCGTCGCACAGGAAATGCATGGGTCATAGCTGCGGATAATCATCTCGGCCCGCTTACGCAAGACATCTTCGTCTTGATCGACGCCCAGGGCTTCCAGGTCGTTCCAAAGATCCTCTTCGATACGCGCCTGATTTTGGCTCGTGGGTGGAACCAGTCGGACGTGGCGCACCACACCCGCACTATCCAGTTCATAGCGGTGCCACAGCAGACCGCGCGGAGCCTCTGTCGCGCCAAAACCAATCCCAGCCCGCGGGGAGCCGCTGGCCGCAGGGCGTGGCGGTTCCCGATAGTCCGTCAACAGGTCAATGGCCTCCAGAAGGGACTGATGAATCTCAACCGCACGCGCGACGATGCTGTGAAATGTGTTGCGGCTTGGAAAGGGGATTCCCGTGCGGGCCAGGGCCGCCCGAACCGGCGGATACAACCGATCCTCATTCAGGTTCAGCCGCGCCAGGGGCCCCACCAGATAGGGGCGATCATGGAGAGCGGAAAAAAGGGCGGTGGAATGCGCCACCTGATACTCCGCGAAATGCGACTCATACTCCGAAATTGGGATATCCAAACCATCGCTTGCGATAATGCGCCCCCCGTTCATGGGGTAGTCATAAGGATGGCGCAGGGCTACGCTGACGAAGTCCTGGTCGCCAGGCGGCAGCGGCAAGGCCGCGGTCCACGCGACCAACGCCTCGGCATCTGGCACCGCGGCAACTAGGCGCTCCCACAGCACGGCGACCTCCGCCGTCTGCGGGGCGGCATAGAAACCGCCGACACGCACACCCACGGGGTGTACTGAACGACCCCCCAGAAGATTTACAATCGCGTTGCCCAGGCTTTGCAGGGTAAGGCCCCGGCGCAAGACCTCAGCGTGGGTGGCAGCCATATCCACGGCACTGTCATAACCCAGGAAATCCGGAGCCGCGAGCCAATGGATGTGCAGGGCATGACTTTGTATCCACTCGCCGCAATAGAAGACTCGGCGCATAGCGTGTACCCAGGGGTCCGGATCCAGACCAAACAGGCCTTCCATCGCCTGCACGGCACTCATCTGGTAGGCAACCGGGCAAATTCCGCAAATGCGCGCCACCAGATCTGGCACTTCGCCATATTCCCGCCCCTCAAGGAACTTCTCGAAGAGCCGCGGCGGCTCGAAAATACGCAGGCGCAACGTTTCGATTCGGCCGTTGCGCACCTGAAGATCCAATGCACCCTCTCCCTCGACCCGCGCGAGAACCGGCACGCACAGGTGGATCTCACGCATCGCCATGGTCACCCTTTTGCCATAAGCCACCGGCATCCTGAAAAACGGGGGCGGCACTGTTGATCGACAGAAAACGCCGCGCGATCGCGGCCGACGAAAAACCGAGATCTGCCAGCCGCCGACCCAGAGCCCGTGTATTGGGATTCTCCGCGGGTCCATAACAGGCATAGCAATCCCGCTGAAGATGCGGACAAAGTGCGCCGCACCCGGTACGCGTCACAGGCCCCATACAGGGGGCGCCATGCGCCACAAGCACACAAACGCTCTGTTGGCGTTTGCACTCAAGACAAACCTTGTCGTTTTTGACAGCAGGCGCGACCCCGAAAAGTCGCCCACGCACCGCATCCAGGACCTGGCGTCCATTCACCGGACACCCCCACAGTTCCTCATCGACAATCACATGGGCTGCTACCGCAGTCGAAGTCGGCAAGGCGTGAATGAACTCAGGTTGCGGGTAAATTGCCGCAATCCAGTCGGCCCCCGCCGTCCGGTTACGCAGAGCCTGCAGGCCGCCGGCCGTGGCACAGGCGCCCATCGCCACGAGATGACGGCTATTCTTGCGCACAAGCCGGATGCGCTCTTCATCTTCTGGTGTGCTGATACTGCCTTCAACGAAGGCGATGTCAACTGTGGCGTCCGGGGCCATGGGTCCCGCCTCGGCGAAATGTACAATGTCCACGAGATCCGCAAGCTTCAACAGATCGGCGCCCATATTGAGAAAGGCGAGTTGGCAGCCATCACAGGAGCTGAACTTGTGCACAGCAAGACGAAGCTTGGCATCCATGGCGTTCTCAGAACCCCCTTTCACCCAACAGGGCCTTCAGCTCCGGGTAAGAAAAGACCGGTCCATCGCGGCACACGAAATGCGGCCCGATTTGGCAATGACCACACAGACCGACCGCGCAGTGCATGTTGCGCTCCATACTAAGCCAGATATCGTTCTCGTCGATGCCGCGACGCAACAGCTCCGTCACCACCGCCCGCATCATCATCTCGGGCCCGCACATCATGACCAAGGACCCCGGCGTGATCGGCGCGCGATCGAACAACACCGTGACCGGTCCCACCTGACCGAACCATCCGGGCGCACTCACATCTGCCGCCAATCCAACATGGACATCGGGAAGCTTGCTCCAGCGTTCATACTGCTGCCGCCAGATGAGGTCGTCGGAGTGCTTGACCCCCTGCAAAATGGTCAGATGGCCGAAGCGATCCCGACGCCGCAATATATAGCGGATAACAGAGACCGCCGGAGCGCACCCCAACCCACCCGTGACCAAAACAATATTTCGTCCTTGCGCGGCTACCAAAGGCCACCCCCGTCCGTAAGGCCCGCGCAGCCCGACCCGCTCCCCTGGCGTAAGACGCGACAAGCCCAATGAAACACGACCCAGACCTCGGATCGTATGGTCGAGAAGATGTTCGTCCTTTGGATCTGAGACGATGGAAATCGGCGACTGTCCCACACCATAGAGGGCGACCATATTGAACTGCCCTGGCTGAAAACTGTAACGCGCCCTTTGTTCTGGATCCGTGAAGGCGAGCCGCAACGTGAAGATCGTCGGCGATTCCTGGATTCGCTCGCGGATGATCGCCTCGCGCAAAATGTGAGGTTCAGACATGGCTTTCCCCGCAAATGCTGGTCGCCTCTTCCGTGATATCGATGCCAACAGGGCACCATGTAATGCACCGCCCGCAGCCGACGCAGCCGGACCGGCCATACTGATCGTGCCAACCGCCCAGTTTGTGTGTCAGCCACTGGCGATAGCGCTCGCGCGTTCCGGAACGAATGACGGTCCCATGAATGGCACTGTGCCCCTGCGTAAAACAGGAATCCCATCGTCGTGTGTGCATGCTGCTTAACCCATCGAGCGCTGGCTGCTCACTCTCCGCGTAACAAAAACAGCTCGGGCAGACGGCCGTGCAATTGCCACACGACAGACAGCGGGCGGCGACCTCCTCCCATCGTGGATGATGGAGCTTGGCAAAAAGCGCCGCGCGCAGGTCACGCGAGGGAAGGCGTCGTTGTTGCCCCGCCACGGCGGCCGCGATGCTCGCTTCGAGGGCGTCCTGTTCCTTTGGCAAGACGGCCTGCAGGGGCAGCCGATCGGCGAGATCTTCCCCCGCCGCACTGCCCGTGGTGACAAGGAAACCGCCCACCGTCTCGCCCAAGGCCAGATCAAAACCGTGTTCCGCGCGTGGGCCGTCGCCGGTCGACGCACAAAAACACGTTACCGCCGGGCGTGTGCAATGTACGGCGATCAAAAAGAGGTCGGCGCGGCGGGCCGCGTAGTGCGGATCGGGAACAAGACCTTCGAGGAAGTGCTGATCCTGCAAACGCAGGGCGGCCAAATCACAGGCCCGTACGCCCAGGACGGCGGTTGCTATAGCGTGCGGCGTGGCGCCCTCGAAGTGCAGCGCGCCATCCTCTGTGCGCCGGGCCGTCTGGAGCGTGTCGACAGGCGCAAACAGCAGAGGCTTCAGGCCCTGCGGGCCGTTGGCCCAGGCAAATCCCCAGGGGCTGCCATCACGCTCCAGGCGATAGCTGCCGGGTTTCTGATCGTCATGCCATCCCCATGGCAGATCACTCGCATGGCTCAAGATGTCATATGTGATTGCCCCGTTACGCACCTGGGGGCCGACGCAACGGTAGCCCATCCCCATGAGTGCATCCAGGAGATTCTGCGCATACCCGCGAAGAAGGAAGCCGGTTGCCGCCATGAGGCCTGACTCCTTGTGCCAGGAACAACGCTCCGGAGCTTTCAGACATCCGCCCATCTCGGTCGCTGCGGTGGTCTTACCCGCCTGCGCCAAAATGAAATATGCTGCGCCCTGTGCGGACCTAGCTGCATGGACCTAGCTGCATGCGCGGACTTCAATAGGATGAACCTGCGCGGCCCCTGCGACAAGTGACTGTGACCATGCCAGCTTTACAGACACCTTCCGTCCAGGGGTTAAATATACAGCATTATATATAGACGTATAGGCCCGTTGGACCTAAAACAGCGGCGCACGCATGTGGCCGCATCTATCTATGGTGGCAAGGACCTGGACGCGAATGATGTACACCTCATCCAGGACGGCTTCGGCGGTAGCGGCCTTGGTCTTGCGCGGAGAAGCTGCGGCCGCAGCATTTCGGTGGCGCCGATCGAGCCGCCGCTTATGCCATGTATCCCTAGAGTCGGTCCAGCTTCAACCACCCACACCACGGCTCGCACTCCATGGA
>JAKARW010000044.1 GCA_021819125.1 Pseudomonadota bacterium | reverse complement strand
GCCAAAGCGCCGAGTCTCTATGACACCTGGGTGTATTACATGAGCAATGACAATACGCTCAATACCAGCGGGGCGGTGGTAACCCCCGGGGCCTTCGCCTACGGCAACACTGTGGCCTCGCCGTCGGCCGCCGATCCGCTCTCGGCCTACAACCCCTGCGACGGTACGACGACGGGCGCCTGCAAGACCATCGAGTCGGTCATGGGCAGCGCGCTTGCGACCAGTGAATATTTGTACATGAACGCCACCTCCGACAATCCGGAGATCAACGACGTCTTGTACGCCAAGCCTGGCCTTTCGGCCAACATACTGACCTACAACGGGCCGACGCCCGATCCGCCGAACTATACCCTCACGCAATACGAAGACCAGATCGTCGATTCGAAGCCGCTTTGGGAGACTTATGCGAGTTCGACCGGCGGCGTCAAAAAAACCGCGCCCACGAGTGCGGGCTACGCGCCCTATAGCGGCGAGGTCTGGTATGGCGAGCGCGGCGAGGCCTATGATGCGTCGCCTGTGACCGACGAGGACATTGCGGCGACCACGACCCCCTACACCGGCTACACCGGGGTCACGCAGATGGGCCAGGGCAACCTGCTGATCTCGGTGGGATCCTTTAGTTCGGTGTTGAGCTCATTTAATACCGATCTCGCGCCCGAACAGTTTCCGGCGGGGGCGAGCATCGTCGCCGATTCCGAGTATGCCCCCATGGCCGGGGCCCTTCAGAGCGCGCTTGAATATTTCACCGGAGCGAGCGGGCCGCAGCCGCCGTGCGCCCCCAAATTCGTGATCCTCATCACCGATGGGCAGCCCACCATGGGGCTCAAGGGCCATGTCTACCCACCCCTTGGGAGCGCCGCGGCCACGAACTATAACGAAACACAGGCCGATGACAATGCGGTAAACGAGGCCATCACCGCCGTCAAAAATCTCTATAACAACAGCAGCGGTGGCGTGGGCAGCATCCAGACCTACGTCCTTGGCATAGGCCCCAACATCAACTGTCCGCCTTCGGCCGGTTCGTCGTGCTCGGCGGAGGCGCAGGCCGGCTACAGCGTCCTGGAGCAACTCGCGACCGCAGGCCAGGGCGGAACCGCAAGCCGTCCGGTCCTTCCCTGTAGCGCGCAAAGTCCGGCGCAATTCCAGCAAGCCTTTGCGGCCATCCTGAACAACATCGAGGCCGAGGTATTTTCGGCCAACGCGGGCTCGAGCGCGAGCGTGGGCGTGAATTCCTACGAATACACGGTCACGAGCACCCCGCGGCTTGGCGAAGGGGATCTCGTCGCATGGCCGGTCCAGGCAAACGGTACGGTCGGCACGACCCCGGCCTGGGATATCGAGGGGCAGCTTGGGGCCACCGGCACGACCTCGCAGAATACCAGTCTGCGGTCGACGAACCTCTACTCCACGGGCGTGCCCGTGGCGCCGGCGACCATTGGGCCGCTCACCGCCTTGACCGGGCTTGATAACACCGCGAACGCCGCCGCGTTTGGCACCTTGCCGGCCACTCTTACCGTAAGCGACATCATCGATTACACCATCGATCCGTCCTATGCGAACGACACCTATCTCGGCGGCAGGGCCAGCGACTGGTATTGGGGCATGACGGCCTCCATGCCGCCTGTGTATGTCGGGCCGCCCGATAACGGCGGTCTGTTGGGTGACCCGAGCTATCTCACCTATGCCCAGAACGAGCAAGGACGCGAGCCCATCGTCCTGTTTGGCGATAACGACGGTTTCTTGTACGCCGCCGATGCCAACACCGGCGCGCTGGTGTGGGGATGGATGCCGCGCATCATGCTGCAGTACCTGCAGGATTACTCGACCTTCTGGCAGAACGCGAACATGGGGGGCGGGGTGCGCGCGGTCGACGCCCAGGATGCAAACGGCAATTGGTGGACCTATATCGTCGGGGTGGCGGGAGATGGGTTGGTCCAGTATGGTCTGCAGCTCACGGATGCCCCATCCGGCACCCCAGCTACCACCACGACCGCGGCCACCTTGAATAGCGAGGCCTGGGAGGTCGACACCGCCAATGCCACCGAACCAAACCCCGGCACCACGCCGGTCGTGTTTCGGCCCGTGCCGTCATCCGGAACCGCGTATATGGCCACGGTGCTTACGGTCACAAGCGGCACTACGGTCACGAGTAGTCTTGTGGTGACCGATGTCGGCACCGGCGCGAGCACGAGCTATACGCTGCCGTTTGCGGCTACCACCCAGCCCTATATCGATGCCGAAGGCAACATGTTCCTGGGCGATAGCTCCTCCAACGTGTGGGAGGCCCCGGCGTTTGCGACCAATGGCAACCTCTCGAATTTCGCCTCGAGCGGGACCTGGACGGTCTTGAATGACGCCTCGAGCAACACTGCGGTGGCGGCCAATTTCGGGACCTCGGCGACGACTTCGGGCGGGGCGTCATCGCTGACCGCGATCGGCGGGGCGATCGACAACGGCATCGAATATCTGCGCCTGCAGTCGGCCACGCGTCTTACCCTGCTCGAAAACGGCTCGACCGGCTGGGAGCCCCTGTGGACGACCATGGTGAGCGCAAACCCGAGTGCCGGCGGGGATTCGTGGGACCCCACCACCGGGGCTTATGTGGCCGATCCGGCGATTGCCGCCTTGCCCACGGGCTCGTTGATCACCGACAGCGCGCTCATCGTAAACGGCGCGGTCATGCTGCCGGTCACCGTGCCGCCTAGCAGCGCGACGGATCCGTGCGCCGAGCCTACGGCCTATCTCTATCTCTACGAACTCGGCACGGGCGATTTCCCGTTCGACACCTATCAGGACGCGCAGGGCAACTTCATCACCGGGCCGATCCTCGTCGGGTCGGGCACCGCCTACACCCCGGCGCTTGCGGTCTTCGATGGCGAGATGCGCATCCAGGTGGCGTCCTCGCTCGGGGCCACGCCGCCCGGGAGCGGCGGAAGCGGCACCGGCTCGACAAACACTTCATCGACGAACCCAACGAGCAAGCCGACCTTGCCGAACCCCATCATGGCTGCGGGTCCGCCGGTCGAGGGGCCGGCCGGTTGGCGGCAGTTGCTATAGCCATAGGCCGGCGGCGACGCGCGGGGGACTGCGCGTCGCCGGATGTTCCCCGGTCGTGGCGCACGGACTGGATGTAAAGGGTGCGGGGCTGCGGCCCTTATTCGATGCCGAGCTTTTCGAGCTTGTAGCGTAAAGCGCGGAAGGTGATGCCCAGTTCACGGGCCGCCGCGGTCTTGTTCTGGTTGGTGTCGCGCAGCGCCTTTTCGATGGCCGCGCGCTCGACCTGCGCTAAATGTTCCTCGAGCGACTGTTCGCCCGTGTAATCCGCGGTGTCGAAGGGCGAGGCCTCGGTGCCCGCGACCTTTTCGGTGAGCCCCGGGGCGTCGTGCCCGGGCAGACGCAGGTCCGCGACGTCGATTTCGCCGCTTTCGCACAAGGTGAGCGCGCGCTCCATGATGTTCTCGAGTTCGCGGACGTTGCCGGGGAACGAATATCTCTTGAGGGCCGTGAGGGCCGCGGGGGTGAGCGGCAACGGGCGGCCCATGCTCAGTTTGGCCGCAAGATGCCAGGCGAGCGTCGGGATATCGTCGGCGCGTTCGCGTAGCGGCGGGATCTCGAGTTCGATGACGTTCAGGCGGTAGTAGAGGTCCTGGCGAAACGCGCCGGTGCGCACCAGATCATGGAGGTTTTTGTGCGTGGCCGAGAGGATGCGCACGTCGACTGCCACCTCCTGCTGGCTGCCGACCGGACGCACCGCCTTTTCCTGGATCGCGCGCAGGAGCTTGACCTGCATGGGGACCGGCAGGTCGCCGACCTCGTCTAGGAACAGGGTACCACCGCTCGCGGTCTTGAAGAGCCCGTCTTTGTCGCTGAAGGCGCCGGTGAAGCTGCCCTTCTTGTGGCCAAAGAACTCACTTTCCATCAGTTGCTCGGGTATGGCCCCACAGTTGACGGCCACGAACGGATGACCTACGCGGGGCCCGAGATCGTGGATGAGGCGCGCGGCGAGCTCCTTGCCGGTCCCCGATTCGCCGGAGATGTACACGGGCGCCTGCCCGCGCGCCAAACGTTCGATGAGGGCGCGGACCGCGCGGATCGCCTGGGAGTCGCCAAGGAGTTTTGCGGCAGCGCTCGCGCCATCGCTCGGCGCCTGCTTCGAGAGATTTAAGGCGCTGCGGACGAGCGCTCTTAACTCATTGATATTAAGGGGTTTACACACAAAATCGAAGGCCCCGCCCTTCAACGCGGCGATGGCCGTCTCCATGCTCCCGTGGGCGGTGATGACCGCCACCGGCAGGCCCCGATGGTGCTCCTCGATATGGCGGATGATGGCCAGGCCGTCACCGTCTGGCAGGCGCATGTCCGTAAGGCACAGATCGAACCGGTACTCCTCGAGCAGCGCGAAGGCCGACGCGACATCGCCGGCCGAGCGGGTCTCGATATTCATGCGCCCAAGCGTAAGCTCCAGCAAAGCGCGGATATCGGCCTCATCGTCGATGATCAGGACCTGGGGAATGGTCATGACGCCAAGGCCACATCCGTACAGTCGGTGAGCCGGCCGAAGGTCAGGCGAAACTGACAACCCGTGGGCGTCGGCCGGTGTTCGAGGCGTGCGCCGTTGGCCTCGGCGAGCTCCCGGGCAATATAAAGGCCAAGTCCGGTGCCGCGTGCGGTGGTGGTGAAGAACGGGTCGAATATGCGATCGACGATGGCGGCCTTGATTCCCTCGCCCCAGTCGATGACGTCAAGGGTGCTATGGCCCTCGCCGTCGACACCGACCAAAAGCTTGATGATCGGCACGTCGCGGTAGGGCTTGCTGTGCTTAAGCGAGTTGTGGCAGAGGTTATTCACGATCTGAAACAGGTGGTCGGTGTCAAAGCACACCATCTGCGGCTGCTCGATCACGAGGTTCAGGGCCTTCGCCGGGACATTGAGCGCGGTCGCCACCGCCGGCAGCGTCTCGGACATCCAGGCGGGCAGGGCAAAGCGCGTGGCATTGATGCGGTCGCGCCGGCCGAGCTGTAGGACGTTTTCGACGATGGTATTCATGCGCCGCCCCTGGTCGTCGATGATCGCTGCAAGATTGCGCGGTTCGGGGCCGATGTCCGAAGTTTCCATCAGCAATTGCGCGGCATGGGTGATGGCGCCGAGCGGGTTTCTGATCTCGTGGGCGATGCCGGCGGTGAGTCGCGCAAGACCCGCCATCTTCAACTGCTGCGCCTGCTGCTTTAAGATCGCGGTATCCTCGAGAAACACGAGGGACGCGGCGCTGGCATCCCGTCCCAAAACCGTGAACCGCGGCAGCAGCGTATAGCCGGTGGCCGACACGAACAGCCGGCGCCCCCCCGACGCATTATTGCGCTGCGCCACCCATTGTTCGAAGAGCGCCGGCGCGACGGTCTGGAGCAAAGGCCCGGTGTCGGGGGCGGCAAGCCCCAGATAGGTCTGAGCGGTCTTGTTGGCAAGCCGGATGTGACCGGTGGGGGCGACCACCAATACCCCCGACTGCAAGTGCTGCACGATCTGTTCATTGAGGCGCCCTAAGTGCCTTATGTCGAGCTCCTGCCTCTCGGCCAGGGCCTCGGTATGGCGAAGCCTGTCGGCGACCAGGTGCGCGAGGCTTGCGGTGGCAAACAGTACGAGGCCAAAGAGGCCGACCTGCGAGTAGCTGGCCGGCAGGCCGTTTTGGGCGCCGGTGAGGTAGGGCCAGGCGCGTTCCAGCAGGACCCCTATGGTCGTGAGCGACGCAAAAAATATGGTCATGCGCCGGTTCAGCAGAAAGCTCGTGCCGGCGGTCGATACGAGCAGCAGGACACCGGTGCCGCTTGCAAGTCCCCCGCTTGCATGCATGAGCAGGATCAGCGCCACGACGTCGCAGAATGCGAAAACCGCCGCCTGGCTCTCGAAATCGCCCAGCCGTCGGCGCGTGGTGTCGATGGCCACCACATAGACCGCAGCGTAGAGCAGCGCGACCACGAGGAAGAGCCGCGGGTCCGTGCTCGCGAAGGGCGCAAGCGACCCGGCCCAGAAGCCCGCGATGCACGCCAGCAGCGCGAGCGCCAGGCGGTAGGTGTTGAAGTAGCTCAACAGCAGCCAGTTTTGCTCACGCACGAATAGCGGCGTTTCCGCGCCGTCTGCGGCCAGATCCAGGGCTTGGTGAGTGGCACTCATAGGCCTTGAATTAGCATAGTTTCACGGTTAAGGCAAAGATTTAGCCGCGGGTTGGCGCATCGCGGTGTTCTAAGCTGCAAAACATCGTCCCGTGGGCCCCAGGGACCGCCTCGGAGCGAGGGACATAGAGACCGCAATGATGACAGGCGACCATGTCGCCCGCGGCGCGTACGCGGCGGCGCGGCGGCGTGGGCCGGGGCGTAAAGTGAGAGCGGTGTTGCGGGCGTAGTGCGCGGCGGATGAACCACCAGGCGGCCCAGATGACAAGAAGATCGACCAGGAGCTTCACGCAGGCGATGCTCTCTATAAATTGGTCGGGGTGAGAGGATTCGAACCTCCGGCCCCTAGCTCCCGAAGCTAGTGCTCTACCAGGCTGAGCTACACCCCGTCGACGTGCCGTTCACGATGGTCCCTTACTAATTAGTGGTCCCTGTGAACGGAAAAATGGGCCAAATCCAGCAATGCCTGCTTGTACGGGGAGTCAGGCAAAGGTGAGAGTGCCGCCCGCGCCAGATCGGCCTCGCCCTCGGCCCGCGCGCAAGTGTACGCGATCGCCTGGGTGGATTCAATGGCGGCCACCACGCCGTCGATACGCTCGAGTCCGCCCTGTTCGATGGCCGAGCGTACGAGCGCGCGTTCGGCCTCGGTGCCGGTGCGCAACACATGAATGAGCGGCAAGGTGGTCTTGCCCTCCGCCAGGTCGTCGCCGATGTTTTTCCCCAGGCGCGCGTTGTGTTGGCCGTAATCGAGGGCGTCGTCGATCAGCTGGAAGGCGGTGCCGAGATGGCGGCCGTAGGCGGCCAGCACCGGTTCCATGGAAGGCGCGCCACCGAGTACCGCGCCGAGTTCGGCGGCCGCCTCGAAAAGTTTGGCGGTCTTGCTGCGGATGACCGTGAGATAGCGGTGCTCCTCGATGTCCGGGTCATTGCAGTTGATGAGCTGCATGACCTCGCCCTCGGCGATGGTATTGGTGGCATGCGCCAGGATCTCCATGACGCGCAGATTTTGGACCTCGACCATCATCTCGAAGGCCCGCGAGTACAGGAAATCGCCCACCAGCACACTGGCTTCGTTGCCGAATACCGCGTTGGCGCTGGCCTGCCCGCGGCGCATCGCCGAGCCGTCGACGACGTCGTCATGCAGCAAGGTCGCGGTGTGGATGAACTCGATGACGGTCGCAAGCGTAATGTGCGCCGCGCCTTCATAGTGGAAGGCCTTGGCGGCGAGCAGCAGCACCGTCGGCCGCAGGCGCTTGCCGCCACTTTGGATGATGTAGCGCCCGAGCTGGTTTATGAGCACGATTTCCGAGTCGAGCCGGCGCGCGATCTCGCGATCGATAGCCAGGCTCTCGTCTTTTATGAGGGCGTGGATGTCGTCGAGGTCGAAGGCCGGGTGATCGACAGGCGCAGGCGTGGACATGGGCTCCCCTTGGCAAAAGCGTCGTCATGCTCTGCCGGAATGACGTGCGCTGTCAAGCGACCGACTGACGGCAGGGCTCGCCGCCGTCGCGTGATCCATTGACCCGCTCACCCAAAGCCACTAGAATCGCGGCTTTTAACGGGGCCGGCAACCTTTTTTCCCGCCGGCCCTCTGGGATATTCGGCCGGGAGTGGTGTAACGCAATGTACGCGGTAATCGAGACGGGCGGTAAACAGTATCGGGTAGCGGTGGGCGAGACCGTACGGGTCGAAACATTGCCGGCTGAAGTGGGCCAGGACGTGACCTTGGGTAAGGTCCTTTTGATCGCCGATGGCAGCGACGTTCGGGTCGGCGCCCCGGCGCTGTCCGAGGTTGTGACGGCGCGCGTCGAGAGTCATGGCCGCGGCGAGAAGATCCGGATCTTCAAGACGCGCCGGCGCAAGCATTACCGTAAGCACGCGGGTCATCGGCAGAACTATACCGAACTGAAGATCTTGGCCATAGCGGGCAAGAGCGAGCAGTCGGCGCAGGGGTAAGGAGCGGTCATGGCACACAAAAAAGCAGGTGGTAGTTCCCGCAACGGTCGCGATTCCGAGTCGAAGCGCCTGGGTATCAAGCGGTTCGGGGGAGAGAAGGTCATCCCCGGCAATATCATCGTACGCCAGCGCGGTACCCGCTTTTATCCGGGCCGCAACGTGCGCATCGGCAAGGATGACACCCTGTTTGCCTGTGCCGAGGGGCAGGTGGTGTTCGAGGTCAAGGGGCCGCAGCGCCGCAAGACGGTCAGCGTCGTCGCCGCTCCTTAAGGACTTTGTCATCGCGGCCCCGGCGTCCTCGGGGAGGGAGCCATGAAGTTCGTCGATGAGGCCACCGTCCATGTCCAGGCGGGCGATGGGGGCAATGGGGCCTTGAGCTTTCGCCGCGAGAAGTTCGTGCCGCGCGGCGGGCCCGACGGCGGTGACGGCGGGGCGGGCGGCAGCATCTACTTCGAGGCCAAGAGCGGCCTCAATACCTTAGCCGATTTTCGATACACGCGAGAGTTCCGCGCCGCCAGTGGCGGGGGCGGCTCCGGACGGCAGCGCTCGGGCCGCAATGGCGCCGATCTCGTGGTCGCGGTGCCGATCGGTACGCTGGTGCGCGATCACGAGACGGGCGACCTGCTGGGCGACCTCACGCGCGACGGGGCCCGGCTGCTGGTGGCCAAGGGCGGCCGCGGCGGGCTTGGCAATACCCACTTCAAGAGCAGCACCAACCGGGCCCCGCGACGCACGGTCCCCGGGGCCCCGGGCGAGGGCCGCGCCCTTTTTCTCGAATTGCAGGTCCTGGCCGACGTCGGTCTTGTGGGTCTGCCCAACGCCGGCAAATCCACATTGTTGCGCGCGGTCTCCGAGGCCCGCCCCAAGGTCGCCGACTATCCCTTTACCACCCTCCATCCGGAACTCGGGGTCGTGACCGTCGAGCGCCACCGGAGTTTTGTGATTGCCGACATCCCGGGCCTCATCGCCGGCGCCCACGAGGGCGCGGGCCTTGGAATCCAGTTCCTGCGCCATCTGGCGCGTACCCGATTGCTGCTGCACCTGATCGATGTCGCGCCCCTCGATCCCGAGGCCGATGTCGTCCAGGACATGCGCGTCATCGAAGAGGAGCTACGGCTGTTCGACGACGCTCTCGGGTCCAAGGAGCGTTGGCTTGTGTTCAACAAGGTCGATCTGTGGCCCCAGGCCGAGCGCTTGGCGCGCCTCGAGGCCTTGCGCCGGGAGCTTGGATGGGAGGGTCCGTACGCCGCGATCTCGGCCATCAAGGGCATGGGCTGCGCCGAGCTCATGGGGCGGCTGATGGAGCGTCTCGAGGCCTTGGGCCCGGCGCCGCCGCCACCTGCCGAGATCCTGGAAGGGTCCGACGATGCGTAGCGGTCTTGCCGCCGTCCGCCGCGTGGTCGTGAAGATCGGCAGCAGTCTTATCACCAACCATGGTGCCGGGCTCGACCGGTCGGCGCTCGAGGCCTGGGTGGCGCAGCTTGCCACGCTGCGCGCCGGTGGGCGTGACGTGGTCCTGGTTTCGTCGGGGGCGGTGGCGTGCGGCATGCAGCGGCTGGGGGTAAAGAAGCGGCCGCGCGCTTTGCACGAGCTGCAGGCCCTGGCGGCGCTCGGTCAGATGGGGCTCATCGAGGCCTACGAGACGGCGTTCGCGCGCCACGGCGGTCACGCCGCGCAGGTGCTCTTGACCCATGACGATCTGGCCGATCGCAAACGCTATCTGAATGCCCGCAGTGCTTTGCGCGCCCTGCTCGCGCTCGGGGTGGTGCCGATCATCAACGAAAACGATACCGTGGCCACCGAAGAGATCCGATTCGGTGACAATGACACGCTCGCGGCGCTGGTCGCGAACCTGATCGAGGCGGAACTGCTCATCATCCTGACGGATCAGGCCGGCCTCTATGAAGAGGATCCGCGGGTCAATCCGGCGGCGCGCTTAGTGTCCGAGGCCCCAGCCGGCGATCCCGTGTACTTGGCCATGGCCGGCGAGCCCGGGGAGCTCGGGCGGGGCGGGATGCGCACCAAACTCACCGCCGCCCACAAGGCCGCGCGTTCGGGGGCGGGCACCGTGATCGTGGCGGGGCGCGAACCGGATGTGCTGGCGCGGGTGCTGGCCGGTGAAAGGCTTGGGACCTACCTCTATCCGGCGACCTCGCGGCTCGCGGCGCGCAAGCAGTGGCTCGCGGCGCATCTTGCGGTGCGCGGGCGCGTCGTGCTGGATGCGGGTGCGGTGCGGGTGTTGCGCGAGGCCGGCAAGAGCCTGTTGCCGGTCGGGATCCGTGGGGTCGAGGGGTCGTTTGCGCGCGGCGAGATGGTGGCGTGTGTCGACGCCGAGGGTCGCGAGGTGGCGCGCGGCCTCGTCAACTATCCGGCGGCCGAATTGCTTCTCATGATGGGGCGGCCAAGCGAGGAAATCGAGCGGATACTGGGCTACCAGGGCGAGCCCGAGGTTATCCACAGGGATAACCTCGTGATCGTGTAAGCTCGGCCGGGACGCCTTTAAGTGCTAGACGCTCGCGCGGTGCAGACGGGCGTTCAGGCGGCTTTTGTAGCGCGCCGCGGTGTTGCGATGCATGATGCCGCGTGATATCCCGCGGTCGATCACGGAACTTGCCTCGCGCAATGCCGCCTGGCCGCCCGCGATGTCTTTGTCATGCACCGCTTTGAGCACCTTCTTGATCGCGGTGCGTATCTGCGAGCGAAACGCGACGTTGCGCTGCCTGTGGATCTCAGCCTGCCGGGCCCGTTTCTTTGCCTGTACTGTATTCGCCAAAAGCCTGCTCCTGGGAAGAGGATAGGAAAAAGCGGCACACTATGCCGTGGCCCCGGGGGCTTGTCAATGGCCGACGGCCGGCGTTTGTGGGAAGCGTGCGCGGCGTTATACTCGCGGGCTTTGCGCGGCCGTAGGGATCGATTAAGGAGAAGCGGTGGCCAGTCGCCTGGTTCGTTCGCTGTTTGCCACGGGGGGCATGACGCTCATATCGAGGATCACGGGCTTTGTCCGTGACATCCTGTTGGCGCGGCTTCTTGGGACGACGGCGCTCGCCGATGCCTTCTTCGTCGCGTTTCGCATACCAAGCTTCCTGCGGCGGGTGTTCGGCGAGGGGGCGTTTTCCCAGGCGTTCGTCCCGGTGTTCGCCGCCGAGCTCCACAAGGAAGGGGTCTCGGCGGACGACGAGGTGCGGGCGTTCATCGATCACATGGCCGGCACCTTCGTGCTCGTGCTATTGGTGGTGACCGCCATCGGGGTGCTGGCCGCACCGGTGGTCATCTGGGTGCTCGCGCCGGGCTTTCTCGCCGATCCCGCCGAGTACCACCTGGCGGTGCGGTTGTTGCGCATCACCTTCCCTTATCTTTTTTTCATCTCGCTCGTGGCCATGGCCGCGGGCATCCAGAATACCCGCGGACGGTTCGCGGCCGCGGCCTTTACCCCGGTGCTCCTCAATCTCAGCCTGATCGTCGCCGCCGGCGTGATCGCGCCCCATAGCAAGGCCCCGGCGGTCACGGTCGCGTGGGGAGTCTTCATGGGCGGCATCTTGCAGCTCTTGTTTCAGATCCCGTTTCTGCGCCGTATCGGATTTCTGCCGCATTTTCGCTTCTCGTTTCACCATCCGGGCGTGCGTCGCGTCTTTCGGCTCATGGTGCCCGGGATCTTTGGGTCGTCCATCGCCCAAATCAATCTCGTGGTCGATACCATGCTCGCCTCGTTTCTCGTGACCGGGAGCATCTCGTGGCTTTATTTCGCCAACCGCCTGCTCGAGTTTCCTTTGGGGATATTCGGCGTGGCGCTCGGCACCGTGATCCTGCCGCACCTATCTGCAAAGCATGTGAAGGCCTCGACCGAGGAATTCGCGCAGGCCCTGGACTGGGCGCTGCGTTGGGTCGTGATCATCGCGGTCCCGGCCGCCGCTGCGCTGATGGTGTTGTCCATGCCCATCATCGTGACTTTATACCGTTACGGCGCCTTCACCGCCTTCGACGCGGCCATGACCGGGCGCGCCCTGGTGGCATTTGCCGTGGGCTTGCCGGCCTTCGTGCTGATCAAGGTCTTGGCCCCCGGTTACTATGCGCGCCAGGATACCCGCACCCCGGTCAAGATCGGGACGATCGCGCTGATCGCCAACATGGGTTTCAATCTGGCGCTGATCTGGCCGTTGGCCCACGCGGGGTTGGCGCTCGCCACCTCGTTGTCGGGCATACTGAACGCCTATCTCTTGTATCGTGGCCTGCGCGTAAAGCAAATCTATCAGCCGGGTCCGGGCTGGAGGCGTTTGTGGGTCCAGGTCGGCGGTGCAAGTCTTGCCATGGTCTTGTTGCTCTGGCCTGCGCACCACGTATCCCCGGCATTCTTTACGGCCCCGGGTGCGCATCGGGCCCTGGTGCTGGGGGCGTGGATTGCGGCGGGACTTGCCGTATATGGTACAGTGATATGGCTCTTGGGGGTGCGCCCCCAAGCGTTACGATTGCAGTCGATAGGAACAGATGAGGACGTATGACGGCGGCGATTTGGCAGATTGGATCACCTGCAGACCCACGCGTCTTTACCCTGGCGGAGGCCGAGGATCTTTTACCGTTGGTGCGGCGTATCACCCACGGTGCCTACCGCGAGCTAAAGCCCGTACGTCACCTGTTGTCGACCCTGCCTCCCGGCAGCGGAGCGCTCTATGAGGCGGAAGAGGATTACGAGTGTATCGTGAAGCGCTGGGTGGCCAAGATGGAGCGCCTGGGTATGGTCGTCAAGGGCCTGTGGCTCGTGGACTTCGACACCGGGGATGGCTATCTCTGCTGGCGGTTTCCGGAGCTGCGGCTCGCCTATTACCACAGCTATTGCGAGGATTACGATACCCGCCGTCCGTTGCGCGAGGTGATCGAGGAGCTGGATCCGGATTGGGCCTGTTAGGTCTGCGCGCGGTGGCTCGAGCGGGCGCTGCGGCTCGCGGGTCTGCGCGCGGCGATGGGACGGTCGCGCCTGGATTGTGGCGGCGCGATGCGTTAAGCTTTTGGGCTTTCGGTTAGCGCCGGCATGGAGTGTATTCGCGGTCTTTACAACGTTCGTCCCCGCCATCGCGGGGCGGTCGTCACGATCGGGAATTTCGACGGTTTTCACCGGGGTCACCGGCAATTGGTGGGACTCCTGAAGGCGCGGGCCCGGACGCATGACGCGCCCTCGCTTGTCATGCTGTTCGAGCCGCAGCCGCGGGAGTATTTCGCGCGTGGCGAAGCGCGGATTCGGCTCATGCGGTTGTCGGCAAAGCTTGCGTCGCTCGCTGAGGCCGGTGTCGATTACGCCATGGTGTTACGGTTCGATGCGCGGCTTGCCACGCTGCCCGCGCCGGATTTCATCGAGAATATCCTGGTAGGGGCGCTTGGGGCGCGCGGACTTATCATCGGCGACGATTTTCGGTTTGGCGCCGGACGCGCCGGCGATTTTGCGATGCTGAAGGCCGCCGGGGGGCGTCACGGTTTTTTTGTCGAGTCCACCGGAACCTTGAGCGAGACGGGTCATCGGGTCAGTAGCACGCGGTTGCGCCAAGCCTTGGCGTGTGGCGACATGCGCGAGGCCGAACGGCTCATCGGGGCCCCCTACCATTATGCGGGACGGGTGGTGGCAGGCGATGCCCGCGGGCGTCTTTTGGGTTTTCCGACCGCCAACATCTTGATGCCGGACCCCCCGCCGGTGGCCGGGGTATTCGCGGTCACGGCGCGTACGCAAGACGGGCGGGTGTATGCCGGTATCGCCAATGCCGGGCGGCGCCCGACGGTAGGCGGTGGGCGTGTATGGCTTGAGGTCCATCTGCTGGATTTCGCCGGTGATCTCTATGGACAACGGTTGCAAGTGGGTTTTCTCGAGCGCTTGCGCGAGGAGCAAAGGTTTCCGTCCCTGGAGGCGCTCACCGCACAGATCAGTCGCGACCGCGCTTGCGCGCATACCTTTTTTGCCAGTCGGGGAATGATGGGATCATGACGGCGGACTATAAAGACACCCTCAATCTGCCGCATACGGATTTCCCGATGCGCGGAAGTCTCCCGGCGCGCGAGCCGGAGCAGATCAAGGACTGGGAGGCGCTCGGCCTTTATGAGCGGCTACGCGCCTATCACGCGCGCCACCCGCGCTATGTCTTGCATGATGGCCCGCCGTACGCCAACGGCGCGATCCATCTCGGACATGCGGTGAACAAGGTCCTAAAGGACATCATCGTCAAGGCCAAGGGCTTGGCCGGGTTCGATGCCCCTTATGTCCCAGGCTGGGACTGCCACGGCCTGCCGATCGAGCTTGCCGTGGAAAAGACCGTCGGGCGTTGCGGACGCGACATCGACGCCAGCGCCTTTCGCAAGGCCTGCCGCGACTATGCCGCGACGCAGGTCGCAGGCCAGAAACGGGATTTCATCCGCTTGGGCGTGTTCGGGGATTTCGCGCACCCCTATCTCACCATGGATTTTGGGTTCGAGGCCGGCATCGTACGCGAGCTCGCGCGTATCCGCGCGCGCGGTCACGTCTATCGCAGTGAAAAGCCGGTGCATTGGTGTCTCGATTGCCGTTCGGCCCTAGCCGAGGCCGAGGTCGACTATGCCGAGCACCGTTCGCTGGCAGTCGATGTACCGTTCGCGGTGATCGACCCCGGCGACTTCTGGCGGCGCGTGGGCGTCCCGGCGCGCGAGGGCGCGGTGCGGCTGCCGATCTGGACGACGACGCCCTGGACGCTGCCTGCAAACCGCGCGGTGGCGGTGCATGGCGGGATCGTGTACCAGGTCATGTCGTCTGGCAGCGACTACTGGCTGGTGGCCGAGGAATTGGCCGATGCGGTGGCCGCGCGTTATGAGTTTTTGAGTGCGCCGACCGGACTTGTCGTGCGCGGGGCGGCGCTTGCGGGTTTGCGGCTGCATCACCCGTTTCTGGATCGCTCGTTGCCGGTGATCGAGGGCGCGCATGTCACCACCGAGGCCGGCACCGGGCTTGTGCATATCGCGCCGGCCCATGGCGAAGAGGATTATCAGGCCGCGCGCGCGTACGGCCGCGCAAGCGGCGAGGTCTTGCCGGTCGAGGGTCCGGTCGGGGCCGATGGCCGGTTTGTGCCTGGCACCCCGTTTGTGGAAGGCCTTGGCGTCGCCGAGGCCTCGCGGCGTCTGGTCGATGTCCTGCGCGAGCGCGGGGCGCTGTGGGCGGTGGAGACCATCACTCACAGCTATCCGCATTGCTGGCGCCATAAGACGCCGATCATCTTTCGCGCCACCGCCCAATGGTTCATATCGCTTGATGCCGCGCATCTGCGCACAGACGCGCTCGCGGCCATCAGCCGGGTGCGCTGGATGCCGGGCTGGGGGGAAGTTCGTATCGCGCAGATGGTTGAGAGCCGCCCCGATTGGTGCATCTCGCGCCAGCGCGTGTGGGGCGTGCCCATCCCGTTCTTCCTGCACAAAGAGACCGGCGAACTCCATCCCCGCACCGATGCGCTGATGGAAGAGGTCGCGCGCGTGATCGAGGCCGAAGGCGTGGACGGCTGGTTCGAACGCCCGGTCTCGGCCTGGCTTGGCCCGGAGGCTGAGGATTACGAGGCGGTGCGCGATGTCCTGGATGTGTGGTTCGATTCAGGCTCGACGCATGCCTGCGTGCTCGCCGTGCGGCCGGATCTGGCGCATCCCGCCGATCTCTATCTGGAGGGGTCCGATCAGCATCGGGGCTGGTTCCAGTCATCGCTTTTGACCTCGGTCGCTGATTCCGGCCAAGCGCCGTACAAGGCGGTGCTGACGCATGGCTTTACCGTGGATGCCGAGGGGCAGAAGATGGCCAAATCCCGCGGTAACGGGATAGAGCCGCAGGAGATCACAAAGACCCTGGGGGCCGACGTCCTGCGGCTGTGGATCGCGGCCACCGACTACCGGGCCGAGATGTCGCTGTCGCCGGAGATCCTAAAGCGCATCACCGAGGCCTACCGGCGGTTGCGCAACACCGCCCGCTATCTGCTCGCAAACCTCGCCGGTTTCGACCTTAAGCGCGATACGCTTAACTCCGCGGAGCTTCTGGTGTTAGACCGCGCGGCGCTCGCGCGCACCGCCGACCTCGACCGGTCGCTACGCGAGGCCTATGAAGACTTCCAGTTTCATATCGTGTATCAAAGGCTGCATCACTTTTGCGTGGTCGATCTCGGCGCCTTTTATCTCGACGTGCTGAAAGACCGGCTCTACACCTCGCCTGCGTCAAGCCGCGAGCGGCGTTCGGCGCAGACTGTCTTGTGGCACATGCTCGAGGTCTTGGTGCGCCATATGGCGCCCATCTTGAGCTTCACCGCCGAGGAAATGTGGCGGTACATGCCCGGCGAACGCACGGCAAGCGTCTTTCTGAATGTGTGGCACGATGTGGAAGTTTCGGGTGACACCACCGCGGATCTCGCGTTGTGGTCCTTGCTCCTCGATCTGCGTCAGGCGGTGGGGCCGGAACTCGAGCGGTTGCGGGTGAGCGGCGCGGTCGGGTCGTCGCTCGACGCCGAGCTCGACCTTTATGCGGGACCTGATCTGTACGCACGGCTCGCCATGTTTACAGAGGAGCTGCGCTACCTCTTCATCACATCCGATGCCCGCCTGCATGCGGCGGCGTCACGGCCCATTGCCGCGGTGGCCACTACCCATGCGGATCTCAGTATCGTCGTTCAGCCCTCGCCGCATGCCAAGTGCGCGCGCTGCTGGCATCACAGGCCCGAGGTCGGCCGCTTCGCCGATCACCCGGCGCTGTGCGCACGCTGCCACGATGCCCTGACCGGCAACCCGAAGGCGCGGAGGTATGCCTAGATGCTCCGGTATCTCTGGATTGCAATCGCGGTGTTGGGGCTCGATCAATGGAGTAAGGCCGAGGCCGTGCGCTACCTGTCGCCGGGACCTGTACATGTGACCGGTTTCCTGAATCTGGCCCTGGTCTACAATCGGGGGGCCGCATTCGGTTTCTTGAGCAATGCGAGCGGATGGCAAAACGCCTTTTTTATCGCCGTGGCGGTGGCGATCATAGCCGGTATCGTCGCATTTCTCGTACGCAGGGGGCCGCGCGACCGGCTGATGGTCGTCGCGTTGATGCTGGTTCTGGGAGGTGCCGCCGGTAATCTTGCCGATCGCATGCGCCTAGGAGAGGTCGTGGACTTCATCGATTTTCATATCGGTTCCTGGCATTGGTATACGTTCAATCTTGCTGATAGCGCGATTACCGTGGGCGCGGTGCTGCTTGCCATAGATGCGTGGATCTCGCGACGCGCGCCGGCTTCGGACAAGCGGTAGGCTCAACGATGGAGCGTGTAGAGACCGGTGCGCGCGTCGCCTTGCGTTTCACCCTGTCGCTTGCCGACGGAACGCGCGTCGAGGGCACGGCGCCCGGGGAAGCGCCGTGGGAGGTCGTGGTAGGTGGCGGGGATCTGCCCGCCGGCCTCGACCGCTGTCTCATAGGGTTGGCCGTAGGGGAGCGGGGGCGGTATTTCGTGGCGGCCGCGGATGCCTATGGAAAACGGGACGATAACGCCCGCGAGATCCTGCCGCGCGCGGATTTTCCGGCGGATGTTGATCTTATCCCCGGTATGGCGTTTAGTTTTACACTCCCGGATGGTCGCGAGGCCATGGGCCAGGTGATGGCGGTGACGGCAGGCGCAGTCGAGGTCGATTTCACCCATCCGCTTGCCGGCCAGGATTTGATATTTGAAGTCGATATCGTAGCGATCGGGGGCCACTGAGCGCCCGAGGGGCGGATATGAGGATCTATGTCGCAAACCCGCGGGGCTTTTGCGCGGGTGTCGAGCGAGCCATAGCGACGGTGGAGCGCGCCTTGGAGCAGTTCGGGTCGCCGGTATATGTGCGTCACGAGGTGGTCCATAATAAGACGGTGGTTGAGGATTTGCGCGCGCGGGGCGCGGTGTTTGTCGAAAGTCTCGCGGATGTGCCCTGTGGCGCGCGCGTGGTGTTCAGCGCGCATGGCGTCGCCCACGCCATTGCCGAGGAGGCGCGCCGGCGCGGACTGACTGTGTTTGACGCCACCTGTCCCCTGGTCTCGAAGGTCCATAATGAGGTCATACGCTGGCGCCGGGAGGGCTACGAATGCCTCCTGATTGGGCATGCGGGGCACCCGGAGGTCGAGGGGACGCTCGGCCAGGTGCCAGACGGTGTCTATCTGGTGCAGACCGAAGGGGATCTCGATTCGGTGCCCGTCAAGGACCCGGAGCATGTCGCCTACGTGACACAGACGACGCTATCAGTCGAGGATACCTCGCGCCTCATAGGGATGCTGCGCCATCGTTTCCCATCGGCCTGTGGTCCACGGACCGACGACATCTGCTATGCGACCCAGAATCGCCAGGACGCGGTGCGCGCGCTCGCACGCCATTGCGATGTCGTGGTGGTCGTGGGTTCGGCGCACAGCTCGAATGCCAACCGCCTGCGGGAGCTGGCCGCCGGCATGGGCATTCCGGCCTATCTCGTCGATGGCGCGGCGGACCTGGAGCGCGGGTGGTTTGCGCAAACCGGGGCGGTGGGGGTCACGGCTGGCGCCTCGACCCCGGAGTATGCCGTGCAGGCGGTCATCCGGCGCCTGGGCGATTGGGGTGCGCAATTGGTGCAGGAAGAAAAGGGGCCCGCCGAGACCGTGGTGTTCTCGCTTCCCAAAGCCCTCAAACGCACGCGCGCGGCGCGGCGATCTTAAAAAAGCCGGTGACATAGATTTGGAATCAATGCCCCTCCGGCAGGCTTTTGCGGAGCGGTCTTACATGTGAGAATGTATTGGTGCGAACCCATCCGCTTGTTGTCGTAGGAGGCGGCGTCATAGGTCTCCTCACCGCCCGCGAATTGGCCATGGCCGGTCATGAGGTGCGGTTGTTCGAGCAGGGCGTCCTCGGCCGCGAGGCCTCATGGGCGGCCGGCGGCATATTGTCACCCTTGCACCCCTGGCGCTATCCGGATGCGGTCACGCGCCTTGCGCAGGCCAGCATCGCGGCGTATCCAACCCTCTGCCAGGATCTTGCGCAGGCCACCGGGGTCGATCCGGAATGGATGCCATCGGGACTCATGCGTCTGGGGGACGACGAGGCGCCAGAGGCAAAGCGGTGGGCGGGACGCTTTGGGGTGGCGCTCGAGCCCTGGGATCTCGCCGAGGTCTGTCCCGGTCACGGCATCGACGGGCCGGGCCTATGGATGCCAGCCATCGCTCAGGTCCGCAGCCCACGCCTCATGCGCGCCGCCAGTATGGCCGTACGCGGACTCAAGGTCATGGTCCATGAGCAGGCCGTAGTCGAGGGCTTCACGCGTGACCGGGAACGGGTGACGGGGCTTGTGGTCAACGGCGAGACGGTGGCGGCCTCACGGGTGATTGTGTGCGCGGGTGCGTGGAGCCGGCCGCTTTTGGAGCGCTATGGCCTGCCATTGCCGGTGCGGCCGATGAAAGGTCAGATGCTCGTGATCCAGACGCGCCCCGGATTCGTTAAACCCATGATCCTGAAGGGTACTCGCTATCTCGTGCCACGCCGCGACGGGGCCGTGCTGGTCGGCAGCACGATGGAGAATACGGGCTTTACGAAAGAGACGACCGAGGAGGCGCGCGAGGATTTACTGAAGGCCGCGCATGCCATTCTTCCGGACCTGGCCGCTTATCCCGTTACCCACCAATGGGCCGGCCTGCGGCCGTCGTCGCCCGAGGGGATCCCCTATATCGGGGAACACCCGGAGATCCGGGGGCTGTTCGTGAACACCGGACACTTTCGTAACGGCATCGTACTTGCCCCCGCCTCTGCGCGCCTGGCGGCCGATCTCATGCTGGGCCAGGATTCGGTCCTGGATCCGGCCCCCTACGGCCTCGATCGGCCGTCCGGGGGCGGGAGTGGCGGCGCTGTGCTAATATGATGTTATGAAGGGTTATCAGGACCATACCAGTCAGGAGCTTGCCGATCTTTTGCGGAGTCACGGAATCAATCCGACCGCCCAGAGGATCGAGATCGCAAGGCTGCTCGTTTATCGGCGCATACATCTTGCGGCCGAGGATGTGTTTCGGCTAGTGAACTCTGACGGGGCCCATGTCTCCAAGGCCACGGTCTACAATACCCTCGGGGTGTTTGCAAAGAAGGGCTTGATCCGCGAGGTCGTGATCGACCCTACGCGGGTGGTGTACGACTCCAATACCGCACCCCACCACCATTTCTACAATACCGAGACCGGGGAGCTCTTTGATATCGAAGGGCGCACGATGTCGGTCGACGGCCTCCCGCCGCTGCCCCAGGGCACGGAGGTGGAGGGGGTGGAGGTGATCGTCCGTCTGCGGCCGTCTGCGGATCGCGTTGCCTGAAATCTTCTTTTTCTCCGGGCCAGAGGTTATAGTAGTGGGCCACCATGCCGGTGTAGCTCAGTCGGTAGAGCAACTGATTCGTAATCAGTAGGTCGGGCGTTCGATTCGTCTCACCGGCACCA
>JAKARW010000043.1 GCA_021819125.1 Pseudomonadota bacterium | reverse complement strand
AGCCGGAGCCCCCCAGATTCTGCTGAGGACCCTCCTTTTTTTCTAAGCCGACGACGGCCGCTGTGAGTTGTGGCGTATTATGGAAACATGTGAGCGCCTCAAAAATGAGAGGATAAGGAAAAAGGCGGCCTCAACCGTTGTGAACGTCCGATCAGTCAACATCAACACAAGGCGGCACCCGTCGCCCATGGCGCCCAGCAGCGAACTAAGCAGCTTTAAGGGCGGCTGGGGGTGCTTGAACCATGAGGATGGAGGTCTCGGTCGTCGCGCACGGCATCAGTCGAGAACAACCTTTGGCAATAGCTTGGCGTCGGCTTGAAGGCGATCAGACTGGGTAAGCGCAAATTGAGCGATCCGGTCGATTATCGTTCGTTCCTCCTGATTGTAGCCGGGCCAACGTTGTAGTTCGGGCAGGACCTTGCGCAGACGCTTAGCCATGCGGGTCATTTCCCGAATGACCAGTCGGCGATCCAGGCCGCAGTGCACCAAAAATTCGGCCCAGTCGTAGGCATGCACCTTAGTGATATCAAACTCGTCACCGATCGCCATAGCCAGTTCATGGTCGATTTTAGGGTAGACGCAAGCCGCGACGAGATCATAGGGGGGTGCCAAACGCAGGCCACCGGGCTCGACGAAGAACGAGACATTCTTTCCGTGGGCGTCCGAGTTGCCAATGAGGTACTGGACCAGTATCCAGCGCAGCAAGCCAAGGCGCATGGGTGCCGCGGCGATGGCATGATCGGCGATAGAGAAAAGCCGCTTGACGCCAACCCCGTCTCGGATGTGCGCCACATCTCGACCGCTACCGAAATTGCGTTCGTATTTGTGGCTCGTTGCCAGATCCAATGTTTGGCAGGCATCGATGACATGCAGGCGGTGGACCGCGTCATCACGCCGTTGGCGGTCGAAGCGTTCGACCACAAGGACCGGTTCTGGTACCCGCAGGATAGCGACGCCGGTTGCGGGGAGACCGAGGGCTCCGGCTAGCCGTAGACAGAAGTGTTCATTGGCGACAAGAAAGGGGAGGTTAGGGCGCAACGGCTCCGGTTTGAGGATATGGGTTGAGGCGAGTCGCCCCTCCACCAGATAAAGTCGGTTCTCATTTATGTAGACCGCGAGCTTGTCCTGATATCCGGCAATCGACATCCGTACCCGTCCGTCCCAAATGCTAAACGGCTCATGGGTGCGGTCGCGGATCCGTTCGGCAAGTTCCTCTGGGGTCACCTCGCGCCTAGAGTCGGGGACCTGTTCGGGCGAAACGCCTTCCGCAAGCAAACTTACCGCACCCGTGCTTTCCCGGCCGAGAACGAGCAGCAGGCTGTAGAGGTTCGTTTTGGAGAGCCGGTGTGCGGCCACGACGTCATCCAGCGCCTTCCCTTCCGGCAGAAGATTCTCAAAGAAACGGCGCACGCTAACGGAATGGTGTTCGTCGATGATTGTCTTGGGGCTCTCAAGAGGGAGGGCGGGGGAGAGGGGGAACGCCGATCGAAGGGTTACCCACTCGAGGGCATAGTCAAAAGCGAATTGCCCCATGTCGTCATGGTAGATGAGGGTCCCCATCCGTCGCCCGCCTATCCAGGCGGCGAGACGATGGCTCGTCATTCCCTATGCTCCAGGCGGGCCAATGTCTCGCGCAGAGTCGTGCGCGGAACGGCAAGCAGTGCCAGCCCCAGTTGGTCGGCGATCCGCAATGCCTTATCCAGGCCTACGCCACGCGGTTTACCGTTCTCCAGCGCCGACAGCAACGCGACCGAGACGCCGCAGAGGGCCGCGGCGTCATCAATACGAAGGCCCTGCTGGGTGCGCAGGCTACGGACAAACGCGCCGAATTCCGCGACAGTTGCGATCGTCGGTTTTTCCGGAAACGAGGTCGGTGTGATGGTGCGAGCCATAATTTCTCCTATGTGAGAAATTATCGGTCGATCAGTGATAAGTTGTCAATAGTTTCTCGTATAAGAGAAACATTGTGATACAGAATGGGATTGCCGAAAATATTTCTTATAAAAGGAAACAATAAAGCGAGGCCAGTGCCCATGGCGGGACTTAGCGCCGTAAGCACTCACATATAGAGAATCTGCGGTGAGCCCCAGGGACCGAGGCCTGCCCCCCTTCTTCCGCAAAACCCTTTAAGTCATCCAACCCGCGCGATACGCGATGTCGGCCAGCTCTTGCCCCCACCGCGCATCCGGGTCCCCGCTCATCGCCCCCGGTACGCTGTGTCCATTCCTAAAGCGCCGGGCACCCACTAGGTCTCACTCAGTAAGCGATCTGAACTCGAACTATGAGAGGTTGAGGCAGGTTAGGCTAAGCTCGCGACTTCTTAACGGCGACGCAATGTCGCAGGTGTTTTGTATGATCGTGATCAGCGCCATGATCAGTAGTCTCTGGGGACGTCCTTTGGTGTCTCATCCATCGCGATGTTTGAGGAGGAAAAGACCCGCGGTTGCGGCTTTTATAAGAAATAGAAATGAAGAGGCGTGCTGGCGCATTCACAGGGGGCACAGACAGGTGTACCGTTTCTTCATCATTGCCTTGAGGTGGGCCGCCGCGTCGAGAGGGATACAGGCGGCCGGGATCGGCAGAGGTGAGTGAGAGTGAGAACAATTTCCGGAAGGATCGGCATCTTTTGGTTTTTTGCGGGCCGAGTATGGGGTCGGGCGCGGGCCGTGTCGGAGGGAGTGGAGCGTATCGCGGGTCTTTGTGACAGCCCCGATACGCACGCCGATGTCTGGGAGAATTCTACCGCCGAAGTCCCCGCGGCCTCGCGCGACCAGCCATATTTTGTCTTTCCCCGCGGGCGGGTCTTGTATCGCCAGAGCGACGGGCGCTTTATTGTCTATATGGATCGGGCTCTTTTCGCGCGTGGCGCGAAGGCGGCCATCCGGGCGTTCTTTGCGCTCGGCGATGAGTCTATAGTGTGGCGCGCCGATCCTCATTACATCACCGATCCTGACGAGCTCGATCGTCTCTTTTCCGACTAGCTTGAAGCGCAGGTCTTAAAGGGTGTCTGCGGATGTCCTGACGCGGGCCTTGCGCCGGGTGCGGCGTATCGTTTGGCGGCCCTGGAGTGGCTTCATCGCACGGCAATTTCCCACTTTGCTAAAATAGCGGTCGCATCGGACAAGAGTCCGCGGGGTTTTGCTATGCAAGGTCAAACGCTCGAACGGCAATGGCGCGTGCTGCGGGCCCTCCCGGCCCACCCTAAGTCGACCACCATCCCTGATCTTTTGCAGTACCTGCAGGCCACCGCAACCACTGGTTCGATCAAGGGGCTTACGGTTCGCACGCTGGAGCGCGATATCCAGACCCTGGAGACGGCTTTTGGCAGCGCGATCGCCGTCAATCGCGCCGCCAAACCCTATCGGGTGTCGTGGCAAGGGCTTGCGCGTCTCGATGGCGGTATCCGTCTTACCGACGCGCAGGCCTTGGCCTTGGTGCTTCTTCAGATGCACATGGGGGACATTGTGCCCGCCAGTTTGCACAAAGGCCTGCAGCCCTTTTTCACGGAGGCCCGAAGTCGGCTGGCACAAGGGGCCGGCGCCCTGGCCCATTGGCCAGATCGGGTGCGAGTGTTGGAAAGACGCCGTCCTGGATATGGTCCGCAGGTGGCGTCCGCTATTGTGCGGGTGGTCTGCGAAGCCCTGTTCCAAAATCGGATGCTGACGGCGCACTACCGCAGAATGGGTGAAGACGAGGCCGCGGAATACCGACTGCACCCCCTGGGATTGGTGCGCGCCCAAGGTGTGTATTATCTGATTGCCACCGCCTGGGACTATCCCGATGTGCGCCATTATGCCCTGCATCGCATGACCCGGGCCGTGATGGAGGCACGCACCGCGCGCCGCCCCCCGGACTTTGATCTCGACGCACACGTGGCAAGCGGCGCCTTCCATATTCCGCTCAAAGCCACCCCCCTGACGCTCGTTCTGCGGGTGCCGGCCGAGAATGTGCGTTATCTGCAGGAAGCGCCCTTGGCCGCCGATCAAGCGATCACGGAGGATGGGGATTTTTGTATTGCCCGCGCCCGCGTGACGGATAGCCTCGATCTGCGTACTTGGCTTTTGAGTCAGGGCGCCGAGATCGAGGTCGTTAAGCCGGTCGCTTTACGCCGCTGGATGGTAGAGACGCTAAGCCGGGCGCTTAGGCCCTACCAAAAACCGGTTTTAGCGCCGCGTACGGGAAAGAGACGACCTAGGGCCACGGCCCGGCATCCAGCCAAGCGGCGGCCCCAATAAGACAACACACTGCCTGCGACATAGTCTGACGCAGGCGGATCGTATAATAGGGGCCTCTTTCCCGATGATCCCGGAGCCCTTATGACGAAAACTCCGATCCGCCGCGCGCTCGGTCGCGATGCGCAAACTCCCCAGGCCGCGATCGATCAACGGGCGCGCCTGTGGCTTTTGCGGGGGCTCCTTGCGGCCGATGGCTGGCGGCGCCTAGTGAGCGCCTGGGAGCGGGCCTGCGATGACGACGAGTGGGGATCGGAGGAAGCCGCCCTGCAAGCCTTGCTCGGCATAGACGCGGGGGATGGCCGGCCTTCGCGGGGCGCGTGGCGCCGGGCTTTGAAGGCTGCGTTGCGCCGTGCCGAAAAGGCCGCATGGCCACAGATTCCGGCGGTACGCACCCTGGCCGCCGATTTGGGTTTGAGTGAGCTCGAACAGGCACTTTTGGTGTTTGCGGCGATGGCCAAGCACCGGGGAACTTTTCAGATGGCGGTCGCCTATTTCGGGCGGGTTCGAAGCCGCGGCGATGTGATCCATTGGATCGCGATTTGCCTGAAGGCCACGCCGGAGGCCGTGGCGGCGGTGCTCACGCGGACCTCGGTGCTCATGACGACAGGGCTTGTCGGTGTGGAGAGCGCGGAGGTGGGGCAGGACCTCGATGATTGGCTAGAGACCGTGCCGAACCTGCTGTCGCGACTTCATGAACCCGATCTTTGCGCGGCCGCGTTATTGGCCCGTTATGTAAAGCCCGTCACCGGCGCGCCGCGCGCCCTTGCGGATTTTGCGCATCTCACAGGCGTCATTACCCTCATGCGGCCGCTTTTGGATCAGGCAAGCCGCGGCCACAAAGGCGTCAATATTCTTCTTTATGGACCACCCGGCACGGGTAAGACAACCTTGGCCCAGGCGCTCGCCGCCGATCTTCCGGCGCGACTTCTTGAGGTCGCGGTGATGGATGAAGATGGGGACGGGCTGTCGCGCGAGGGGCGGGTGCGGGCGCTGCGTCTGGTCGCTTATCTGGGGGCTGCGACCGGACGCACGATCGTCTTGTTCGACGAGATCGAAGACTATTTTCGGGAGGAGTACGAGTTTCCGGGGCCGAGGTCCCGGACGGGGCCTGGCAAGGGGTATTCCGTGGATCTCCTCGAGCAGGCCGCCGCACCGACTATCTGGATTACCAATAGTATTGAGGATATCGATCCGGCGTTGTTGCGACGCTTTAGTCTCGCCTGCGAGATCCCGCCTCCGCCGGCTGCCGTGCGCGCCCGTCTGGTGGCGGAATACCTGTCACCCTTGGGGCTGGCCGATCATCCGATCGCAGCGTGTATGGCCCGTCACGAGACCTTGGTGCCAGGGGTGCTGGCCCAGGCCGCGAAGACCACGGCCATCGCCGACAGACCCGATCGCGACAGCCGGGCCGCCTTTTGCGAGGGGACCCTAAATAACCTGTTGACGATTTTGGGGCAGGCCCGATTGCCGAGCCTCTCAGCGTCGGCGCTGCGCTACGATCACGAATACCTTTCGGCCGACTGCGATCTCACGGCCCTGGTCGCCGGCATCCAGGCTGCGGGTAGCGCCCGGCTGCTCTGCGTCGGGCCCCCGGGAACCGGCAAGAGCGCCTGGGCACGGCATGTCGCGGCCACCCTCGGGCGCCCGCTTGTGAGCTATCGGGCCTCGGACCTGCTTGATCCTTATGTCGGTATGGCCGAACGACACATAAGCCAGATGTTTGCGCGTGCCCGTGGGCAGGGCGCCATCCTTTTGTTGGATGAATGCGATTCGTTTTTGCGTAACCGCGCGCATGCTCACCGCAGCTGGGAGGTCACTCAAGTCAACGAGATGCTGACGCAGATGGAGGAATTCGATGGGATCTTCCTTGCCACCACCAATACCTTAGAGGATCTCGACGATGCCGTCTTCCGGCGTTTTGATCGTACACTGACCTTTAAGCCTTTAAGCGGTGTGCAGAGGCGCACACTGATGATCCGCGTTCTCGCTGACCACGGCCTACCCGCCGTCTTGTCGGCCTCGGAGTGTCAGGTTATCGACGACTGCGAGGGGTTGACCGTAGGTGATGTAGCGGCGGTCGTGAAGGGCCTGCGTCTTCAAGGGACAAAGACGGCGGCCGCTTTCGTGGACGCCGTCGCTGCGGCGTGGCGTATCCGCCATCGAAAGGCTAGTCGCGTTATGGGTTTTATGGCGGCGGTGTCGTGATGGGGGACGGCTTACGTTGCGTGCGTGCGGATCGCGATCGGGTCGCGTTTAGGGCAGATCGGGTGGGGTTCTTATGAGAAGGCGAGGGAATGTTATGACCTACGGCTTGTCGAAATCGAAACTAATGGCCTATCGCCAATGTCCGCGTAGGCTCTGGCTCTCGGTTCATGAGCCGGATAGGGCTTTGGAAACCAAGACCGCAACGGCCGCTTTTGCGACCGGACACGAGGTGGGGGCGGTGGCCCGCGCCCTTTATCCGGGTGGGCAGCTCATCCCGGAGGAAGGTCCCCTGGATCAGGCCCTTCAGAACACGGCCGCAGCCTTGGGCCGCCGCCCCCGCCACACCCTCTTTGAGGCGACGGTGAGCCACAAGGAGCTACTCGTGCGCGTCGATATCCTAAAGCCCGCGCGTTCGGGTTGGGATCTCATCGAAGTGAAATCGGCTACGCGCGTCAAGGATCATTACTACGAGGATGTGGCCATCCAAGCCCACGCCCTGCAAGAGGCCGGCATCCCGGTACATCGCTGCATTTTGCAGGGCATTGATTCCACCTTTGTTTATCCAGGCCATGGCTGTTATCACGAGGTCTTGGCGGATGGGTCTGTGAATAGTCTCTTTTGGGAAGAGGATCTCACTTGCGACATCCGCCCGCTTATGAAGGCCGTGGCCAGCTGGCGTAAGGCTGCCCAAAAGACGCTTGCCGCATCGGTCATGCCGCCTTCCACGGATCATTGCGAGGACCCGTATCCCTGCCCCTTTATCGGGTTCTGCCATGAGGAGAAGGGCCCGGATTATCCCTTGAGCTACCTGCCGCGTCTGTCTGCGAAAGAGCGTGACCGGTTGACGGCCTTGGGCTATCAGGATATCCGCGACATCCCGCCCCGGGTGCTTACAAACGAGACCCAGGAATGGGTGCGGGCGGTGACGGCGGCCCAACGGCCCGATCTGCGCCCGGAAGCGGCCGCAAGCCTTAAAGGGCTTGGCTATCCCCGCTATTATCTCGACTTTGAGACCATCCAGTTCGCGGTCCCGATTTGGCAAGGCACGCGCCCTTATGAACAGCTGCCCTTTCAGTGGTCCTGCCATATCGAACAAAAAGACGGGGCGATGACCCATCAGGATTTTCTGGATCTGTCGGGGGACCGCCCCTTGCGTGCGTTTGCCGAGCGCTTGATTGGCGCTGTCAAAACCTCCGGCCCCATTTTTGTCTATAACCAGGGTTTCGAGGGGCGGGTGATCGCAGAGCTTGCGGCCCGTTTTGCAGACCTCAAGGTTTCGCTGCAGGCCTTGATTTTGCGACTTGTAGATCTCCTACCCTTGACCCGTCAGCACTACTACCATCCGGATATGAAGGGCTCGTGGTCCATTAAATCCGTCTTGCCGACCATCGCGCCCGATCTCGATTATGCGCAACTGGACGGTGTCCAGGATGGCGGGGAGGCCCAGCAGGCCTATCGCGAAGCCATTGATCCCAACACGCCGGTGGCGCGCAAGCGAGTGATCGAACAATCCCTTTTTGCGTATTGCGCGCGGGATACCGAGGCGATGGCGCGATTGGCGCACTTTTTAACGGGGTCGGCATCACAGCAACAATAATACGGATGACGGATGTTCCACACGAGACAAAATGAGGAGAGCAACATGATAGTTGTCAGAATGGTCGCTGAGCAGGTGGCGGAACCCGAAGAGAAGATCGTGTTTTTGGGTGCGATCAACGCCGATAATCGGCTGGTACCTGGGGAATGGATGGGGTACCTGATCGAAGATTATGACGGCCCGCAAAAGTATCCTTGTGTGCTAGTGACAGACAGTGACGGGGCGCGGTTCGATTTTTGCGGATGGGAGTCGTGGTCTGATGCGGATCCGGCGGCCCCTTATCCCACCAATGTCTTCGAAAAGGCGTTGCAGGTGGGTGAGTATTTCACGATCACAGATAAAGACGAGGGGGATCTGACTTACCGGATCACATCCCTCAGTCCAGTCGCCTAGAGGCTGCCAGTCACGGGTATCGATGAGTGAGGGGATACCCGTGATGTCCCGGCATGAAGCGCTCAGCGGGCGGATAGGTTGTTCGTATACACGAAAGTCGCATAGACACGATGGGGGATGATGTATGAGCGAAGACAGCAGGGCGGTTCGGCCGAAGACAAAGGGGCGCAAACCACAGGCGGCCTCTTTGGCGCCCCAGGGACGCGGCGCTGTGCCGCGGGAGGCTACAGGAAAGCAGAAAGGGCGTATCGTCCATTCCCAGGCGCGATCCCGGCAAACGGGTCGCTCGGTGCACCGCGAGCAGAAAGAGGCCGAAGCGGTGCTGATGCGCTCGCGCTTCGTGGGCTGTCTTTTGGGGGGTGCCGTGGGGGATGCTCTGGGGGCGCCCGTGGAATTTATGAAACGAACGGAGATTCTGGAGCGCTTCGGAGCCAAAGGTATTACCGCCTACGCACCGGCGTATGGTCGAATCGGTGCGATTACCGATGATACCCAGATGACGCTTTTTACCGCCGAAGGCTTGATCCGCACATGGGTGCGCCTTTGCACTAAAGGGATCGCCAGTGTCGAGGGGATGACGGCTTACGCCTATGTTCGGTGGTACAAGACCCAAGGCCTGCGACCTCATCCCCATTACGGTGATCGCGAGGAAGCCGGTTGGCTCTTCCAGCAAGAGGCGTTGCACGCGCGACGCGGCCCAGGGGAGACCTGTCTTTCGGCGATTCGTCACATGACGGTTATGGGTGACCCCGCCCAAAACGACAGCAAGGGGTGCGGGGGTGTGATGCGTATTGCCCCTGTGGGGCTTGTTATGGGACAGGGTGGGAGTTCGCCTTCCGATACTTTCGCCTTGGGAGCGAAGCTCGCAGCCCTTACTCACGGTCATCCCACCGGATCGCTTGCCGCCGGGGCACTGGCGGTTATTATTGCGGAGATTGTGCGCGACAAGACCTTACCCGAGGCCCTCGTCATCGCCCGGGCTTGCCTGCGAAAACACGTCCACCACGAGGAGACAGAACAGGCGTTAGCGCAGGCGCAAAGGCTGGCCGCCTCTCCTATAGAGTCTCATGTAGCCATTGCCCAATTGGGTCAAGGCTGGGTGGCCGAAGAGGCCCTGGCTATTGCCGTCTACTGCGCACTCACGGCCCCCACCTTTATCGATGGTGTGATTCATGCGGTCAATCATGATGGCGATTCCGACTCGACAGGGGCTATGACCGGCCATATTTTGGGTGCGCTCCATGGCCAGGCGGTGGTACCAGAGTCGTTCCTGGCGCCGCTTGAACTTCGTGATGTGATCACCGAGATCGCCTCGGATCTTTGTGTCTTCCGGGAATGGGACATCGGGGAGTGCGAGGATGTCGGCGGGCGATCGAACCGCGCCTTAAGCGAGACAGTCTGGCAGAAGTATCCAGGGTTCTAAGCTATCGATCGATGCGCTATCAGGGGAGCTACTCGTCATGGCAGAAAAGCAATGGTCGGAAGCGTTACAGCAGAACACACAGGAGAGGCTCGAGAGCGGTAACTTCATCGCCCATCCGGTCACGAACGCGGTGTTCGCCGCTCGGTGACAAGCGGGTCATTCATCCAGTTGCGCGAAAGATCGACTGACCCAAAGGTCATTGCGGCTTGTCTGACGCGGCGGGCGAATCATCGTCCACCAAAGCTTCCATCAATGCACGTTCGGCTTGCGCGCTCATCACGCATTCGAGCCGCCATTGCGCACGGGTCATGCCCGTGAAGAGGAGCCGGCGTACATGGTCATCGAGTTCGGCGAAATCAAGTTCCGACAGGACGACCACCGGAGCGGCTTGGCCCTTGAAGCGGGCAATGGTATCTACAAGCAATGGGCCCTCGGTCCAGAGGGCCTGGCCCATCGCATCGAAGTCGCCGGTGAAGCGTTTGAGTGTCAGACCCGCAAGCGTTGCGCACGAGAGGAGCGCCGAGGATTGCCGTCCCTTGGCGCTCAAAAGTACGATGTGATCGGGGGTTACGCCCTCGGCAAGAATCTGCCCGACGATGTGTTCGGTGGCGCGTATGCCATTGGCATCATCTTCGGGCCACACATGAAAACCCGGCCATGCACCGTCGAGCGGGGCGCGCGGCACGATAGGCGCAGAGGCCAGGCCCAGCGCATTGATGCACTGCACGATGTGTCGCGGGCTGCGAAAATTGTCTTTGCAGCGCAGCGTGACGGCGTCTTGCCAATCGATTCTGGCGGTGGAGCGCATTTGCTGGTCATGGTCCCCCAGTAGATAAATCCGTCCGCCCAAGGCAAGCCGGCCGCGCAGACCCTCGACCCATGCTGCGTCGAAGTCTTGAGCCTCATCGATGAGGAGAAGATCCCATGCCCGCGCGTGCGGTGATTGGCCGTACAAAACGGCCGCGCGCGCAAAGAGCGTGCCGTCCGTGAAATCGATGTCCTTCTCCTGGTTTTTCAGGTCATTCACCGCAAGTTCGTGGAATGTCGCGTAGGCCGCCGTGGGCGGCCCCATGCGGCGCATTTGATCAGCAAGCGCCCGGTTGTAGCAGACATATTGGGCGCGCTCTCCTTGGGTGGTGGCCTGCTCCAGCAGGCGCAGCGCCAGTTGCGTTTTGCCCGAGCCCGCCGTGGCCTCGATTCGGAAGACCCCGCCGGGATGCGTGATGCGTGGCACCCACGTGGCCAGGCCTTCGGACAGGCGTGTCACGGCGTGCCGCACCCAGTGGATGCGCGCGCCGGGGTCGGTGCACAGATCAAACACATCGTCGAGAAAAAGGAACAGGCGCTCGACCGTGGGGGCGTGTGGGGCGGTTGCGGGAACGGCCGCGAGGATCCGGTCGGCAAGATGGGGCATGTCGCCGGCATCGACGATGCGTTCGCGCGGGTAGCCGATGGTGCCGGCGGGCACGGCCTGATCGGGGAGAACCAACAGGTGGGCCATGTGGACGTGCAGGTCGTTTGCGCGCAGCCGCTGACGCAAGGCGGCGTGCTGAATCCGCGTCTGCCGGCTGACATCCTTGACGTGATCACCGTAGCGCTTGCGTGCCCCGTCGTCTGTAAACTCGACGGCCCCGGCTTTGATCTCGAGGACCACGAGGCTACCGTTTGGCGCAAGCACGATGGCGTCGAATTCCCCGAACCACTGGACGCCATTGTGGACCGATGACCAGGCAACGCCATGAAATACCGTGATGTCGGCGGGAAGCTTCGCCTCCAATTGCCGCAGAACGTCGAATTCGCGCTGCTCGCCCAGCCGTTGTGCGTAGAGGCCCTCCAGGGAGGGGCGCAGGGTCGCCATGTCGTTTCTCCGAAAGAGAGACATTGTAGCCAAAGATCGTCGCTCAGGCCTGTCTGCTTAGGAGCCGGGCCTGCTGGGTGGAAGGCTCGCCTGTCCCTATGGCGGCACACCCAAAACACAAGCGCATCCGGTGGAGTGGGTTGCGACATGGTCGGTCGCATGGCGCGCGTTGGGCGCATCGAGATTCGGAGTGAGGGGGATCCATGACGTGCGAAGTGGCGGTCATGAACAAGCGGGGTATTGCGCTTGCGGCGGATAGCGCGGTGACGTGGACAGACGGCTACGGCAACCGGAACAAAGTCGATTACACGGCCAAGAAGCTTTTCTCTCTTTCCCGAAACTGCCGGCCGCCGTCATGACCTACGGCCCCACGGATATCATGGGCGCGTCCTGGGAGACGGCGGTAAAGATCTACGCGCAAAAGCTCAAGGGCAACGCTTTCATACTGTGGCCCAGTATGCGTAAAACTTTCTTGCGTTCATTGAGGGCGCCGACTGGCTTTTCCAGTAAAGACTCCGGCGCGCCGGCTGCAGGGTCTCATGGACAACTTCTGGAAGGGCGCCTACGTAGACACGTTAAAAAGCACGCTGGCGGGCGAGGAAAAGATGAGCCGCAAGGCGAAACTTAAAAGAGCGTGCGGCGATCATTAAAGAGGATCACGAGGGCTGAAAGCGTTATCCGGATCTTGCGTGTGTGGGTGTGGACTATGGCCTGCGCGTGCGGGAGGCCTTTGCTGAGGCCCTAGACGAGGCCGAGCGGGATCTCATCGAGGGATTCTCCTTGACACCGGCCCTGCGAGAGGCGTTACGCAAGATCATGGAATTCGCCTCTCGGAAGCAGTGGTTTCATCCACGCGACCACGGTCACATGGTCATCGCCGGCATGGAAGAGGCCAAGCCCTTCCCTGTCTTGCTGGAGTACGACATCGGTACGCCGGCTGCGGGGAAACTGCGCTACCGAAAAGCCGATGAGGCGCGGGTCGGTGAGGAGTCGCACAACACGGTTGCGCCTTTTGCGCAAAGGGACATCATGAATTCCGTGATCCAGGACATTCATCCGCGCGTCTACGATCCGTTTGTGACGGCGGCGGCTCGCGTGTCGCCGGAGGAATTTGACGACGAACCTGATCCCGGCGACGTCCAGGAAAGGGAGGAGGCATTTTCCAGATAGGCGCGCAAGGAAGTCCTGCGGCCGTCCGCAGATTGGCTTCTTTGGCCCTCACGATGCCATCGCGCGGGGCCACTGGCTACCTCGATACCCGGAGGTCTTGACTGACCCCTCCAAGCCCTTGGCCAAAAGACCCTTATCCTTTATCCTCACCTAAGCCCATCATAATAGGGCATTAAAATGCCTGAATGCGGGACATCACGATGCGTACGACATTGACAATTGATGAGCAAGTCGCGATAGCCCTCCAAGAGACTGCTCGTCGGAGCGGGAAGTCGTACAAAGCGGTCGTCAACGAGGCCCTGCGTCTGGGGCGGCACGCGATGACGCAGCCACAAGCGCGGCGTTATGCCTCGGTGCCATCATCACTTGGGCCCGCTTGCGCGGAACTCGACCTGGATCAAGCGCGGGCCATGGCGGATCTGCCGGAAGAGGGCGCCATTATTCAGGATTTGGGAATGCGCAAGTGATCCTGGTGGCTGCAAATGGGCTGCTCTACGCAGTCAATAGTGATTGACCGTCGCATGCCAAAGCCCATGATGGGTGAGAAGACACTTTGCCCAGCGGTATGCGTATAGGTTTGCCGTGGGTCGTGATTGTGCCTTTCTCGCGGCTGACGAAAAGCCTTCGTGTGTTGGAAAAACCTCTGTCCGTCGAGCGTGCTTGCGCTTATGTCGAGGAATGGTTGTTCCTTCCGGGTGTGCAGATCGCGGTTTCAGGAGCCGGGCATTGGCCCATTTTTTGGAGCCTATTGGCCCCGTGTGGCGCAGGTGGCAATTGGACGACGGATGCCCATATCGCGCTTGCGCTCGAATACGGCTACACAGTGTATTCGTCCGATCATGATTTAGGGTGCTTCGCGGGGTTGCGCCATATCAACCTGCTTTCCGGGTGATGGCGTACTCGCACGCCTTGGGGGCGCGAGTACGCAACGGTCTTGTGCCTGCAAAAAAGGCGAGCATCAAAAAAATCCCTGCACGCACAGTTTGAGGTCCTTAAGAACGGCTTCGCGCCGCTCGTGGCCGACGGCCACTCGGTGCCGCGTGCTCATCAGGGCGCGTCTGCCATGGCTTTAGGTGTTAGGCGGTGTTTCTGGAGAAGACCACGCCGAACAGCCACTCCCGCTTACGCAAGCCCTTCTTGCCGCCCCCGATAATTGCGATCACGGGCCCTTTACCACCGGACTTTTCGATCAACGATCCGGCTTTTCGGTTCGTGTCCGTCGTACGGTAAGACGCCAACAACTTTCTGATCGACTGCTCACGTTCCATCGACCCTTTGTGCAGGATGAGTCCGCAACCCTGATGGTCGCCGAGTATGCCAAGGTCTTAGAACGTTTCTTGGTGAACGCCCACACCCTATTCAATGCCTCTATGGGCGTGACGGGCAGGCCCATCAATCGCCTGTATGCGGCGCTTTGTATGTGACTTGCAATGGTGGCTACAGGTTGTACCCAAAATACCGCAGGAGACCTTATGGCGTTTATTCAAGCGCTTTCGCAGGCTTTGCGACGCAAAAAGCCGATACGCTGAGGCCGAACGGTCAATGAACCGGCTTTTCGCAAGCCCTAATAACGATTGATTGTCAGGCGTCGCCAAGCGCCCATAAACCGAGCTTTGCATTTAGGAAAAATACGGGCCGATGTGTGTATTAAGGGCCGTTGAACCACCCGCTATTCAAAGGCGTGCCCTCACGAAATGGTGTTGTACAAGAAAGCGGCTTACGGCCAAAAAGGGATGGCGCACCCTCGTTTATACTAATGCCACTAGCCAAGATAAAGTGCAACTCGCGATGTGCTAGTCTGTCAGACAGTTTAAGAGCGCTACGATATCGCGCGTGCGGCGTACCATGGAGCGGTCCGTGCAACGGCAATCGAGCTCGTGGTCTGCAGGTTTTCTTGGCAGCGGCTTGTTCTGACATGACATTGCTAAAGGCATGGTATGGACACACCTTCTGAGGTCTCAAGTCAGAAGATTTTGGACATCATCGAGCGCCTCGTAGCCGAGCTTCGACCAACCGCTCGCGGCGCGGCAGTAACGCTCGATAGCGCTCTCGATAAAGATCTCGGACTTGATAGTTTGGGACGTATGGAGCTTTTGTTTCGCATCGAGCGCACATTTGGCGTGCGTCTGCCGGAACAAGCCATTGCGACCGCCGAGACCCCGCGCGACCTATGGGATACGGTTGTAAAGAGCGGCACACCGATCGCATCGACTGCTGCGGCGGCCCCCATCATAACCGCGGGCGCCGGTGAATCCCCCGCGACGGTCGCCGATGCCCAGACCCTTTGTGACGTACTGGATCGGCACATGACCGCACACCCACACCAGACGCACATAATCCTTGCCGAAACGGACGACAAGGTGAGTTATGCGCTCTTGTATCAATCCGCCCAAAACGTAGCGGCCGGTCTGCAGAGGCTAGGGCTTAAAGCCGGGCAGACGGTGGCGATCATGCTGCCTACCAGCGCCGAGTATTTTTACAGCTTCTTTGGCGTGCTTCTGGCCGGCGGTATTCCCGTCCCCATCTATCCGCCCGTACGTCTGTCGCAGATTGAAGACCATCTGCGCCGGCACGCCAATATTCTCAACAATGCGCTCGTTACGATCCTGATAACAACGCCCCAGGCGCAGGCCGTAGCCCAGCTCTTGAAGTCCGCCGTCGCCGGATTGCGTCATACCGTCACGATTCAAGAGCTCACTAAGGCCGGCGCGCCATGGATAAGACCGGCCATGGCGACCACCGATATCGCCTTCTTGCAGTATACATCCGGCAGTACCGGCAACCCGAAAGGGGTGATCCTGACGCATGCCAACCTGCTGGCCAATATCCGCGCCATGGGAAAAGCCACGGCTGTCGAATCCAGCGATGTCTTTGTAAGCTGGCTGCCGCTTTACCACGACATGGGACTCATCGGTGCGTGGCTTGGGAGCCTCTATCACGGCCTGCCGCTCGTAATCATGTCGCCGCTCGTGTTTTTGGCCCATCCGGAACGTTGGCTGCAGGCGATCGATCATTACCATGGCACACTGTCGGCGGCCCCCAACTTTGCCTATGAGTTATGTCTGCGCAAGATCGACGACGAAACTATACGTGGGCTTGATCTTGGCACATGGCGGCGGGCCTTCAATGGTGCGGAAGCGGTCAGCGCCGACACCATCATCCGTTTTCAGGAGCGCTTTGGCCGCTACGGGTTGCGGGCGACGGCGATGGCCCCCGTGTATGGGCTGGCCGAGTGTAGTGTCGGGCTCGCATTACCGCCGGCGGCGCGTGGTCCCCTTATCCAGAGGATTGAGCGGGAACCGTTTTTGCGTACCGGCCGCGCGCAGCCGGCGGACGCCGGCTGCGCCACGGCCATCCCGTTCGTAGCGTGCGGCCAGCCTTTGCCAGGGCATGAGATCCGTATCGTCGATGTCGCAGGAAACAGCCTTGGTGACGGGGAGGAGGGGCATCTCGAGTTTCGCGGCCCTTCGGCCACTCAGGGTTATTTTCGTAACCCCGAGGCGAGTGCGCAGTTGTTCGATGGCGCGTGGCTTAGGTCCGGGGACCTGGCCTACAAGGCCTATGGCGACATCTTTGTGACGGGTCGCGCCAAAGACATCATTATTCGCGCCGGACGCAACCTCTATCCCCACGAGATCGAGGAAACGGTGGCGATGGTCCCGGGGATACGCAAAGGCTGCGTGGCCGTCTTTGGCACCCCCGACCGCGCGGCCGGCACCGATCGTCTGGTGGTGGTAGCCGAGACCCGCGAGACTCACGCCGCAGTCCGGGAGCGACTGCGGCGTGAGGTCCAGACGCGGGTCCTGGCTTTGCTCGGCGAGCCCGCCGATGACATCGTGCTGGTCTTGCCCCATACCGTTCTTAAGACCTCGAGCGGCAAGATACGGCGAGCCGCGACCCGCGACCTCTATATCCATGGCGGATGCGCCGATGATCGGCCCCGCCGCCGGTGGCGGCCGATCATGCGCCTGGCATGGGCGGACCTGCGCTTGACGATCACGCGGTCGGGGCGGTGGATGGCGGGCATGCTCTACGCGCTGTACGCGGGCCTGTTGTTCGTCGTGTTCGCACCGCTTACCTGGCTTATGGCCGCCCTAATCACCCGCCCTAGTTCGGGTTGGCGCGTAAGTCACATCATGGCGCGGTGGTTCCTGCGCCTGTCTGGTACCCGATTCGAGGTCCACGGGCTCTCGAATGTCCCGCGCGGCACCGCCTGTGTACTGGTGGCCAATCACGCGAGTTACCTAGACGGCATCCTTTTGATCGCGGCCCTTACGAAGCCGTGCCATTTTATTGCCAAACGGGAGCTTGGCGACCACTTCATCACCGATGTGTATCTCCGGCACATCGGTACGCACTTCGTCGAGCGCTTCCATTTCGAAGATAGCCTGGGCGGACTCAAACAGCTCCTCCAGGCTGTGCGCGGTGGCCAGTCATTGATCTTTTTTCCGGAGGGGACATTTTACCCATCCCCGGGACTGTTGCCGTTTCGCATGGGCGCCTTTGTGACCGCCGCCCAGGCCCGCGCGCCCCTTATCGCCGTGACCATCCGCGGCAGCCGGACGGTGCTGCGCGACCAGACCTGGTTACCGCGCTATGGCGCGATTACTATCACCATAAGCCCGCCGATTGAGCCTGCGGGAACGGATTGGTCGGCGGCATTGGCCCTACGGGATGCCGCGCGTAGCGAGATCCTGCGTCACAATGGTGAACGCGATACAGCTCCCCTCTAAAACCCTTGCCGCGGGATCGTGTCTTGCCCGCCTGCGCGGTGTGCCGGGGTCGGGTGCGTTCGGTAAGCCCCAAGCCGGACAAAGGGCAAAGGCCTCCCCAAAAGCCTCACCCCGCGCCAGAAAGCCCGCGCCAAAAATCTCCCGACCCTTTTTCGACTCCGCGTTCACGAATCCCCAGAACAGATATGTTTGTCAGGACCATGCAAGGCACAAAGGCCGTGCAGTTAAGGGAGGATGGGGGCACGGCCGCGCTTTCATCGTGCGGGAATGTCGGGGGTGGTGTGTGCGCCCCTATTGGGTAGGCGTATCGGGATGCCGAAAACACCGCATGACGACGGTGTTATGCGTGCGAAAGCCAAGGCGTAAACAGCGCGCGAGTGTGCGTCGGGCAAACGCAGGAAGAAGGCCCACGCCACGCGCCGACAAGAAGCCGGCGCCGCATCGCAGGGCGTTTGCACGTGTTTTGTATCCGAACGACGACAACACGAGGACCACCGCGTGGCGCGAACCGGCGCATAAGGCGATTAAAATCCGATCTAAAGGATGATGCGGTTGGCATGAAAGGCGACGATCCCAAGGGGATGGGCGGGTTTTACGTAGAATGCACGGAAAAAAGTCTCAATATATGGCGCAAAAAAAGATCACGGGGCGCGCGGCATCGTCTGTCAGAAGATAACGCCCGTGGGTCCAAAGCGGTACGGCAATATTATGAGTCCAGAATGTACGTCTGAGTATTATCAAAGTATCGTAGGAAAAAATGCGGTGAAATAAGAAATGGCCTGGTAGGGGCTTATAGGGCGGCCGTAGGGGCGCCACGCCGAAGGCGTGTGGGTACAGACTGCGGACACCGCGCCCCATAGAAAGTCGTTACCTTTTGGTGTTTTCTTAGGCGGTAGGGTGCCATGGAAAAAATGGTGGCGCGCGTGTTGCGGCGCAATACGGGTTATGGCCGATGGCCGGCGCTGGAGCCGCGTATGCGTCTGTGGCTTTTGCGCGGGCTTTTGGAGACCGAAAGCTGGCGGGCGGTCTACCTGGGCGATGGAGACGAAGGACACGAGGACACCGAGGCGTTTCAGATACGGCGCTTGCTGGGTCTGGAGGCGCTTGCGCCCAACGCCTCGCGGCAAACGATTCTCCTTGCCATGACCGCCGCCTTGCGCACGGCCGAAAAGGCGGAGCTCGGTTGGCTGCCGGGGCTGCAGACCTTGGGCGCCGAGCTCCATTTGAGTGCCATCGAGCAGGATATTCTGCTTTTTGCCGCGCTCGCCAAGGCGACTGGTCTTTTTCAAGCGGGTCTTGAGTTCATGGGCAAGGTGCGTAGTCGCGTCGAGGCGACCACGCTCACCGCTGTTTGTGTCGGCGTGACCTCACAGGAGGCGGGCGCGGCGCTGGCGCGCGGGTCGGTGCTTGCCACGGTGGGCCTTGTCACCATCGAGACCCACGGTTATGGGCACGACCTGGATGACTGGATGGAAACGGCGCCGGACCTGTTGGCGCGCCTCTTGGAACCGAACCTTTCGGCGGCGACCCTACTCACCTCCTACCTGAAGTCGGCAAGCGAGCCTCCGCGCGCGCTCGCCGACTTCAGCCATCTCGCGGGCGTGGTCGCGCTTGCAAGGCCGCTGCTCGAACGCGCGGCCGAGGCACGATGCGGGATCAACGTGCTCTTTTATGGTCTCCCGGGTACCGGCAAGACGGCCTTGGCGCAAGCGCTCGCACGCGATCTCGGCCGGCGTCTGCTGGAGGTGGCCGTCACCGATGCCGATGGCGATGCCTTGACGCCCCAGGGGCGCGCCCGGGCGTTGCGTTTGGTGACGCATCTGGCCATCCACGGCCAACAGGCGATCGTGTTGTTCGACGAGGTGGAGGACTATTTTCGGGACGAATATTCGTTCGCCGACATCAAGGGGCGTGTCGGTGTCGGCAAGGGATTTACGGTTGATCTCCTGGAGCAGGTGGCAAGCCCCGTGATCTGGATCGGTAACCGGATCGACGACATCGATCCGGCCCTGCTGCGACGCTTCAGTCTCGTCTGCGAGATCCCGCCGCCACCGGTGGCCGTTCGCGTGCGGTTGGCGGCCGAATATCTGACCCCGCTGGGGTTGGCGGACCACCCATTGGCCGGGCGCATCGCGCGCCACGAGGGGCTGGTCCCGGGTGTGCTGGCGCAGGCGGCGCGCACCACCGGGCTTGCCGCCATCGCCGACCGCGAAACCCGCGCCGAATATTGCGCGCAGGCGCTGGGCGGTTTGCTCGCGGCGCTCGGTCAAGTCGGGCTACCGGGCCTGGAGACGGCGCCGTTTGGCTACGACGCGGCGTTCGTGAATACCGATTGCGACCTGACGGCCTTGGCGGCCGGTGTCGGCCGCCTGGGATGTGCGCGGCTTTTATGTGTAGGGGCGCCCGGTACCGGAAAAAGCGCGTGGGCGCGGCATCTGGCCGAAGCCCTGGGGCGGCCGCTGCTTTCGTATCGCGCCTCGGATCTGCTGGATCCCTATCTGGGCATGTCCGAACGGCGGATGGCCGAGATGTTCGCGCGGGCCCGCGCACAGCCCTCGGTGTTGCTGTTGGATGAGTGCGATTCCTTTCTGCGCCGCCGCGCCGGGGCCCGTTCCCATTGGGAGGTGACGCAGGTCAACGAAATGTTGACCCAAGTGGAGCATTTCGAGGGAATATTTGTCGCCACGACCAATGCCCGCGAGGATCTCGACGAGGCGGCCTTCCGCCGTTTCGATCGCATCGTCACATTCCGGCCGCTCTCCCAGGATCAGCGGCAGGCGCTCGTGGCGCGCATTCTGCGCGACCGCGCGATGGTCGGCGAGTTGTCGCTGCCGGAGGCGCGCCTGATCGACCAATGCGAGGGCTTGACGGTGGGCGATGTGATGGCGGTTCTGGGCGGTTTGCGTCTGGAGGGGGCCTGGACCGCAACCGGTCTTGTCAACGCCATCCACACGGCTTGGCGTGGGCGCAGTCGCACCGATGGCCGCGGCATGGGATTTACGGCGGTTGTGTCATGAGGCGTGATAACGCCAATGGTAAGACGCACGCCCAAGACCATCGACAGGGCGGATGCATCGCCTAGGGGGCACGCGC
>JAKARW010000042.1 GCA_021819125.1 Pseudomonadota bacterium | reverse complement strand
CACGCGAGGGCGGAGTGCCCCGAAAAGCGGTAGTGCGAAAGCGGCTCACCGAGGTGTTGCCAGTAATAGGTGATCATGACGTGACAGCGGTCATCCACGATCGGAGAAAGGTATGCAGTTCCTTTGGCGGACGCAGCCACAGATGGGCGTGCGTATCCCGCAGCTTATCGCGCACGAGTACGGCAAGCCCAGTGCACGGAAGGGCTATGAAGGCGTCCTCATCGGTCATATCGTCGCCAAGGTAGGCCATGATCGCCTGTGGGTGGCGCGCGATAAGGTCCGCGATCGCCGTGCCTTTGTCCCGGCCGCGCACGCGGAATTCATATCCGCCATCGAAGGCAAGACCCTGGATGTCCGCGGGAAGCTCGACTGCCATATCGCGCGCAAGCTTCTCTAGCTGCACGCGGTCGTCAGGCCGTGCGCGCCGCCAGTGGATGGCTACGGTCCCGTATTTGCGTTCGAGGGCGTGCCCAAACCCGGCGGCGGCGATGCGCAAAGCGCTGGCATCGAGCCACAGCCGTGATGACGCGGAAAGCGGGGCACGAGTCAGGCGCCCGGATAGAGTGATATGTTCTTGCCCATGCGCCCCGAATATCTCCACGCCTTTCAGGGGTATCCGCGCCGCCAGATCCTCGGCCGGACGTCCGGTGACAAACGCAATCCGAGTCCCCTGCTGCAAGATGGCGGCCAGCAACGGCGCAAGACCCGGATAAAGTGTCGCATCCTCGCGACGAGCCGTAAACGGCGCGAGTGTGCCATCGTAGTCAAGCGCAAGCAGCCGTTCGTCGGCTTTGCGTAGCGCCTCAAAAAAGCGCTCGGGGGGTCTTTCTGGATCCAGAGCCTTCACGCGGTGGCGTACCGCACGCGTGATTGAGAGATCACTATGCCGCCACATGGCGAGTACGGCCGCGATGTGGGACGGATGAATGGTAATCCGGGAGAATCGTACGGTATTGCGAGACAGCCTTGAGATCTCAACACGCGACGACGCTCCGTCTTTGTGGGAGTCGCAATTATAAACCTTGGGTCGTGCGACGGTCACGCCTGGTCTATGCATGTTTGCAGGCTCAAGGGTGGACAGGTCATACTTAGGCCCATGAAAATACGTGCATTCCTGACCTTGCTTTTGTGTGTTGCGTTGACCTCGGGACCCGTCTGGGGCGATCCGCTGCCTATATCCCTGCGCCAGCTCTTTGCGCGCGAGCATGTGCCGTTGAACGGCATCAGCATCTATCTGCGCCGGATACACGCGCGCCATGCGCTGCTTGCCTACCGCGCGCACACCGCTCAGGATCCCGCGTCGGTGATGAAACTTGTCACGGCGCTCGTAAGCCTCTACGCGCTCGGGCCGGCGTATACCTGGACTACCGGCGCCTATGCCCGGGGACCTGTGGTCCACGGGGTATTGCATGGCAATCTCTATCTGCGCGGAGACGGTGACCCCTATCTCATCACAAAATCCTTCTGGAATTTGCTTCATGGCCTGCGCCGGCTTGGCATACGTCGCATAGCCGGCAATCTCGTGCTAGATGAGCATTATCTGCAAGCCCCACAGGCCTCGCGCGGGTCCTTCGACGGCCTGCGTGACCGCACATACAACGTGCGCCCGCAGGCGCTGCTTGTCAATTTTCAGGCGGTCGAATTTCGGTTTCTTCCAGGAGCATCGAAGGTCCGTGTGCTGCCAGACCCCTATCCGACGACGTTACGAGTGGTAGACGATCTGCGCGAGACGGACGGCGCATGCAGCGACTGGCGTGCCCATGTCCATTTGCAGATCGACCACGAGAGCTGGGGGAATCTCGCGGTGTTCCGGGGGCGTTACCCGCGGGCGTGCGGGCCGCAGCACCTCTATCGCGTGACCGACAACAATCGCCGGTATGTCTCGGGAGTCTTTACGGAGCTATGGCGCGAGCAGGGGGGGTCCTTCGATGGCCGGTTCTTGACTGGGCGGTTGCCGAGTGGTGCGCGGTTGCTATACGCGGTCCATTCGCGGCCGCTTGCCGACATCCTACGCAGCGTCGACAAGTACAGTAACAACGTCATGGGCCGGTTGTTGGTCATGACTCTCGGGGCGGTGCAGCAGGGGCCGCCGGGGACCACCGCCAAGGGGCTTGCCGTCATGCGTGCGTGGCTTGCCCGCCATCACCTGCGATTGCCTCACCTGGTGTTACGTAATGGGGTGGGATTGTCGCGTTCCGAGCGGATTACGGCGGCCGAAGTGGGACGCGTCCTGCGTTATGCCTATAATGGCCGCTACATGCCCGAGTACGTCTCGTCGTTGCCCATAGCCGGTATCGACGGGACCTTGCGTTACCGGTTCCTGGGGTCGCCGGTGGTCGGGCATCTTCATGGCAAGACGGGCACGATCGACGGTGTGGATACCTTGGCGGGCTACCTGCAGCGTGGGCGGCGGCGCTACATCGTCGTGGTGCTGGAGAATTACCCCGCAGCGGATACGGAATCGGGGTTCCAGGCTGAAGATGGGGTCATCAAGTGGCTATATGCCCGCAAGTGAGGAAGGGGGGTTATGATGAAATATGTGAATGCGGTCATAGGAGCGGAGCCGGAGGACGGGAGCCTGCCGGTGTTCGAGGGGACGCTCGGCCCACAGGCCGTCGACATCCAATCACTCTATGCCCGTCACGGGCTTTTGGCCTATGACCCCGGGTATCGCTCGACGGCATCCTGCAAGAGCGCTATCACCTTCGTGGATGGGGATGCGGGCATCCTGGCGTATCGCGGTTATCCCATCGAGCAGTTGGCCGAGAAGAGCCACTTTCTTGAGGTGGCCTATCTGCTCATGTTCGGGGAGCTGCCGTCGGCCGTCGAGGAGGCCTCGTTCCGCGAGGCCGTGTGCCAGCATAATCTGCTGCATGAGCAGGTGATCAGTTTCTATCGCGGCTTTCGCCGCGATGCCCACCCGATGGCAGTCATGGTAGGCGTGGTCGGCGCGCTGTCGGCTTTTTATCACGACGATATGGATATCCGGGATCCCAAACAGCGCCTCAATGCCGCGATCCGGCTCGTGGCCAAGATGCCGACGATCGCCGCCGCGAGCTACACCTACAGTATCGGTCGGCCGCAGCGCTATCCGCGCAACGAGTACGATTACGCGGGCAACTTCATGCAGATGCTGTTTGGCATGCCCAACAGGGACTTCGTCTTGGACCCGGTACAGGTGCGAGCTATGGACCGGATCCTGATACTGCACGCCGATCACGAGCAGAATGCCTCGACCTCGACGGTGCGCATGGCGGCCTCGTCAGGGGCCAATCCCTTTGCCTGTATCGCCGCGGGCATCGCAAGCCTTTGGGGTCCGGCGCATGGCGGTGCGAACGAAGAAGTCGTGAAGATGTTGATGGATATAGGGTCTCCAGAGAACATCCCCAAGGCGATCGCGCGCGCGAAGGATAAGAGCGATCCCTTCCGTCTCATGGGATTTGGACACCGCTTGTACAAGAACTTCGATCCCAGGGCGCGCGTGATTCAGGAGAGCGCGCGCGAGATCCTGGTGCATTTGGGGCTTGAGAACGACCCGTTGATGGCAGTCGCCCTGGAGCTCGAACAGATTGCTTTGCGTGACGAATACTTCATCGAGCGCAAGCTCTATCCGAATGTGGATTTCTACTCCGGGATATTGCTCAAGGCCATGGGCATCCCGACGAAGATGTTTACGGCGGTGTTTGCCGTGGCGCGGACGGTGGGCTGGGTGAGTCAGTGGCTTGAGCTTCACAATGACCCGACGCACGGCATAGACCGTCCCCGCCAGCTGTATGTGGGTCCACGCCTGCGCGATTACCCTCACCGTTGAGGGAGGATGGCAAAAACGGGATGCAAACCCCGCCACAGCCCGTACCTTATGTGGGGACGAGACTCGACCAGAAAGCGCCGATGCGAGGCGCGTAAATCGGCTGCCACGCAAGTGACCCGCGCCTTAAAGGGGCTTCCCGTAACCGCGCTTAACGCCCCGCGCGATGCGATCCCCCAGGGCCCTGAGAGGCTTTGCGATGGGGCGGCGCCGCGGACTTGGGCGTCGTCCGCCCCAGGGGCTTTGGTGGTTCGCGAAGCCTCAGGCCGGTTGTTCTGCCAAAAATCTCGTGGCCGCCTTGGCTCGGCGCAGATAGGCGTCACGGGCGATGGCGATATCCTCAAGGAAATAGGGGAGTTCGCGGAGCAGCAGCGCCTGCGGCCCGTCGACCAAGGCTTTTTTCGGTTCGGGGTGGAAGTCGACCAGCACCATGTTGGCGCCGGCGATGACGCCCTGGGCGGTGACCTGCTGGATGTCGAGGAGCCCATCGGGCCCGCGATCCCGCGATCCGACCGAATGCGAGGGGTCTATGCACACCGGCATCCGCGTAAGACGCTTGACCACCGGGACATGCGCGAAGTCGACGAAGTTGCGATGCGGATCACCCATATTGGTCTTCATGCCGCGCAGCCCAAAGATCACGTTTCGATTGCCCTCGCTTGCAATGTACTCGGCGGCGTTCAAGGACTCCTCGAGGGTGATGCCAAATCCGCGCTTCAGAAGCACCGGAAATTCGCTTTGACGGCCGACGATCTTCAGAAGCTCGAAATTCTGCGTGTTGCGCGTACCGATCTGGACCATGACCCCGGTCGGCGAGCCGGTCTGTTCGAGGGCCTGGCGGATCTCGTCTAGGTGCGAGTCGTGAGTGATCTCCATGGCGATCACGCGGATGCCGTGCTTGCCGGCAAGATCGAAGACCCAGGGAAGGCACGACGCCCCATGCCCCTGGAAGGAGTAGGGATTAGTGCGCGGCTTGTACGCCCCCATGCGCGTGCACACTTGGCCATTATCGGCCAACGCCTTCATCATCTGTTCCACATGGGCGGGGACGTCGACGGCGCACAAACCGGCGAAGACGTTGAGCGTGTCCTGGCCGAAGCGCACGCCCTTGTACTCAAAGCCTGTCGGACGCTTGTCATCATGATGGCGCCCCAATATCCGATAGTCCTCCTCGATGCTGACTACCCGCTCGACGCCCGGAAGGGTCTCGATCTCGTGGGGATCAAACGCGCTGGTATCGCCGATCAGATAGACCTCGGTGAGGGTCACGAGGGCTCCGACCTCTTCATGCACGCGCAGGCTGATGCCGGGTTTTTGCGAAAGGAATGCCATCAACTCCCGGAACTCAGGGCTGTCTTTGGTGGCATGGGATTTCAAGACAACGATCATGAATGGTCCTTAAAAAGACGGCGTCACAGGCCGATCGCCATTCTAACAAGTCTGCCGCCGCGATCCTATCTCGCCGCGCCTCGATCATGGCCGCCGGATCCGGAAAGATGTTGACGGAATAGCTAAGGATTGTCTTGCGGCTGGGGTTGACGTAGCATATTTTTTGCGTTCCCCGGAACGTGGTGCCGTGCCACGCCCCCGCGCGGTCAGGGGTGGTGCCGGCGCCGGATACAGGATCACCCGCGAGGCGGGAAGGCAATCGAAGAAGAGGTTTCTATGCAGACCGGTACCGTGAAGTGGTTTAATGAAGCGAAGGGTTTTGGCTTTATTACGCCGAGCGATGGCAGTGCCGATGTGTTCGTCCATTTCTCGACCATAGAGGGGGAGGGATTCCGGACGCTCGCCGAGGGCCAAAAGGTGGAGTTCGAATCGACGCGTGGACCTAAGGGAATGCAGGCGGCGCGTGTGATTCCACGTTAATACCCATAAATGAAAGGGCGCAGGGCCCGGCTACGGCCGGCCCTGCGCTTTGGGTATCGGCCGTCGGACGGGTAGGTCTTGCGGGCGCCAGAGGGCACAACAAAGAGCGCTCAAGGCCCGATGGGCTCGTTTGAACCGTTGAGGCCCATGAGGGCGCGAAGGGGCCGCGAGTCTTTGGCTACGGCCGTCGTGGCGTCCGGGTGCTTTTTGTGAATATCTGAGGCTTGCGATTGAACAGCCTAGCCTCGTTGCAAGACCTGAGCGAAGAATCCGTCGGTACCATGGCGATGCGGCCACAGGCGCAGGGCATGACCCGCATCCGCGGCCTGAGATGGGAGCGCAATGCCGCGGCGGGTAAGGATCTCGTGCGCGTCGATGGGCGTGTAATCGCCGTGTTCGGCCAGAAAATCCGTGATCACATCCTCATTTTCCTCCCGCAACAGGCTGCAGGTGGCGTAGACCAACCGTCCGCCGGGGCGCACCAGGCGCGCCGCGTGGTTTAGGATCGCGCGGGCCTGCCCGGCCAGTACGGCGACGCGGTCCTCGGCGAGTCGCCATTTGATGTCGGGGCTTCGGCGCACGGTGCCAGTCCCGCTGCAAGGGGCGTCGACAAGGACGCGGTCGATCTTGCCATAGAGTCTTTTGAGGCGGTTGTCATGATCGGCATCGAGGGTTTGGATGCGGATATTGTCGCAGCCGGCGCGCGCGGCGCGCTCGCGCAGCCGATCCAGGCGTTTTTGCGAAGTATCGAAGGCGTAGAGCATGCCGCGGTTGGTAAGCAGCGCCGAAAGGTGCAGGGTTTTGCCGCCGGCGCCCGCGCAATAGTCGACAATGCGTTCCCCGCGCCGCGGCTCAAGGAGCGGGGCGATGAGCTGGCTGCCTTCATCCTGGACCTCGAAATGACCCGCGGCGAACTCAAGGGTCCGAAAGAGGCTGGCCCGCGAGGCCCGGCGCAGACCCCAGGGCGATAGGGGCGTGGGGGAAAGATCGTGGCCGGCCTGGGCAAAGGCCTGTTGAAGCGCGGTCCGGTCGGTCTTTAGAGTATTAGCGCGGATATCGAGCGGTGCGGGCTCGAGCAGGGCCGCAGCGGCTGCCGATCGCTCGCCGGCGGGAAGCTCAGCGGCAAGCCGCATGGCCAGCCAATCTGGAAGGCTTGCGCTCACCGCAAAGGGGTAGCTGGCCCGATCGCCGCGCGCGGCCGCGATGAGCGCCTCGGGGTGGGCGACACCCAAGACCTCAAGCTCTCTTTGGGCGCAGCCTTCGAACGCCACAAGCCACGCGGCGATCACGCGGCGGGGTTCAGCGGTTTGCGCGAATGCGCAGAGCAACCGATGGTGGCGCAGGCTGCCGTAGACGGCCTCGGCGATGACGCCGCGTTCCCTCTGGCCTAGGCGCGGTTGCGCACGGAAGAAACGGTCCATGCGCGCATCGGCCGCCCCCGGACCCTCCAGGATATCGGCCAGCAGGCGTGCGGCGGCGTCGTGGAGGGCGGGCGTGATCAATCGCGGTAGCGCTTCTGGAGATCGGCATAGGCGTCGATGCGCCGATCGCGCAAAAACGGCCACACCTGCCGGGTCTGTTCGGTGCGGGCTGCTGCGATGCGGGCGATCAGCACACAGGGCGTATCGCCGGCGCGCGCCAACCATTCGCCTTGCGGACCACAGACAAAGCTCCCGCCCCAGAACGTGATTCCAGGCGTGGCTTTGCTGGGATCCGGCTCATGGCCGCAGCGGTTCACGGCCATGACCGGGATCCCGTTGGCGACGGCATGCGCGCGCTGAATGAGCTCCCACGCCTCTTTTTGGCGGGCCTTCTCGGCATCATCGTCGCGCGGATCAAAGCCGATGGCGGTGGGATACAAGAGCATGTCGGCACCGGCGAGCGTCATGAGGCGTGCGGCCTCCGGGTACCATTGGTCCCAGCACACGAGTACTCCCAGGCGTCCGACACTTGTGGCGATGGGGATGAAGCCAAGATCGCCGGGCGTGAAGTAATATTTCTCGTAGAAGCCCGGATCGTCCGGGATGTGCATCTTGCGGTACCGACCCGCCAGCCGGCCATCGCGCTCGAAGACCACAGCGGTGTTGTGAAAAAGACCGCTTGCACGCCGTTCGAACAACGATCCGACGATAACGAGCGATAGCTCTCGGGCAAGCGCGCTCAGGCGTTCGGTGGAAGGTCCGGGGATGGGCTCGGCGCGCGCGAACTCCGCGGCGTTCTCCCATTGACAGAAATACGGCCCGTTGTGCAATTCCTGAAGCACGGCGAGATCGGCGCCCTGCGCGCGTGCCTCACGCAGTCCGTTCTCGATGCGCGTCCAGACATCCGCGGCGCTGCCGTCTGCGCCATGCTGGATCAAGGCGGCGGTGATGTCGGTGTTCATGGCCTGCGAGGTCCGCGGCCTGATCGACGCCGATGAGGGGCGTGCCGGCAAGCCGTCTGCCGGGTCCGGGAGGGAGAGAACGCGATGACCATATACCAGACCTCCGATGGCGCTTCGGGTGATCTACGCGAGGATAGAGTGCGGCAGCTGCATGGTGGCGCAGTGCAGGCTGCCGTGCTGAGCGATCAGGGTCAGCGATGGGATGCCGATGATGTCGCGTCCCGGAAAGCAGGTCCCGATCACCCCCATGGCCTCGCGATCGTGGCGGTCATCATACAACGGCACCAGCACCGCGCCGTTTATGATCAAGAAATTGGCATAAGTGGCAGGCATGCGCTCGCCCGCGGCATCGAGTTTGGCGGACGGCCAGGGGAGGGGAACGAGCTGGTAGGGCGCGCCGGAGGCGGTGCGCAGCGACTTTAGCTCCTGTTCCATGGCCTTTAGTTCTTCGTAGTGTTCGTCGTCCGGCGCGGGGCAGGCGCAGTAGGCGATGGTGTGTGGGTCGCAAAAGCGCGCCAATGTATCTATGTGGCCGTCGGTGTCGTCGCCGGCGAGATAACCGTGGTGAAGCCAGAGAATGCGCCGCGCCGCAAGCCGGTCGGCGAGCACGGCCTCGATGTCCGCGACATTATGCTTTGGATTGCGCGCCGGGGATAACAGGCAGCGGGCGGTCACAAGCACAGTGCCGGCACCGTCGGATTCGACGCTGCCGCCTTCGAGCACGAAATCGATCGACTCAAGGGGGGTGGTGCCGAGTGCCCCCTCAGCATAGATGGTGCGCGTCAGGGCATCATCATGGGCGTAGGGGTACTTGCGTCCCCAACCGTTGAACGCGAAGTCCTCAAGAATCAGGCCGCTATCGCCCTCCACGGTGAGTGGGCCGTGATCACGCACGAACACATCGTCGGACCGGGCGATGACGATGCGCACGCGCATGTCGTCGGCTTGCGCTGCGCGCAGGGCCGTTCGCACGCGCGCCTCATGAAACTTGTCGTAGGCGACAATAAGCACCCGCTCATAGCGGGTGATGGCCGCGGCGATGGCGGCGAAGGTTGCGAAGGCCTCGTCCAGGACGGGGGCCCAGTCGCCGTGGGCATGGGGCCAGGTCAGCATGACCCCGGACTGCGGTTCCCATTCCGCGGGGAAACGATGGACTGCGGTGGCGCGGTCCTGGCGCCGGATCGTGATCATCGTCATGGCTTTCGCTACGGGGTCGGGGCCTGCGATCTTAGCGGGTTAGGGGCGGCCCGCCAAGTCGCGGCGCGCGAGGGCGCCGGTGAGAAAGACCTTCAGATCGCCGATCTCCGTGTCGCTGATGTCGTGGGCCATGGGGTAGGTGTGCAATTCGGCGGTGATCCCGTTGGTACCAAGCAGGGCGTGGGTTTTCAGGGCGAAGGCGTAGGGCACCATGAGATCGTCCGTGCCATGTCCGAGAAACACGGGCGTGGCATCGTTCACATGCGGCAGCCCTTCGGCAAAACGGTGTGCGAGCGGCAGATAGGTCGACAACCCGACGCCTGCGGCCAGATGTTGCGGGCCCGTTACGGCAGTATAGAGCGCCACGGCCCCGCCTTGCGAGAAACCGCCGAGGATGACGCGGTCGCTTGGGATGCCGTGGCCTGCCTGCTCTTTGATGAGGCCGGTGATGGCGTGCGCGGCGTGCTGGATGCCGGCCTCGTCCTGGGGGTCTTCCGGACGGGTACCATAAAGATCGAACCAGGCGGGCATACGTGCCCCACCATTCAATGTGACGGTCTGAATCGGGGCGTGCGGGAAGATGAAGCGCATCGCCTTGTCGGTGATGCCGGCAAAGGCCTCGACGAATCCGGCGAAATCATGACCATCCGCGCCCAGGCCGTGGAGCCAGATAAACGCGTAATGAGGACGGGGACCGGTCACGTACTGGAGGGCAGGCTGCTCAAAAAAGCTCATGGTCCATTATAGCCTGGCATGCGCGCCGCAAAGAAGCCGGGCGCTGGGGGCATCGACTGTGGGTGCGACGAGTCGGTTTGGGCGCATCTAGGATGGGTCGCGGGGCGTGTCAGAGGCAATGCCTGCCGGCGCGCGACGCACCGCCAACGGTCTGGGGGCGGTGACCGCCAGGCGTGCGTGGCCACGCGAGGTGGTCACCACCCGGATCTCCAGGGGCCCCCAGGCAAAGAGATCGGCGGCGCGAAGGTCGGGATCGGCGCCTGGGTCCAGGTCGATTATGATACGTTCGCCGCGTTTACGGGTGATCAGAAGCATGAGACTTTGTAGCGCCAAACGCCGCGTCTGTCGATAGCCGATCAGCGACAGATGTGCAGGCGCATCTCTGGGCGGCTTTCGCCATGCGCGTTGACTTGCACTCGAAAATGGGTTTGAACATTCGCCCGCGCGCCGCCCTTCCTCGGACGTAGGCCAGGAGGGGCATTGCGCCGAATGGCTCATCAAGCGGGTTGTTTGGTCTTGCGCGGTTTTTCATATTTCGGCAGAATGCAGAAGAAGTCATAGGGCCGGTGCGGTCCGAATCCACGCCTGGGGAGTCCATCGTAAGTCGTGCGGCTGGGAACAGTCGGATGCAGGGGACGGCGAACCAGGAAGCTCTCTTTGTGAGGAGAGAAGCCCCCGCGACAACCGTGTAAGCGGTTTAGCGGCGGGAGAGTTCATTGATGGCCTTCTCGTTATCCGGGGTATCCATGAGTCTCATACGTCCTTTCCGCGGCCTGCGGCCCGATGCCGCGCACGCGGCGGCAGTGATTGCACCACCTTATGATGTCTTGAGCAGCGCCGAGGCCCGCGAGGCGGTGGCCGGCCGCCCATGGAGCTTTCTGCGTGTCTCCAAGGCCGAGGTCGATCTTCCGGTCGACACCAACCCCACGGACGAAGCGGTGTTCCGGCAGGCGGCGCGCAACTGGGCGCGGCTGCGCCGCGAGGTGCTGATCCAGGACCCCACGCCTTGTTATTATTGTTACGAGCTGACCATGGGCGATCATGTCCAAAAAGGTCTGGTCGCCGCCGCTTCAGTGGACGCCTACACGAAGGGACGTATCCGCCGCCACGAGCTTACGCGCCCGGACAAGGAGCGCGACCGCGTGCGTCATATCGAGGCCCTGAACGCCCAGACCGGACCGGCATTCCTTACGTTTCGCGCAGACCCGGAGATCGCGGCCTTGCTCGCGCGCGCATCCGAGGGCCCGGCGGCTATCGACGCCTCCTTGCAGGGGGTTCGGCACCGCCTGTGGGTGGTGGCTCAGGCGGATCTGATCGAGGGTCTCACTGCCGCCTTCGAGCGCCTTCCACGGATCTATATCGCCGACGGTCATCACCGGACCGCGGCCGCACGGATCGTGGCGACAAGCCGCGGATTGCAACCGGGTGCCCATCATGGGTTTCTGGCGGTGTTATTCCCGGATAATGAGATGCAGATCTTGAACTACGATCGGGTCGTGGCGGATCTGAACGGTCGTAGTGTGCAGGAACTGCAGGAGGCCTTGGCGACGATCTTCGAGGTTCTGCCCGAGGATGCCCCGGTGCGCCCCGGGGCGCCTGGCGAATTCGGGATGTATGTGGCCGGTCATTGGTACCGGCTGCGGTTGCGCGGAACCCGGCCTGAGGACCCGGTGACGCGGCTTGATGTGAGTCTGCTACAGGATCGGGTCCTTGCGCCGCTTTTCGGGATCACCGATCCGCGCCGCGATCAGCGTATCGATTTCGTGGGGGGTATTCGTGGTCCGGCGGCGCTCGCCACACGCATCGACCGCGCCGGAGGGGTGGCGTTTACGCTCTACCCGACACGGCTTTGTGACCTCATGACGGTGGCTGACCAGGACGCCGTTATGCCACCCAAGTCGACCTGGTTCGAGCCCAAGCTTGCCGATGGGCTCGTATCCTACAGTCTAGAGGACGGTTAGGCCGGGCAAAGCCGCGACGCCACGCAGGCGCTCGCGGATTCTCCGCCGTCTAGGCCGTGGATCTTGAGCTTATTGCCCTTGGCAAAGTCCACGAGGAAGCTAAACGCGCTCGGGTTCGCGTTTTTCAGTTCCGGGTCCACGACCAAGCATTTGCGGCCGTCTATCATCTGTGGCTGCACATAATGCGAGTAGCGGATGCGGCGATCCATGCCGAAGGTCGAAAGGCTGCCGCTGATCCGCTCTATCCAGTCGCTCGGTCTAAAGGTGCGGCCATCCTCGGTTACCCCCTCGATCACGATCTTGTTGCCGACTTCCATCATCATCTTTCACCTCACTGTCTTCTTGCTGTACATACTGTCCGTTACCCTGGCAAGAGTAGCTCATTTTCATCAAAATTTAACCGTGTTAGGCCGTGATCCAGACGAAAGGTTCCGGCGCGCCGCGGAAAGCGCGTTACCGAGGTCATCGTGGCCGCCGGCTTGCACGCGGTCTGCAAGCCCGGCGAGGATCGTATGCACGAGCCGCGGCCCCTCATAGATCAATCCGGTATAAAGCTGGAGCAAGGAGGCCCCCGCCAATAAATGTTGCCAAGCCTCTTCTGCATTATTTATGCCACCGACTCCAATAATGGGAATATCCGGTAACGCTTTGAAACTACGGGATATTATCTCCCGGGACAGGGCCGCAAGCGGCACCCCGCTCAACCCTCCCTGCTCCCCAGCCATGGGCACATGCCCCAATGTGGGGCGGCGGATCGTGGTATTGGTGGCGATCACTGCGTCACACACCCCCTCCTTTAGGACCGCAAGCAGGGCATCGAGTGTCTGCGGTGCGAAGTCCGGCGCGATCTTCACCGCAATCGGGATATGTCGGCCACTTTGGCGAAAAAAGGCGCCCTGATCCTCGCGCAAGGCGCCCAGCAGAAGGCGCGCGGTATCCGGTTCCTGAAGGGCGCGCAGGCCCGGAGTATTGGGCGAGGACAGATTCACGGTCAAATAGTCGGCATACGGGGCGAGCGCCGCAAACCCGAGCCGGTAGTCGTCGACGGCGCGATGGAGGGGCGTATCACGGTTTTTGCCGATATTCACGCCCACGGGGATGGCGGGCCGGTAGGTGCGCAGGCGCGCCGCAAGCTTTTCCATGCCCGCATTGTTGAAGCCGAGACGATTGATGAGCGCGCGCTGCTCGGTCAGCCGAAAGAGGCGTGGGCGCGGGTTGCCCGGCTGCGCGCGCGGGGTGACCGTGCCGACCTCGAGGAAGCCAAAGCCAAGCGCCGCGAGCCCGCGCAGGGCGCGGCCGTTTTTGTCAAAGCCGGCGGCAAGCCCGAGCGGGTTTGCAAACCGCAGGCCAAGCACATGCACCGCCAATGGCCCATCGATGGGCGCCACCGACGGCCGGTGCAGGGCCCCGAACACACGTAAAGCGAGCAGGGCGGCCTCATGCGCGGTCTCGGGTGGTACACGAAACAGCCAGGGACGAAGGGACTTGTACACCTAGAAGCGCTCGCCTGGGGCGAGCGCGCGCCACTGACCGGGTTTGAGTCCGCCCAGACGCACGCGCCCGATACGTACCCGCTTCAACGCGCGCACCTCGTGCCCGACCTGCTGCAGCATGCGCCGGATCTGGCGTTTGCGTCCCTCGGTCAGGATCATGATCAGGGCATCGGGACCTAGGCGGTCGACACGCACCGGCCGTAGCGGCCTGTCATCGAGCACCAAAGGTCCACGCAACGTGGCCAGGGTGGCATCACTGATCGGCGCCGCGACGCGCACGTGATACTCCTTTTCGACGACATGGTCACCAATCAAAAGGCGTGCGACGCGCCCGTCTTCGGTGAGCACGAGCAGGCCCTGAGAATCGATGTCGAGGCGTCCAGCCACCGCCAGCCCTTGGGGGACCCGTGGTGGCGGCGCAGGACCGACATAGGAACCGGGGGTGAGCAGGACATGCGCGCTCTGATAGCCTTTTTCCGGTTGTCCCGAGACGTAGCCGAGCGGTTTATTTAAAAGGATGGTCACGCGCCGCTCCTGGCGTGCCCGCGCCCCGGGGGCGAGCGTGATGCGCGCATCGGGGGCGGCGCGTTCGCCGATGACAGCGCGATGTCCATCGACCTCCACCAGGCCCTGTTCGAGGTAGTGATCGGCTTCGCGCCGTGAACACACCCCGCGCGAGGCTAGCAGTTTCGATATGCGCACAAGGGCGTCGGTCATGGGTATTCCGGGAGCGGTATGCGCTATCGGTTGTCGGGTCGGCCGACCGCTCGGTACAATGGCGGCCCGCGGAGGACATATGATAAAGCTTAACCGTTATAGCGCAAAGATCACCGGGCCCAAATCGCAAGGGGCATCGCAGGCGATGTTGTATGGCACGGGGCTTACGGCCACCGATATGGACAAGGCCCAGATTGGCATCGGCAGCGTATGGTTTGAAGGCAACACCTGCAACATGCACCTCCTGGACCTCGCGAGCGTGGTCAAGGAGGGGGTGGGGAAGGCCGGCCTCATCGGCATGCGCTTCAATACCGTCGGGGTCTCGGATGGTATGTCGATGGGCACGGACGGGATGAGTTTTTCTCTGCAATCTCGGGACCTTATCGCCGACTCGATCGAAACCGTCATGGGTGCGCAATGGTACGACGGCCAGATCACACTACCCGGTTGCGACAAGAACATGCCGGGCTGCATCATCGGTATGGCGCGCATCAACCGCCCGGGGCTTATGATCTATGGCGGCACCATAAAGCCCGGCCATGCCCATGGCGAGACGCTGGACATCGTGTCGGCCTTTCAGGCCTATGGGGCGTTTTTGGCCGGCAAGATCACCGAAGAGCAAAGGAGCGAGGTGATCCATCATGCCTGCCCCGGGCCGGGGGCGTGCGGGGGGATGTATACCGCCAATACCATGGCCTCGGCGATCGAGGCGCTCGGCATGAGTCTGCCCTACAGTTCATCGACGCCGGCGGTCGACGCCGGTAAGCGCGAGGAATGCCTGCGCGCAGGCGCGGTAGTGCGCATGCTGCTCGAGCGCGACATCAAACCGCGCGACATCATGACCCGTGAGGCCTTTGAGAACGCGCTTGCCGTACTGATGGTGCTGGGGGGGTCGACCAACGCCGTCTTGCACCTCATTGCCATGGCACGCGCCGTGGATGTGCCGCTCACTCTGGAGGATTTCCAGGCAGCGAGCGACCGCGTGCCGTTGCTGGCGGACCTGAAGCCGAGCGGGAAATACGTCATGGAGGACCTGCATCTGGCAGGCGGTGTGCCTGCGGTGATGCGTCTCTTGGCCGAGCATGGCCTGATCCATGGTGACTGTTTGACCGTGACCGGCAAGACCGTAGCCGAGAATCTGGCAAACGCCGCGCCCTTGCGTGCCGGTCAGGAGGTGATCCGCCCTTGGGACCGGCCCATCAAGGCGACCGCGCATATCCAGATTCTGTCTGGCAATCTTGCCCCGGGCGGGTCGGTGGCCAAAATCACGGGCAAGGAAGGGCTCTCGTTTGCGGGACCGGCGCGGGTCTTCGACTCGGAGGAGGCGATGCTCGCCGCTCTTCAGGAAGGCCGTATTGAGCGCGGGGATGTCGTCGTCATCCGTTATGAAGGACCCAAAGGGGGCCCGGGGATGCCGGAGATGTTGACCCCGACCTCGGCGCTGATGGGGGCGGGATTGGGGGCGGATGTGGCGCTTATCACAGACGGGCGTTTCTCTGGGGGTTCGCATGGGTTTATCATTGGCCATGTGGTGCCCGAGGCCCAGGAGGGCGGCCCGATTGCGCTCATCCAGGACGGCGACCGCGTCACCATCGACGCGCAGGCACGGCGCCTGTCGGCGGATGTGAGCGACGAGGAGTGGGCACGCCGGCGAGCGGCATGGCGCATGCCCCCCTATAAGGCGACGCGCGGGACCCTGAAGAAATATATCAAGAATGTCCAGAACGCGTCGCTTGGATGCGTGACCGACGAATGACCATGTAAAAGGAGATCTTGAGAGATGGCAAAGATCACGGTAAAGGCGAACGGTCCCTACCTCGTTTCGGGTGCCGAGATCGTAGACGAGACCGGCACACCGTTTCCGGTGGAGGCCGGGAAACCGGTTGCGTTGTGTCGCTGCGGGGCATCGCAACGCAAGCCGTTTTGTGATGGCACGCATGTGAAGATCGGGTTTCGATCCGCTGAGACGGCGGCTTCCTTTAAGAAATAATGGCGCGTATGGAGTGGCAAGTCATGGGGGCCGACGCACGCCGCTGATCGGTTGGGGTGCGTCACGGTGACCGGCGTGTGGATTTTTTAAGGCTGCGCGGCCTTCTGGAAGGTTAAGCTAAAGGCCGAGGCGTCGATCAAAGGCGACCCTTGGCCGCGACGTTTGAGAGTGGGACTTTCGGGCGAACAGGACATCCCGTGTCATGAGCTGTAAGGGCATTCAGGCGCCTTTATTTTCGGACGGATGGGCGAGCGGGCGTTGTAGCGCGGCCGACGGCCGTGCCCGGCCGATGAGCGCGCCTTCACAAATGGGGCCGGCGTTGTATAGTTGAGGGTGCAGGAGGTGCCATGACGGAAGATGCGATTTCTACCCTGTACCGCAAGGCCTGTCCTTCGTGCGCCCGCCAATACGCGCGGGATTCCCGCGCCTGCCCGTTTTGCGGCTATGTCGAGGTGTTGACGAGCGAGACCGAGGAGGATCAGGAGCGGCTATACGGGGAGTATCTCGCGGCCCGCCAGAAACAGGCCCACAACGAGGTGGAGCGGCTGCGCCGCGCCGTCGCGTTACATCCCGAGGATCGCACCCGAGAGCGGGCGTTGGCGTTAGCGCTCGCCGACGAAGAGGCCTTGGCGGCCGAGTGGGCCGCCTACCGCGATGGCCGTCATCAAGCCGCCCACAGCGAGCCCGAGCCCCCGCCGCAGATCGTGGCTGCCCACAGCGAGCCCGAGCCGCGGGCGACGCCCCACAAGGGTGGCCGTCATCAAGCCACCCATAGCGAGCCCGAGCCCCCACCGGAGATCGTGGCTGCCCACGGCGAGCCCGAGCCGCGGGCGACGCACAAGGGTGGCCGTCATCAAGCCGCCCACAGCGAGCCCCCGCAGCGGGCCGTGGCCGACAAGGAGTGCCCGGTGTGTACGGCGACCTTGCCCAAGGGCGTCGAGCGTTGCGCCTGCGGCTATGTTTTCGGGGCTGGCCTCGTCGCCGCGACGACCCTCTGCCCGCATTGCACTGCGCCTGTCGTCGCGGGAGCCGATCGCTGCGGGTGTGGCTACCCTCTGACCGCCCTGGCGCCGACATCTGGCATACCGGGACTGCGCCGGCCTAGGAGCGCGTCCGAATAACAATCCGGAAACCCCACCCGGGAAAATCGCGAGAGACACACATCCAGGTATAAGGTAAGCCTTGTGTAGCCCGATTGGCTTTGTGCCGACGCCCTTCCAGGGAACCGCGGTCCGCCCGTGACCTTAAGGTGCGCACGACCTAGCGCTGGTGGGCCTTCAGGCGGCGCACCTCGCTACGCAAAGCATCGATCTCGTGGAGTAGATCCATGATCACCGCGACCAGCTCCCAATCGGTATCGAGGCCGCGTTTCAGGCGTGCGGCACGCCGGACCAGCGCAAGGCAAGCGGCCGGATAACCGTCGGCGAGCGCGGGCAGGACCCCGAGCGCGGTCAGGGCATCGAGTTCCTCGGGGGTCACCCGACCGCTCCCGCAGAGCTCGGCGCGGGTCACCACCGCGCAGTCGTCCAACAGCAGGCCTTCGAGGATGTCGTTCATGCCGCCCCCCAGTGCGCGCGCGGATCGAAGGCGAGATCGTGGGCCATTGTGCGATAGAGCTCGCGGGCACGCTCGCTATCGATCTTGGGATTCACGATCTCGATCAGTACATACTGGTCGCCGGGCGGCGTGCCCGGCATGCCACGCCCTTTGAGGCGCAGTTTCTGGCCGGATTGCGAGCCCTCCGGCAACCGCAGCTCCACGGTTCCGGCGAGCGTCGGGACCTTGAGGCGCGCGCCGAGCGCGGCCTCCCAGGGACTCACCGGCGCCGTCAGATAGAGGTCGCGGCCGTCCAGCCGGTAGAGGGCGTGCGGCGCGATCGTGATCTCGAGATACAAGTCCCCGGCCCCCGCGGGGCCCGGCCGTCCCTGGCCGGCCAGCCGGATCTGCTGGCCTTGCTGGACACCCTTGGGAATACGGACATTGAGCGTACGCGTCTGCGGGACGAGACGCCCCCGGGCGTCATGCTGGGGGATGGTAAGCCGCAGCGGGCGCGTGGCGCCATGAAACGCGTCCTCGAGCGTGATGGTAAGGTGCGCGGACTCGTCGGAGCCGCGGGTTGCAGCGCGTCGGCCGCCGCCAAAAAGGCTCTCGAAAAAGTCGCTGAAGTCGCCCCCCTCAAAGGCATGCGTCCCTGCCCCCGCCGCGTGCGCGGATTGCTGCCAGCCCGGGGGGGGTGTGAAATCTTGATCCGGCTGCCATTGGCTACCCAAGCGATCATAGGCCGCGCGCTTTTCCGGGTCGCGCAGTACCTCATAGGCCTCACCAATCTCCTTGAAGCGTTCCTCCGCCTTGGGTTCTTTGCTCACATCCGGATGGTAGCGGCGCGCAAGCTTGCGGTAGGCGCGCTTGATGTCCTCGCCGCTCGCCGTGCGCTCGACCCCCATGATGCGATAATAGTCTCGATAGTGCATGGTCGCTTAATCTGCGGGCTCCGGCGCGTGTCTTCAAGGCCTCGGGGCGTCTTGCGCCTGGGCGGGGGCGTTGCCGACATAGGTGGCGGGGGTGAGCGTGCGCAGGGTCTCGCGCACCTCTGCGGGCAGCGCGAGGCCCTCGATGAAGGCGCGCAGGTCCTCGGCGGTGAGCGCCCGGCCGCGGCTCAGGTCCTTGAGGTTTTCATAACCGCCCGCGAGCCCATAACGGCGCATGACGGTCTGCACGGCCTCGGTCAAGACCTCCACGTGGCAGTCGAGGTCGCCGCGCACGCGGTCCTCATCGACCATGAGTTTGCCAAGTCCGCGCGCGCAGGCGCGATAGGCGAGAAGGGTGTAGCCGAATGCACTGCCTATGTTACGCAGGACCGTGGAATCGCTGAGGTCGCGCTGGAAGCGGCTGATCGGAAGCTTGGCCGCCAAGTGATCGAGGAGGGCATTGGCAAGCCCCAGATTGCCCTCGGCGTTCTCGAAATCGATGGGGTTGACCTTGTGTGGCATGGTCGACGAGCCGACCTCACCGGCGCGCGTCTTCTGCCGGAAATAGCCAAGCGCGATATAGCCCCATAGGTCACGTGCAAGATCGATCAGGATGGTGTTTATGCGCGCCGTGGCATGGCAAAGCTCGGCAAGCCCGTCGTGCGGCTCTATCTGCGTCGTATGGGGGTTCTGGGAAAGCCCGAGACCGGCGAGCACCCGCGTGGCTACCGCCGGCCAATCGACCTCTGGATAGGCGGCATAATGGGCATTGTAGTTGCCGACCGCACCGTTCATCTTGGCAAGCAAGGGAACCGAGTGCCATTGCGCGCGCGCGCGCGTAAGCCGCGTCACGAAAACCCGGATCTCCTTGCCGACCGTGGTCGGCGAGGCGGGCTGCCCGTGCGTGCGGGCGAGCATGGGGATGGTGGCGGTGGCGCGCGCAAGTTCGTCGAGGCCGGTAATGAGACTATCGAGCGCCGGTATGAGTACGGTGTCGCGCCCGGCCTGGGCCATGAGCGCGTAGGCGACATTATTGACGTCTTCCGAGGTCAGCGCGAAATGGACGAATTCGGCGGCGGGTTTTAGGTCGTCATGGTGTTGCACGAAGTCCCGCAGGTAGTATTCGATAGCCTTGACGTCGTGGTTGGTGCGTGCCTCAATGGCCTTGACCGCAGCCCCCGCCGATTCATCGAAATCGGCGAGCAAAGCGGCGAGCCGTCCGCGCGCGGCCGGCGAAAACGGTGCGAGTTCCAAAACGCCCGGTTCGTCGCCTAGACCCACGAGCCAGGCGATCTCGGCTGTGAGGCGCGCGCGCATGAGGCCCCATTCACTAAAGATCGGCGCGAGCGCGCGCGTGTCGTGCGCATAGCGGCCATCGAGGGGGGACAGTGCAGAAAGTTCGCTCACATATATCCTTCCGGCGTCTCGCCGCGATCGTAGTTTGTCGTTTATCCGGGGGCCCGTGATGGATCTTAGTACATCGCCCTTACAGAGGCTTGCCGCCGAGGTCAGCGCCTGCCGCGTGTGCGACGATCTGCCGTATGGCCCGCGCCCGATCATCCAGGTGGCAGACGGCGCGCGCATCCTGATCATCGGCCAAGCCCCGGGCCGACGCGTCCATGACACCGGCATTCCTTGGAACGATCCGAGCGGGGACCGTTTACGGACTTGGCTCGGGGTCGATCGGAACGCCTTCTATAGTCCGGATTTCGCCATCATCCCTACCGGATTTTGCTATCCCGGCTCGGGGCCGCGCGGCGACCGGCCGCCGCGCCCGCAGTGCGCACCCTTATGGTTCGCGCGTCTGCGCGCATTGCTCCCGGATATCGGACTGACACTGCTCGTCGGTCGTTATGCGCAAGCCTATCACCTCGCGCTCGGCGATGCCCGCCTCGGGGTCGCATGGCATGTGCGTCATGGCGCCGATTATGGCGCGATCTGGCCCTTACCGCACCCCTCCGGGCGTAACAATCAATGGCTCGCCCGCCATCCGTGGTTTGCCGCCGAGATTCTACCCGCACTCAGGCAGCGGGTGCGGGAGGTCCTGCGGTCCGCAAGCCGGGGTGATCACGGCCCCCCCTAGGCATACGCCCTCGGTATCATAGAACACGGCCGATTGTCCGGGGGTGACGGCGCGT
>JAKARW010000102.1 GCA_021819125.1 Pseudomonadota bacterium | reverse complement strand
GAGGCCTCGGCATCATAGGGCACGGGCGAAGTCGCCGACGGGCGACTCCAGAACATGCCTGGGCCCCGGAAGTATTGCCCGATGAGCGCCGATCCCACGACCCGCCCATGGACGCGTATCAGCGACCCATTGGCCTGGCGCGCAAACAGGACCTGGCCTATGCCGGTCATGGCAAGCGGATACATAAGCCCGGTCACAACCGCGAAAACAAGAAACAATACGACCGCCGCCCTTATGTCGCGCGCCATCATCACCCCTCCTATATCCATGTCAAAAACATATCGATGAGCTTTATGCCCACAAACGGCGCGATGATGCCGCCCACCCCGTATATCCAAATGTTGCGACGCAACAGATCCTTGGCCGCGGCCGCCCGGTAGCGGACGCCGCGCAGGGCAAGCGGTATCAGAAGCGGGATGATCACGGCATTGAAGATCACTGCCGCCAGGATCGCGTGCGTGGGGGAACTTAGATGCATGATGTTGAGCGCGCCGAGCGCCGGGTAGGTGCTGACAAAGGCCGCCGGGATGATCGCGAAATACTTGGCGACGTCGTTTGCGACACTAAAGGTCGTGAGTGACCCGCGCGTGATCAGAAGCTGCTTGCCGATCCCGACGATCTCCAAAAGTTTGGTCGGATTGGAGTCGAGGTCCACCATGTTTGCGGCCTCGCGCGCCGCCTGCGTGCCGCTTGCCATACACAGCGCCACATCGGCCTGGGCGAGCGCCGGGGCATCGTTCGTCCCGTCGCCGGTCATGGCCACCATGTGTCCTTCCTTGTGATATTCCTGGATACGCGCGAGCTTGGCTTCGGGCTTGGCCTCGGCGATAAAGTCATCGACCCCGGCCTCGGTGGCGATGGCGCGCGCGGTGAGGGGGTTGTCGCCGGTGACCATGACCGTGCGGATGCCCATGGTACGCAGGGCCGCGAACCGCTCGCGGATCCCGCTCTTCACGATATCCTTGAGCTCGACTACCCCCAGGGCCACACCGTCTTCGCAGACAACCAGCGGTGTCGCCCCACCCGAAGCCACCTTGTCAACTATGCGGTCGAGGCCATCCGGCCAGGTCCCGCCTGCCTTGGCCACCCATTGGCGCATGGCGTCGGGGGCGCCCTTGCGAATCTGCCGTCCGGGTAGATCAACCCCACTCATACGGGTGTCCGCGCTAAACGGCACCAGGACCCCGCCTTTCGTATCGCCTGCCGCCGCTATCTCTTGTGGAAAACGCGCGCCCGCGAGCGTGACGATGCTCTTGCCTTCGGGGGTGCCGTCGGCAAGCGACGCCTGACGGGCGCACGCCGCAAGACGCGCCTCGGCCACCCCGGTCACAGCATGAAACGCCGCCGCCTGGCGGTTGCCATAGGTGATCGTCCCGGTCTTGTCGAGAAACAACACATCGACGTCGCCCGCGGCCTCGATGGCGCGGCCGGAGGTCGCAACGACATTGGCGCGCAAAAGCCGCATGATGCCGGCAATGCCGATCGCCGGCAGCAATGCCCCTATAGTCGTCGGGATGAGGCACACGAGCAGAGCGACCAGCACCGTGATACCGACCACACGACCGGCATGCGCCGCGTAATGCACGCTGTACCATGAGAACGGAAACAGCGTGATCGTCACGACTAGAAACACGAGCGTCAACACCACAAGCAGGATGCCGAGCGCAATCTCGTTTGGCGTTTTGCGGCGTGAGGCACCCTCCACCATCGTGATCATGCGATCGAGGAAGGTCTCGCCCGGCTGCGCCGTGATGCGCACCACGAGCCAGTCCGACAACACCTTGGTGCCGCCGGTCACGGCGCTGCGATCCCCGGCTCCCTCGCGGATGACGGGCGCGCTCTCGCCTGTGATCGCGCTTTCATCGACCGAGGCGACACCGAGCACTGCCTCACCGTCGGAGGGGATGATGTCGCCAGCCCCCACAAGGACATGGTCGCCCGGGCGCAGGGCCAGGCCCGTCACCATTTCAAAGGGGCTGTCTTCACGCACCTCCTGCAAACGCTTGGCCTCCACCTCCTTTCGGGCCTGCCGCAGGCTCGCGGCCTGCGCCTTGCCCTGCCCCTCGGCCAACGACTCCGAGAAGTTCGCGAACAACAAGGTAAGCCACAACCAGACATCGACTACGCCCGTGAAGGTGGCGAGCGCCGGCTTATGAATGACGAGGTCACGCACAAAGAGTGCCAGGACCAGCCACGACCCGACGTAGACCACGAACATGACGGGATTGCGCAACTGATGACGGAGGTTCAGCTTGCGGATACTGTCAATCAGGGCCGCCTGCGCCAGACGATCCCAGGCGACGGTCGGGACTGCGTGTGCCGCTTTCGCGTTCATACTCTCTCCTTATTTCGACGCGGCGAGCGCGTGCACGTGAGTCATCTGCTCGGCGATCGGTCCAAGCCCCAAGGCCGGGAAGAAGTTCAAGGCTCCGATAAGCAGGATCACACCCACCACCAGCCCCACGAACAACGGCCCGTGGGCGCCGAGCGTACCGGCGGAAGCCGGGAGCCTTTGCTTTGCGGCAAGCGACCCGCCAAGAGCAAGCAGCGGCAGATAACTCCAATAGCGCCCGATCAGCATGCAAAGACCGGTCGCCACGTTATAGAAAGTGGTGTCAGCGCTCAGGCCCCCGAAGGCGCTGCCGTTATTGTTCGAGGGGCTCGTGAAGGCATAGAGGATCTCGCTGAAACCATGCGCCCCGGGATTGAACGTCCCGGCGCGCCCCGCAGCGAACGCCGTCGCCACGGCCGTGCCGATCAAGACCAGCAGAGGCATTACGAGAATGGACAGCGAGGCCATCTTGATCTCGAAAGACTCGATTTTCTTGCCCAGATACTCCGGGGTGCGGCCGATCATGAGTCCACCCAGAAACACCGCGAAGATGACAAACGCGAGCATGGTCGCAAGGCCCGTTCCGACACCCCCGAACGCCGTCTCGCCAAGCTGCATGAAAAAGAGATTCACGAGGCCGGAAAGGGGCATGAAGGAGTCGTAGGCGCTGTTTGCGGCACCCGTCGAGGTCGCGGTGGCAACGCTGCCAAAGAGCGCCGAACTCCCGGCCCCGAAACGGTCCTCAACGCCGACCATGTCGCCACCCCCGGCGTTGGCCGCCGTATGGGCCTGACTTAACCCAAGGCCGTGGAATAGGGGATTTGCCGCCAGATCGTAATGCATGCTCGCCAACGCCAGGGGCACGAACAGAACGAGCATGGCAGACAAGATCATCGTGCTCTGGCGGCGGTCCTTGGTCATATAACCGAACATAAACACGAGCGCGATCGGGATCAGGATCATCGCCACCATTTGCAGATAGTTGGTAAACGCGGTCGGGCTCTCGAAAGGATGGGCGGAATTGGCGTTAAAGAAGCCGCCACCGTTATTGCCGAGCTGCTTGATCGCCTCCTGCGAGGCCACCGGACCCAGGGCGATCGTCTGATGAGTGACGTAAGCCTTGCCGCTGACAAAGGGCGCGATCAGATGCGCCTCGACATAAGCGCCCAGGGTTTGGGGCGCGCCCTGCTCAAGGAGCACAAGACCAAGGATGACCGACAACGGCAACAGGACATAAAGCACGGTGCGCGTCATGTCGACCCAGAAGTTGCCGAGATGACGACTTTTGGCGCGCACGATACCGCGAATGATGGCAAGCACGATGACGATGCCGGTCGCCGCCGACAGGAAGTTCTGGACGGCCAGACCGAGCATCTGCGAGAGATAACTCATCGTCGATTCGCCGCCATAGGCCTGCCAATTGGTATTGGTCACAAAGCTTGCCGCGGTATTGAAGGCCAACGCATGCGTGACGGCGGCAAAGTGCTCGGGATTCAACGGCAGCTTGTGCTGCCATAGTAAGAGGCCGTACAAAAAGAGCGTGCCGATGAGGTTAAAGAAGAGCAACGCTATGGCGTAGCGTTTCCAATCCATCTCGTCTTCCGGGTGAATGCCGCCCAGACGATAAAAGAAATGCTCGATGGGTCTGAGGGCACGCGTCGCCCAGAAGGTCTCACCACCATAGATGCGGGCCATATAGGCGCCAAGCGGCATCCCGAACAAAATGGCGGCCATAAGCACGGCGATTAGAGTCTCGACAGGCGAAGTCATAAAAAGCGCTCCGGGTTCAGCAAAAACACGAGGAGATAGACAAAGAGGCCGACCCCCAGGGTAAGCCCAAGCCACACAAAGACGCTCATGACCCCCTCCGCAGGCGCTCGAGCAACACAGTCAACCCAATCGAGGCGGCAAAGAACACGACGATCACGCCGAAATATACCCATGCCATCGGCACGTCCCTCCCAAGATGAGCGGGGTAGCCCCGCGC
>JAKARW010000041.1 GCA_021819125.1 Pseudomonadota bacterium | reverse complement strand
AGGGGAATGCGCGGACAAATGTTCATGTCGCGGATCGAGATGTCCATGACGGCCTCTATGTAGCTACATCGCGAATAATTGTAGCCACATGGGACTGGTGGATCAAACACCGGAAGGTTACCGGCCCTGTCGCCCGGACCCTCCGGCCGCAAGTGACGTTCATCGCCGCGCAGGCGATTGAGAAGACAATCTCGTAGCCAATCCCGGCGACCATCACGGCCGCAGTTACGCATCCGGCGCGTCTTCGATGGCGTCGAATTCGGCGTTGACGTGCATACTCTCGCCACGCACCCGCCGGGAAACCTCCATCATGCGCTGACGGCGCTGTTCGGCTCTGACCTGGGTATTGAGCGCCACGATGGCGCGGCGAATGTACTCCGCGCGCGGGATCTGCAACTCCTGAACACGCTTGTCGGCTTCCTTGATGAGGCTCTCCGGGAGACGCAGGGAAGCTGTAATCATGTTCGTATCTCGTTATGTAATTTCTTATAAATATACGTCCCGTGCTCCGTTTCGGCAATCGTAAGGCCTTTATTGTCGCAAGTCGGCCACCGAGAGCGGCGCCCCCCTGTCGGTGCTCAAGCGCTACATCGAACAGCAGGAAAGACCCGAATGACCGCCCGCCGGGCGATAGCGCCGCGCATTGTGGGCCGCATGGCCAGTCACCACCACCTGACCACTATGCGGTGGCGGGCGGAGCGCGGCGGCGCTTTCTGGTAGAAAGCCGCCTAATGACAGTGGTGCGCGTTGGAGCAGATTTATGAGGCGCTGGCGCCAGCCGAGCAACAGCTCGGCTGGCGCGTCAATCCGACTTTGCATATCGCCGCAAAGTTTCGCCGCCGCCGGAAGAACGGCAGCCCGTTTTTCACGAAGATGCTGGCGGCGATACCATCTTGCCGATAGGTAATGACGATGACCTCCTCGCCGCTCGCTCACCTCGTCGCGTCGGCTAACTCAAGGTCGAGCCGCCGGCGCAAGCAAAGTTCGACGGTCGGGCGTGGTGCGACTGACGGATGCAAAAAACTTAGCCCTGGTCCTGGAAAGCCGCTTCGATCTGGCCTATGACCCCGCGCACGCATGGTCGTTCGCGGCGTTTCGCTGGATGGTGATCGGTCTTTTAAGAACCGTTCTCTGGCGTTCCAGACTTTGACGCACGCGGTTTCTTTGGAAACCGCTTGGCGGCGCGTACTCGATCGGGCGCATCGCAAGCGCCACTTGGCCGAGTACGAGGACGATCTGGATGTGGCGCTGGCGGTAGCCATCATCCGTGTTGTGCGGGCGGTGGCCGAACGAGTCGCGGCACGCTGACCTGTGGCGCTGGAATAATCCCAGTCCGCATATTTCCACACGGGAAGGCTCGCTTTTTCGATCCGTTCGTAAACCTCCCAGGGAGGCGATCCGCCAGGGCGGGGCGCCACCAGTTAAAAAAAGGGGCTTTTAAGGGATCATGGCGCGCCTGTTGGCCCCCCGGGGTCGGCATCTTGACGCCCCAGCCCTTCAGGAGGGCGTTTGCGTGCCCCCCGCATGGGTCGGCTGTGGTGGAGGCGGGTCTTAGTCGAATCCTCCAGCGGCGACCGCCTGCACGGTGCAGGCTTGGGTCGAATATTGGCCCACCGTCGTATACCCGGCGGCTGTCATGGCGCTGAATGCCGGGATGGAGATGGCCTGGATGCTGCCATTGTTGTAGTTGGGTGCCGTGCAGTCGTCGAGGACATAGAGCGTCTTGCCATCCGCGCTCAAGGTAAGGCCATAGGCGTTTGTGAAATTCCCGCTGATGACGGTGGGTGTGTAGCCCCAGGTGCTCGTGGCCGATTGCGGGTCCTGGCGTACGAACACATCCAGCGCCCCGCTTTGCATGGCGACATAGAGTCGCCGCCCGCGGGGACCCATGACAAGACCGAGGGGCTGGAGGCCTGTGGTGTCCACGCCGTTATCGGAGGTCAGGGTGCCGTTTTGGGCGTTGATCGTAAAGATCGAAACCACCCCCGAGGTTTGCGAGCCGCCATTGCCGTTATCCGACACGTACAGGTGGCGACCGGATGGACCGATGACGATCGTCCAGGGGCCGGTGCCGGTGGGGGCGGCCGAGCTCGCGAGCGTGCCGCCGGCGGGTGTCAAGAGACCGGTATCGGGGTCTATGGCGAAGGCGTCGACCAGGCTGCCGGCGAATTCCGCGGAATAGAGGAAGCGGCCGGTGGGGTCGATGGCGAGCAGCATCGGGTAGTTGCCGTAGACCTGCGTGCTGTATCCCGTGCTTAAAGGGCTTGGCATCCCCTGGTTCAGGCTATAGGCGTCTATGGTGCCCCCGGTGCTCTGTCCGGTGGTGTCGTCGTAGTGACTGTTGGCGACATAGAGGTAGCGGTCTGAGGGGTCGACCGCAATCCCCATCGGGCTTTCGCCTGCGGCAATGGAACTGGGTGCCCCCAGCGGGCCGTTGGCGGTGGTCATGGCGAAGGTCGTGACATCACCCGGCCCGGCCTCGGCCCAATCGGAGGCGTACAGGTGTAGGCCGTCGGCCGCGATCGCCGCCGCGCTCGGACCTTGATCGGCGATATTCGTGGTGCAGGCGTTGCAGGTGTAGGCGGTGGCCGGTGTCCCAAGTGTTCCGCCGGATTGAATGGGGTAGGCGGCAATGGTGGTCGTGGACTGGTTGACCACATAGAGGGTCTGAGGCTGCATGGTCACGGTGACCGGTGCGCTTAAGGTGGCGGCGGGTGTAAGCCGCGTGCGCAGCACCGCACTCAATGTCAGGGTGGACCCTGAGCCGCTTGACGACAAGGCGTAGGCCAAAAGATCGGCACGGCTCCCGTTACTCACGAACACGTAATGGCCGCCCGGAGATGCGGTAATCGCGGTGGCGGTCCCGCGGCCCAGGATGGGGGTCCCGGACGGGCCGCTTATGGTCCCACCGCTTGCCGGATAGTACGCGGTCTCGATGCCGCCCGACGCATCCCCGGTGACCGCCAGTCCATTGCCGACTACGGTGACGCTGACCGGGGTAAGCCCGCTTGGCAGGGCCTGCGTGTTTTGCAAGCTCAAGGTGCCGCCGCTTGCGGCTGTGAACCCATAGACGCCGCCCGATGTCAGCACATACAGATTCCCGGCGCCGTCGGCGGCCCCGGCCACGACGCCGGTCAAGGCGGTGGTGCCGGTGGCCGCCGGCAGACCGCTGCCGGCGCTGAACGTGGTGATGCCATTGGCGGCCAGCCCATAGAGCGCGCCTTGGCCGGCGACGAGGCTTGTGAGGGTGGCGCTGGGGGTGATGGTGCCAATGAGGGTCAAGGTCCCGTTGGTGCCGATGGCAAACGCCGAGACGGTGTCATTGCCGGCATTCAGGGCATAGAGGTTTGTGCCTACCACCGCAAGCGAAGCGGTCCCGGGGCCGCTTGTGATATCCGGCCCAAGAGACGACAGCATGTCGCTCTGACTGTCCCAGGCGTAGGCCGAGACCGTCCCATTCTTACCGTTGGCCACATACACAAAGCGGCCGGCGCTCACTGCCACGGCATCGGGCCCTTGTCCCGTGGGCACATAGCCCCGGTCGATCAAGGCCCCGGTCCAGGGGTCGCGCAGATAGAACCCGAGGCTATGGGTGCCGGAGGGTACGAGCACGAGAGAGGATTGGGTGGTCATGGTCTGGCCGGACGCCGGGGTTGTGGGCGAGGTGCCCGACGGATTGGGTGAGTTCGCGGTCGGACTGGCACTGGTTGGTGTTGTGGAGGTGTTGTGGCCGGAGCTCCCGGAGCCCTGGCAGGCGGCGAGCAGCGCCGCGGCCAGCAGTGATACAGCAATACGCAATTTCGTAGACATGACGTTATTCCCAGTGAGATGAGCACGCCTCACCGCGCTGGGCAGTGTGGCGGCTAAGGACGCGATCGCCCATCGGCCGGAAGGCCGATGGAAAGTTTCTGGCGGATTCGAGATTCTATCGGGCGCGTCTGTGGGCACCCATGGAAGGGTAGTTATGCGCCTTGTGATCCGAATCGAAATCGACATGTAAGCGGGCTGCGGACTCGGATCGGCGCGCAGATGGCATCGTGGGGGCCGGGCCGTTATCATGGCGCCCATGACAAGTGGCTCCCCCTCCCTTCTCATTGGCGCGCGCGGCTATGCGCACGCCAGCTGGGAAGGCGCTTTCTATCCCGACAATCTGCCCCCGGAGTGGCGCTTTCTCTTCTATAGCCACCGCTATCCCGCGCTCCTCATGCCGACGCACGCATGGGGTCCGGATGGGACGCGCCTCGCGGCCTTTGGTGAGGAGGCGCCGGCGGGTTTTCGGATGGTGCTGGAGATCTCGGAGAAAAGTCTGCCGCAAATGGCGCAAGTCGCGGCCTGGCCGCGGCCCTTGGTCGCCGGTTGCTTGGTGCGCCTCTCACGCCTCGATGCGGCCCACAGGGAGCCGCTTGCGGCCCTGGCGCGGGCGGTGCCTGTCACTGCGGACCTGCGTTCGTGTCCGGCGGGGTGTCGCGAGGATCTGGCGGCTTTAGGCGTCGGGGTGTGTGGCCGCCCGGCCGCCGGGCGCGCGCCCGGCGGACCGTTTGCCGTGAGTCTCGTCGACCGTATCGATCGGCGCGCGCTCGGCGCGGCCTTGCAGGGGCTCATGGCCGTCGAGGCGCAGGCGGGATCGGCGCTTTTTTTCTGTGACAGGGCGACGGCGCTCGCCGGGATCGAGGAGGCCTTGCTGCTCGCGGATCTGCTCGCGGGCTCGCAGGCGAGGTCTTAGAAGAGCAGGCTTACGCCCGCATACAGGCCCACCCCGGACATGTTGACGCGGGTCCCGTAGATGACGCCCCCCGGGACATAGAGGCCGCGCAGCTCGGTATAGAAGCCTAAGCTATGCGCCCACTCGAGCTCCACCCCGCCGTCGACCTCGACGGCCGGACCGACACCGGTCCCGCCGTTCACCCCGCTTAACTGCGTGTCGGCAAGCCCCACGCCCGCGCCTACGTAGGGATACACATGCGCCCAGGGCCGGTGGTATTTCTTGAGGGTCAGCAAAAAAAGCCGCGAAGCGACGGTGCCATTGCCGCTTGAGTTACTGATGGTGTTATTGGAGAGCAGGAGTTCGCCGCCATAGGCGACGCCGTTATAGTGGCGCTTCTCCCAGGCGATTCCGAAGACATTGTTTCCGGTGGTACTCAATGCGCTGTCGTGGCCCGCCACGGTCTGATGGGTATGCGCAAGGTGTGTGGCGCCGACCGTTAAAATCAGGGCGTCTTCGGCGAAGGCGCACGGGGCGGCCAGTACAAGAATAAAAAGCACCGCAAGGTAGTATGTGCGATTCACGATTCCCCCAGGACCTGACGAGGCCGGCTCGATTATAGGGGAGGCGCGCGGTTTTGCCCATGCCCTGTCCGTTAAGTCGGCGCACGCGTCGACCAGGTCCCGGGAGTTTCTTGTCCGGGCCGTGATGTGGCATGCTTGTACCCATGGCCCGCGGGCTAAGTGCCCAGGTATCGGCGCCCTGCGGCGCGAAGACCCTTGCGGTAAGGGGGTGTGCAAGACGCCGTGTTTTCGTAATCGGCAAAGACATACTATAACAACATTTAAGGATGGGCCGTGGACCGACGGAACAGTACCGAACCCCTGGTGACGGTGCGCGATCTGGCTTTTTACCGTGATGAACGCCCGATCTTTCAGGACCTGAACCTCACGGTCGCGAAGGGCAGTGTGACCGCCATCATGGGCGGCAGCGGGAGCGGCAAGACCACGCTCTTGAGTCTCATCGGCGGCAGGCTCGTGCCGGCGCGCGGGGCGGTGACGGTGGCGGGCGAGGTCGTGGCGTCCTTACCCCGCAAGCTGCTCTTTGCGCTCCGTCGGCGCATGGGCATGCTGTTTCAGTCGAGCGCTTTACTCACCGATCTCGATGTCTACGAGAACGTCGCGTTTCCGATGCGCGAGCATACGCGGTTGCCGGAGGCCTTGATCCATGATCTGGTCTTGATGAAGCTCGAGATGGTCGGCCTGCGCGGCGCGCGCGGCCTGTTTCCGGCCGAGCTGTCGGGGGGGATGTTGCGGCGCGTGGCGCTTGCGCGCGCCATTGCGCTCGACCCGATGATGGTCATGTATGACGAGCCGTTCACGGGGCTCGACCCGATCTCGATGGGCGTCATCGTCAAACTGATACGCGAGCTAAACGACGCGCTTGGCATGACCTCCATCGTCGTCACTCATGACGTGGACGAGGCCTGCACGATCGCGGACTATATCTATCTCATAGGCGAGGGGCGCGTGATTGCCGAGGGGACTCCTGCGGATATGAAAAAAACCGACGCCCCCGAGGTCCGCCAGTTCATGGGTGGTCTGCCGGATGGTCCGGTGGCCTTCCACTACCCGGCGCCGCGGTATTTCGACGACCTTTTGAGGGCGGACCGGCCATGAGCTGGGGCGCGGACACGATACGGGCGCTCGGGCGGCGGGTGATCAGCGGTATTGGCCGTCTCGGCCACGCCGTGCTTTTTCTCGTGCGTCTGATGCCGGGTCTTGGGGTGGCGCTTGCGCGCGGCCGGCTCATCATTCAGCAACTCTACATGACAGGCGTGCTGACGCTTGTCATCGTGCTGGTGTCGGGGGCGTTCGTCGGCATGATCCTGGCCCTGCAGGGCTACAATACGCTGGTGCGCTATGATGCCCAATCATCCCTCGGGCTGCTGGTCGCGTTGTCGCTCGTCCGTGAGTTGGGCCCGGTGCTTACGGCGCTGCTGTTTGCGGGCCGCGCCGGGTCGGCGCTGACCGCCGAGATCGGGCTCATGAAGGCCACCGAGCAGCTCGACGGCATGGAGATGATGGCGGTCGATCCCCTGCCGCGCGTGGTGGCCCCGCGGTTTTGGGCGGGGTGGATCGCGGTGCCCCTGCTGGCCATGATCTTTAGCGCGGTCGGGATCATCGGGGCCTATATCGTGGCGGTGGGCGACCTCGGATTGGACGGGGGGGTGTTCTGGTCGCAGATGCAAAGCGGTGTCAGCATATCAAACGACATCATGGGCGGCCTTATCAAAAGCGTCGTGTTCGGTTTTGTCGTGAGCTGGATCGCGGTCTTCGAGGGCTATGACGCCAAGCCCACCTCCGAGGGTGTGAGCCGCGCCACGACGCGCACGGTGGTGAGTTCGTCGCTCGCGATCCTGGGCCTTGATTTCATCATGACGGCATTCATGCTGCGAGGGCTTTGAATATGCAGGCGAGGAGTATGGAGCTTACGGTCGGCCTGTTTGTCATGGCGGGGCTGCTGGCCCTGGCCATGCTGGCGCTCAAGGTCGGCAATATTCATGCGTTGAACCTGGGGGGGACTTATGCCGTCACCGCCGACTTCAACGATGTTGGGAGCCTGAAACCCAAGGCCCCGGTGACGGTCGCGGGCGTGCGCGTCGGGCATGTGGCGCGCATCACCATCAACCCCCAGACCTATCAGGCGGTCGTGACCCTCGATCTCCTGAAGAAGTACCGTTTCCCGCGGGACTCGAGCGCGTCCATCGAGACCGCCGGGCTCCTTGGGGAACAGTATGTGAGCTTGAGCCCCGGTGGCAGCCGGCGCTACCTGAAAAACGGTAGTAAAATTCGCATAACGCAATCGGCCATCATCCTCGAAAAGATCATAAGTCAGCTGCTTTACAGCAAGGCCGGCCATTCCTCCGGCCATAGTTGATCAGCACCGAACGGGAGAGGAATGGAATGACATTGATGAGACGCTATGCGGGTGTGCTCGTTTTGCTCGGCTGTCTGTTGCCAGCGTGGGCGTGGGCGGCGATTACGCCGGCGACACCGCCCGATGTGATCGTTCGCGAGAAAACCACCCTGATCCTGCACCTGATCGAGAAGAAGCGCGCCGTCTATGACCATGACAAGGCGGCTTTGTATGCCATGGTCGACAAGGAGATCGTGCCCTATTTCGATTTTGAGCGCATGTCCCGCTGGGTGCTGGCGCGCTATTGGCGCACCGCGACGCCCACGCAACGCGTCGCGTTCGTGACCCAGTTTCGCAACCTCTTGGTGCGCACCTACGCCACCGCCCTGCTCAGCTACTCCGGACAACGCATTGCCTATCTGCCCTACCGCAGCAGTGCCCACAGTCGGCATACCATGGTCAAGACCATGATTTTGCAGGAAAACGGCAGCGCCAATATCCCGATTGACTACCAGTTCGTCCACCAAGCCGCCGGATGGAAGGTCTATGACGTCACCATAGACGGGGTGAGTCTCGTGACGAACTACCGCTCGGTCTATGGCGGCAAGATCCGCCGGCACGGTTTAAACGCGCTCATCGCGAGCCTAAAGCGCGCCAACGGAGGGACTTCTTGAGCGCTCGCCTGATTTTGCGAGAGCCCGGTCGTTACCGCCTGGAGGGCGCAATCCACTTTGGCGTGCCGTTGCCAGATGACCTGCAATCGCCCGGGATCGTGCCCGCGGGGGGGTCTGCGAGCGTCGCGCTAGGCGGGCTTGAGCAGGCCGATTCCGTGGTCCTGGCGCTCTTGATCGAATGGCAGCGTCAGGCGCGGGCCCAGGGCTTTCGGTTGACCCTAGCCGAGATCCCGGAGCGCATGGCCGCCTTGATCCACGTCACTGGGGTAGGCCCGATCTTCGCGGACGGACCATGAGCGCCCCATGCATGGGGCAGGCCATCGAGGTTGCGGGTCTCCACAAGCACTTCGCCCGCGTCCATGCCGTCCGCGGGATCGATCTTACGGTCCGCCAGGGGGAGTTCTTCGGGTTGCTCGGGCCAAACGGCGCCGGGAAATCCACGCTCATCAGTATCCTCGCCGGACTCACGCGTCCCGACGCGGGCCGCGCCGCGATCTGCGGACACGATGTCATTACCGACTACCAGGAGGCCCGCCGGGCGCTTGGTGTCGTGCCCCAGGAGGTCGTTTTCGACCCATTCTTCACGGTGCGCGAGGTGCTTGCGATCCAGGCCGGCTATTTCGGGTTCAAGGGGCCCGACAACAAGGCCTGGCGCGAGGAGCTTTTGGCGGCGCTGATGCTCACCGACAAGGGTGATGCCAATATGCGTACCCTTTCCGGGGGCATGAAGCGCCGGGTGCTGATCGCCCAGGCCTTGGTCCATCGGCCGCGCGTGGTCATCCTCGACGAGCCGACCGCCGGCGTCGATGTCGAGTTGCGCGCGTCCTTGTGGGTGTTCATTCGGCGTCTGCATGCCGAGGGCCACACGATTGTGCTGACCACGCATTATCTGGAGGAGGCCGAGGCCCTGTGCGAGCGCATCGCGATCATGCAGGATGGCCGCATCGCCGCGCTTGATACCAAGGAGGCCTTGCTGCGCCGGGCGCGATCGAGGACCCTGCGGGTGACGACCGCCCAGCCGGCGGGCGTGCTCCCGCCGCCGCTTGCGCCCAAGTTGCGCAAGCGCACCGGCAACATCCTCGAGTTCTCGTTGCAGCAGGGCACAGACTCCATCCCCGAGGTCCTGGAATCCCTGCGCGCCGCAGGCCATGTGGTGACCGACATCTCGACTGAGCAGGCAAGCCTCGAGGAGGTGTTTTTGGAGCTTACACAAAAGACCGCGTGAGTCCGCGGCCTTTTTGTAAGCCCTGGCGGATCCTGGGTCATAAGGCGGGCGTGCCCCCGGTGGGGCGGGGCGCATGCTAGAATAAATCTTCTAAGGACGCGCCACGCGTGAAGGCGAGCCTCCTTCGGGGCGCGACTTTGAGGTGGCGCGCATCGGGCGAGGGCGCCATTTGGTCCGGCGCCGTCAAGTCGGCTTGGCGTCGCTTTAGGGCGCAAGTCGCGAAACTTCCTCACGGGCATACCGACATGAAGGGCTTTTCGACCTTGTTTTACAAGGAGTTGCTGCGTTTTTACAAGGTCTCTTTCCAGACGATATTTGCGCCGGTGGTGACCGCGCTCCTGTACCTTCTGGTGTTTGCGAGTACCTTCAAGGGGCGCCCCGATATTCTGCCCGGCGTACCCTATGTGGCGTTCTTGATCCCGGGTCTCATGATGATGTCCATGATCCAGAACGCGTTTGCCAATAGCTCGTCGAGCCTGATCCAGTCGAAGATCGCGGGTAATCTCATCTTCATCCTGCTATCGCCGCTATCGGCCTTCGAGTTCTTCCTGGCGTTCGTGGGGGCATCGGTGGTGCGCGCTTTATGTGTCGCCGCCGTGGTCTATGTCGCGGCGGTTTTGTTTGTGGCGTTGCCGGTGCGTCATCCGCTGTTTCTGGTGTTGTTCGGCGTCCTGGGGAGTGCTGCGCTGGGCGCGCTTGGGGTCATCGCCGGGGTATGGGCGGAGCGCTTCGATCAGCTCGCCGGTTTTCAGAATTTCGTGGTCGTGCCACTGTCGTTTCTGAGCGGCGTATTCTATTCGCTGCGCGACCTGCCGCCCTTTTGGCGGATGGTGTCGCGCCTGAACCCGCTGCTTTACATGATCGACGGTTTCCGCTATGGCTTCTTCGGGACGTCCGACGTGTCGCCGGAGGTAAGCTTGGCCGTAGTAGCGGGTTTCTGTGGGATCGTGTCGCTGCTCGCGTTGACGCTGGTCGGGCGGGGCTACCGTCTACGGAATTAGCCCTTTCCTGAGGTCCCGGAGACGGGTATGCTTAAAGGTTAGATGGGATCGGTATCTCGACATGATCACACCGCAAGAAATCAAGGACCTCATAGAGGCCGGGCTGCCGGACGCGCGAGTGCGCGTGAGCGGCGACGGCCATCACTTCGAAGCCACCGTCGTATCGCCGGCTTTCCGGGGTAAGAGCAGAATTCAGCAGCACCAGCTGGTGTACGCGACCCTGGGCGACCGGATGCGCGAGCAGATACACGCCTTATCGCTAAAGACCGACCTGCCGTGAGGGCGGGCGGACACGTTTGATGGGAGATTGATGATGAGTGTTGAAGACCGTATTCGTGAGCAGGTTACGGAGAACGATATCGTTCTCTATATGAAGGGCACGCCGCAATTCCCCCAGTGCGGCTTTTCCGGCAAATCCGTACAGATGCTGAAGGCCTGTGGCGCGCAGTTCAAGGGGATAGACGTGCTCGCCGACGCGGAGATCCGCGACGGTATCAAGCGCTTCTCCAACTGGCCGACCATCCCCCAGCTCTACATTCGCGGCGAGTTCATAGGCGGCTGCGACATCATGTCCGAACTCTACGAGAAGGGTGAATTGCAAAAGCTCGTATCGGGCGCCGGGAGTTGAGCGATCCAAGACAGGGCTGGAATAAGGCCGCCCGGCCGGCGGCCTTATTTTTCTTAAAAAACGGGGGGACGGCGCGACCGTGGATAAGCTTATAGTAAACGGGGGCGTGCCCTTGCGTGGCGAGATCCGGATCTCGGGCGCCAAGAATGCCGCCCTCCCTGTGCTCGTGGCCTCACTCCTCACCAAAGAGCCCTTGCGCATCGGCAATGTCCCGCACCTCCAGGACATCACGACCACCATGGAGCTGCTCGGCCGCATGGGGGTACGGCTCGTGGTCGATGAACATATGACCATAGAGGCCGACGCCTCCGATATCCACACGCTGCGCGCGCCCTACGACCTGGTGCGCACGATGCGCGCATCGATACTGGTGCTAGGCCCTTTGCTCGCGCGCTTCGGAGAGGCCGAGGTGTCCATGCCCGGGGGTTGTGCGATCGGCTCGCGGCCGGTCAACCTGCATATCAAGGGCCTGCAGGCGATGGGCGCCGATATCACGATCGAGGATGGCTATATCCGCGCGCGCACCAAGCGCCTCAAGGGGGCCCGCATCTTCATGGATGCGGTGTCGGTAACAGGGACCGAGAACCTGTTGATGGCGGCGACTTTGGCTGATGGGACCACGGTCATCGAGAACGCCGCGCGCGAACCCGAGATCATCGACCTTGCCAACTGCCTGAACCGGATGGGCGCGCGCGTGAGCGGCGCGGGTAGCGCGGTCCTGACCGTGGAGGGCGTCAGCGCGCTGCATGGCGCGCGCCACGATATCATTCCCGACCGCATAGAGACCGGCACCTATCTGGTGGCCGCGGCCATGACCGGCGGTGTGGTCAAGTTGCGTTGCGTGCAGCCAGCGCTGCTCGAGGCGGTGCTAGACAAGCTGCGCGAAGCGGGCGCTGCCATAGAGACGGGCCCCGACTTCGTGCGCCTGTCGATGGAGGGGCGTGAGTTGCGCGCGGTGAATGTCCGCACCGCGCCCTATCCGGCGTTCCCGACCGACATGCAGGCGCAGTTCGTGGTCTTGAACGCCATTGCCACGGGTACCGGCACGGTCGTGGAGACGGTGTTCGAGAACCGTTTCATGCACGTCCATGAGTTGCAGAGGATGGGCGCGGATATCGTTATGGAGGGCAACATGGCGGTGGTGCGCGGGGTCAAGGCCCTGCACGGCGCGCCGGTCATGGCGACCGATCTGCGCGCCTCGGCAAGCCTCGTGCTGGCCGGACTTGTGGCGCGGTCGGAGACGCTTATCGACCGCATCTACCACATCGACCGTGGTTACGAATGCATCGAGGAGAAGCTCGCCCAGCTCGGGGCGCGCATCCGTCGCATTCCCGGTTCGCAGCTTGGCGACTGGACAAAACGGCAGACGGCCTGACATGGTGACCCTGGCCTTATCGAAGGGGCGCATCCTGGAGGAAAGCATCCCGCTGCTCGAACGCGCCGGGATTGTCCCCGAGGAGGACCTCGCCAAGACCCGACGACTCATCGTCGGCACCAATGTCCCCGATGTCCGGTTGGTCGTGATACGCGCAGCCGATGTCCCGACCTACGTCCGCTACGGCGCCGCCGATCTCGGCATTGCTGGCAAAGATGTGCTTTTGGAAGATGGTGGCGAGGGACTCTTTGAGCTCGCCGATCTCGGTATCGCGGTTTGCCGTCTGATGATGGCCGCGCCCATCGACGAGGCATCGCGCGGCATCGCGCGCTCCTGGACGCGGTTACGCGTGGCAACCAAGTATGTCCGGATCACCGAGCGCTACTTGGCGGCCCAGGGCATCCAGGCCGATATTATCCATCTCTATGGATCCATGGAACTCGCGCCACTCGTGGGGCTTGCGGATTGCATCGTGGATCTCGTGAGCAGCGGACGGACGCTGGCTGCCAACGGGCTAAAGCCCGTCGAGCACGTGCTCGACGTAAGCGCATGGCTTGTCGCCAACCGCGCGGCCATGAAGATGAAATACGAGGCCTTGAGGCCGGTGATCACCTGTTTGACAAAGGAGCGGGGGACATGAGCGGCATCGCGCGGTTGCGTACCCAAGACAAGACCTTCGGCGCGGCCTTCAAGGCCTTGCTCGCGCGTAGCGAAATCGATTCGCGCAAGGCCGAGGCGGTGGCTCGCGAGATCATAGACGACGTGCGCGAGCGCGGGGATGCGGCGTTGCTCATGTGGACCGAACGCCTCGATGGGCGCGTGGCGCGCACGGTCGCGGATCTGGAGGTCCCGGCGCGTGCGCTCGCCGCGGCTTTCGAGAGTCTGGGGCGCGCCGAGCAGGAGGCCTTGCGCGAGGCGGCATCGCGCATCCGGATATTCCACGAACATCAGATTCTCGCGCCGCACATGCAAGAAGACGCCCTTGGTTCGCGCCTCGGTCAGAAGGTGACGGCGCTAGACCGTGTCGGTCTCTATGTACCGGGCGGCAAGGCCGCCTACCCATCCTCGGTGTTGATGAACGCCATTCCGGCGCGCATCGCAGGTGTCGGCGAACTTGTCATGATGGTTCCGGCCGCGCTCGCGCCGCCGCCGCTTGTGCTCGCGGCGGCCCATGTGGCCGAGGTCGATCGGGTGTTCCTGGCGGGCGGGGCGCAGGCCATTGCCGCGCTCGCCTACGGGACGGCAACCGTGCCGCGCGTCGATAAGATCGTGGGACCTGGAAACGCCTACGTGGCCGCCGCCAAGCGTCTGGTCTTTGGCGCGGTGGCCATCGACATGATCGCCGGGCCTTCGGAGGTGGCGATTGTCTGCGATGGCGCCACCGACCCCTCATGGATCGCCTACGACCTCTTTGCTCAGGCCGAGCATGATGAAGGCGCGCAGGCCTTGCTGTTTGCCCCTGACGGCGCCTTCCTGGACGCGGTGGCATCCGAGATCGATCGATTGCTGCCGGGGATGGAACGGCGCGCCATCATCGAAAAGGCGCTCGCAGGCCACGGGGCGTTGATCGCGGTACGCGACCTCGATGAGGCCCTGGAGCTTGTAAACGAGGTGGCCCCCGAGCACCTCGAGCTGTCGTTCGACGGGGCCGAGGCGATGCTCGACCGGGTGCGCCACGCCGGCGCGATCTTCGTGGGGCGTTATACCGCAGAGTCGCTGGGGGATTATTGCGCGGGCCCCAATCACGTCCTGCCGACATCGGGGACCGCGCGCTTTAGTTCGCCGCTTGGGGTGTATGATTTCCAGAAGCGGACGAGCATCGTATTCTGCACCCCTCAGGGGGCCGCGGTCCTCGGCAAGACCGCCTCGATTTTGGCGCGCGGCGAGGGGCTGACCGCCCATGCCCGTTCCGCCGAGTGCCGCATGAATGGCTGATATCTCGCGTTTCATTGCCCCCGGCGTGCGCGCGCGTAAGGTCTATCATGTGGCGGCCGGCGAGCCTGCGGTAAAGCTCGATGCCATGGAGAGCCCCTATCGCCTGCCCATGGAGCTGCGCGACCGCTGGCTTTATGCTTTGCGCGACGTGGCGCTCAACCGCTACCCATCGCCCGAGCAATACGAGCGCGTGAAGGCGCGGCTTGCGCGCGAGGCCGGACTTGCGCCGCACACCGGGATCGTCCTTGGTAATGGCTCAGACGAGATCCTGCAAAATATCGTGCTCGCGCTTGACGAAGGCGTCACGGTGGTGGCGCCCACGCCGACCTTTGTCATGTACGAGCAGATCGCCGCGATTCTCGGCCGGCGGTTTGTCGGGGTTCCGCTCAAGGAGGGCTTTGCGCTCGATGTCCCGGCCCTGCAAGACGCGCTGGCCCGGCATGCCCCGGCGCTCCTATTCCTGGCTTACCCGAACAACCCGACCGGCACCCTTTACCCATCCGACGCGATGCGCGCGCTGCTTGAGGTCGACGAGGCCGCGATCGTGGTCGACGAGGCCTACTATCCATTCGCCCAGGCAAGCCTCATGGGGATGGTGGCGGATAGGCCGCGGCTACTGGTCGTGCGCACGTTGTCCAAGCAGGGGCTCGCGGGGCTGCGTTTTGGGTGGCTCGCCGCCGATCACGCCTGGACCGATGAGCTGGAGAAGGTGCGCCTGCCCTATAATGTGAGCGTGGTGACCGCCGCGAGTGTGGAATTCGCCCTCGATTATGCCGATGTGTTCGCAGATCAGGCGGCGCGCATACGCGCCGAGCGCAGCCGGCTGTACGAGGCGCTGCGAACGCAGGTCACGGTCTGGCCGAGCGAGGCCAATTTTCTGCTTTTTCGGCCACCCGTCCCAGGGCGTGCCGGGGACATCCATGCGCGGCTCAAGGGGGCCGGCATCCTGATCAAGAACCTGGCGGCATCGGGCGGGGCGCTGGATGGCTGTCTGCGGGTGACGGTTGGGACCCCCGCGGAGAACGACGCCTTCCTTGCGGCCTTGGCCCGGGCCTTGTAGTCTGTTTCGACGGCGGCCATGAGAGGAGCGGTTGTGCGGACGGCGAATGTCGTAAGGAAGACCCTGGAGACCGAGGTCGCGGTGACCTTGACGGTCGAAGGCAGCGGCGTGTCGCGTCTTAAGATCGGCCTGCCGTTTTTCGAACACATGCTCGATCAGGTGGCCCGTCATGGGCTTATGGATCTTGCCATCGAGGCGACCGGCGATCTTACGGTCGATGCCCACCACACCGTGGAGGATGTCGGCATCACCCTAGGCCAGGCGCTCGCCCAGGCGATGGGCGACAAGGCCGGACTGACCCGTTACGGGCATGCCTATGTGCCGCTCGACGAGGCCTTGACGCGCGTGGTGGTGGATCTGTCGGGGCGCCCGGGGCTCTTTTACCGAGCGACCTTCCCGCGCGCTCGCATCCACGATTTCGATGTCGACCTCATCGAGGAATTTCTGCGCGGTTTCGTAAACCATGCGCATGTGACTGTGCATGTCGATGTGCTCGCGGGACACAATGCCCACCACATCGCCGAGACCCTGTTCAAGGCCTTCGGGCGCGCGCTGCGCATGGCGCTTGCGCCCGATGCGCGCGCCGCCACGCAGATCCCATCCACCAAGGGTAGTCTCTAGCCGGCCATGGCGAGTGTCGCGGTATTGGATTACGGCATGGGCAATCTGCGTTCGGTGGCCAAGGCCCTCGAACATGTAGCCCCCAAGGCGCGCGTGACCCTGGCCGCGGATGCGCGCGCGGTGGCGGCCGCGGATCGCGTGGTATTCCCGGGACAGGGGGCCATGAAGGGATGCATGCAGGCGCTGATGCGCGATGAGCTGCGCGCGGCGGTGTTGCGCGCCGCGCGCGAGCGCCCGTTTCTTGGGATCTGCCTTGGCCTGCAGGCCCTCTACGAGCGCAGCGAGGAAGGGGGAAACGTCGCCGGGCTCGGTCTCCTTCCAGGCGAGGTGCGCCTGTTCGCGGGGGCGGTGGATGCCCACGGCGCGCGCCTCAAGGTGCCGCACATGGGTTGGAATAGTGTCCAGCAGGTGCGCGCGCATCCCCTCTGGGAGGGCATAGCCGACGACGCGCGTTTTTACTTCGTGCACAGTTATTACGCCGACTGCGCCAGCGCGCCGGAAACGGTCGGGGTCACCGACTACGGGCCTCGCTTTACATCGGCTGCGGCCTATGGAAACATCTTTGCGGTACAATTCCATCCAGAAAAGAGCCAGCGCGCCGGGTTGCGCCTGCTTCAAAACTTCATGGCTTGGGACGGGCGGACCGAGAAATGCTAATCATTCCAGCAATTGACCTGAAGGATGGTCAGTGTGTCCGGCTGCGGCAAGGCCGGATGGACGACGAGACGGTCTTTTCGAGCGATCCGGTGGAAGTGGCTGGCCGCTGGGTGGGTGACGGGGCCCGGCGCATCCACGTGGTGGATCTGAACGGCGCGTTCGCCGGCGAGCCCGTCAATGCCCGCGTCATCCATGAGATCGCCCGCAGTTATCCAGACGTCGTCATTCAGGTGGGCGGCGGCATCCGCACCGAAGAGACCATTCAGACCTACCTCGACGCCGGCGTGCGCTACGTCATCTTGGGCACCAAGGCGGTGAACATGCCGCACTTCGTGGGGGACATGTGCGCGGAGTTCCCGGGGCATATCCTCGTCGGTCTTGACGCCAAGGAGGGTAAGGTGGCGACCGACGGCTGGTCGAAGCTGTCGGGGCATGATGTCGTGGACCTCGTGCACCGCTATCAGGACGACGGGGTCGAGGCCGTGATCTATACGGATATCGGTCGCGACGGCATGATGCACGGCGTCAATATCGAAGACACGCGACGGCTTGCGGCGGCGATCTCGATCCCAGTCATCGCCTCGGGTGGCATTGCAAGCCTTGAGGACATCCGCAAGTTGTGCGCGATCGCAGACAGCGGGGTGCAGGGCGCCATCACCGGCCGCGCCCTCTATGAAGGAAAGTTACTGCTGCGCGAGGCGCAGCGCCTGGCGGACGAACTCGACCGGTCCGGCAGCGGCGCGGTCGTCTGATGCTCGCCCGGCGTGTCATCCCCTGTCTCGACGTCGACTGCGGACGAGTGGTGAAGGGTGTGCGTTTTCAGGAGATCCGTGATGCCGGCGATCCGGTCGCGGCCGCTCGTCATTATGACGAGGCGGGCGCCGACGAGCTCACCTTCCTCGATATCAGCGCAAGCCACGAGGGGCGTGCGACCATGGTATCCGTGGTCGAGGAGATCGCAGCCCAGGTGTTTATTCCGCTGACCGTGGGCGGCGGCGTGCGCACCGTGGCGGATATCCGCCGATTGCTCAATGCCGGCGCCGACAAAGTGAGCATAAACTCCGCGGCGGTGGAGCGTCCGGACTTCATAAAGGAGGCGGCCGATCACTTTGGGGCGCAGTGCCTGGTGGTGGCGGTCGATGCCAAGGCCGTGGATGGCCATTGGCAGGTCTTTACCCATGGCGGGCGGCGCGCCACAGGCCTCGATGCGGTGGAGTGGGCCGGACGCATGGCGGCATTCGGCGCGGGCGAGATCCTGTTGACGAGCATGGACCGCGACGGCACGCGCGATGGATTCGACCTCCCCTTGACGCGCGCGGTGGCCGATGCCGTGTCGGTGCCGGTGATCGCCTCGGGCGGGGTGGGGACGCTTGCGCATCTTGCCGATGGGGTGCTCGAGGGCCACGCCGACGCGGTGCTGGCGGCGAGTATCTTTCATTTCGGGGAATTTTCCATAGGCGAGGCCAAGCGATACATGGCCGGTCGCGGCATCGAGGTGCGCCTATGAGCGTCCCGGCGTGGATCGGTCAGGTCAAATGGTCGGCGGACGGACTCGTGCCGGCCATTGCCCAGGAGGCGCACAGCGGGCGGGTGCTGATGCTGGCATGGATGAACGCCGAGTCGCTGGCGGCGAGCCTTGCGGAGGGTCGGGCCATCTACTGGTCGCGGTCGCGCGGCCGTTTGTGGCGTAAAGGGGAAGAATCGGGCCACATCCAGCGTCTACAAGAGGTGCGGCTGGATTGTGACGGGGATGCGCTGCTGCTGCTCGTCGAGCAGGTCGGGGGCATCGCCTGCCATACGGGGCGCGAAAGCTGTTTTTTCTCACCGCTGCAGGGTGACCGCTTCGTGGGTGTCGATCCGGTCCTCAAGGCCGCAAGCGAGATTTATGGACAGGCGGGCAGCGCAAAGCCCGGATCGGGAGTAGAATGACCGACGAGGTATTGACCGAGCTCTATGCGATCCTGAGGGCTCGGGCAGGCGCCGACCCCAAGACCTCTTATGTGGCCTCGCTCTACCACAAGGGCCTGGACGGCATCCTGAAGAAGGTCGGCGAAGAGGCCGTCGAGACCGTGATCGCGGCCAAGGGGGGTGACCCCGCGGCCCTCATCCACGAGACCGCCGATCTGTGGTTTCACTGCCTGGTGATGCTCGCCTACCGGAATATCGCGCCCGAGCAGATCCTGGCGGAACTCAAGGCCCGGATGGGGCGGTCGGGTATCGAGGAAAAGACGAGCCGCCACGAGGGATAGCCATGGCGTCATGCATCTTCTGTCAGATCGTCGGAAACCAAATCCCGGCCCCGCGAGTCTATGAGGATGAGCAGATCATCGTGATCGCCGACAAGTATCCCAAGGCCCCGGTCCATATGCTCGTCATTACGCGCGAGCACATCCCGAGCCTGAACGAGGTGGGGCCGGAGCATGCCGGACTCATGGCGCATGCGGTCGCGGTTTTGCCGGAGGTGGCGCGCCGAGCCGGTCTCGACGATGGCTTCCGGGCAATCATCAATACGGGGCCTGGCGGCGGCCAGGAGATCCCCCATTTGCATATCCATGTGCTGGGCGGTGGCCGGTTGCCCGGTTTTTAGGAGGCGGCGATGGATTTGTTCAGTATCTGGCATCTGTTGGTCATCCTGGCGGTCGTGATTTTGCTGTTTGGCACGAGCAAGGTGCGCAATATCGGCAGTGACCTTGGCGGCGCGATCAAGAATTTTCGCAGCGCCATGAAGGAAGAAGAGTCGGCACATAGCGAGGAGGAAGGCGCCCCCGGCCCCGCCGTCAATACAGGTCGCGTCATCGAGGGGCAGGCCAGCGCCGCCGATGGGCCCAAGGCCAAAAACGCGGCGCGCGCACACAAGGGGTAGGCCCCGGGCCCGATGTTCGATTTCAGTTTTACAGAGCTCCTGATCATAGGAGTCGTTGCGGTCATCGTCTTCGACCCGCGCCACCTGCCGGATGCGGCGCGCGGGGCGGGGCGATGGGTGGTGCGTGCGCGACGTTTTGTGGCGAAGTTAAAAGAGGATCTCGACGGCCAGGTTGGAACCGAGCATCTGGCGCCCCTGCGTGAACTGAACCAGGAGTGGCAGCGCACCAAGGCCTTGCTTCAGGACTCATTACCGCTTCAGGACTCATTACCAAGTGAGTGGCGGGAGTCGCTTGGCGATGAAAGCCCGGATCGCGTGCCGCCGGCACTCGAAGCCTCCCCCGACGTCCCGCGCCGTCCGCCCTCCGCGCCGGGTCGGCGCAGGCGCCGCCGTGGGCGGCGGCGACCGGCAAACCGCGCGTCCGCTGGGGCCCCAAGCGTAGGGAAGGGTGATGGCGGCGAAGGCGTCTGAGGGCGTCGAAGCGAGCTTCATCGAACACCTCCTCGAATTGCGGACCCGGATCCTGCGATCGGCGGTCGCGATCCTTGTGTTGTTCGTGGGCCTCTTTCCGTTCCGCAACACTCTCTATCGGTTGCTGGCCCGCCCCTTAACCGCAGTGCTCCCGAAAAACGGCGCCATGATCGCGACCAACCTCCCGGCGACCTTTATTGCGCCGTTGAAGCTTGCGCTTGCCACTGCGGTGGCCCTGGCCGTGCCTTATGTCCTGTACCAGGCGTGGGCATTCGTGGCCCCCGGGCTTTACCAGCGCGAGCGCCGTCTGATCACGCCCTTGCTGGTGTCGAGCACCCTGCTTTTTTATCTCGGCATGGCGTTTGCCTATTTCCTGATCTTTCCCCTGGCCTTCGGATTCTTCGCGCGCTCCGCCCCCACGGGCGTGCGCGTCATGACCGACATCAATCACTACCTGAGCTTCGTTTTGACGCTGTTTTTCGCATTCGGCCTGGCCTTCGAGGTCCCGGTGGCGATTGTGCTGCTGGTGCTCATGGGCGTCCTGCGCCCCGAGACATTGTCCGGTAAGCGCCGCTACGTCATCCTCGGGGCCTTCATCCTGGCCGCGATCATCACGCCCCCCGACGCCTTCTCGCAGACGGTGCTGGCGCTCGCCATGTGGGGGCTGTTCGAGG
>JAKARW010000101.1 GCA_021819125.1 Pseudomonadota bacterium | reverse complement strand
CGCGTGAGATTCGTAAAGACCGCGCCCGCAAAGCGCACCCCCCCGACTCGGCCTTGATCGAGCGCATGCGAGGACACCTCCACCGATGCCGCGCTCGCCCCCTCGCGCCGGAAACGCGCAAGCCAGCGGTGCAGGGATATCGCATCGGGCGTCGTGCGGTCGGCCGGCAACAGGGCGCCGGGGAAGCCGCAACCAAGCGTGCCAATCAGCGCGCAGGGGCTGCGGGTATTCATGGCGTAGGCTATGAGATGACTGGTCGTGGTCTTACCGTTGGTGCCGGTCACGCCAATGACCGATAGGGCGCGCGAAGGGCTTCCATAGAAACGGTCGGCAATGACACCGACCTTATGGCGCAGGCTGGGGCAGGCGATGACCGGGACCGTGCCAAGCCACACATCGTCCGCGCCCTCACTGACCACCGCGGCCGCGCCGCGCGCGACCGCGTCACTGATGAAACGGCGTCCATCCTGGCTCGTACCGGCCAAGGCCATGAACAAGGCGCCCGGCACCACGGTGCGGCTGTCTAGACTCAAGGCCGAGATCGGCCGGTCGGCATGCGACTCAACCTCGCGAATACCTGCCAAAAGCGTGGCGAGCGTTGTGGTCATGACCACCTCGTGTGTGCGCGCGCCATGGTAGTCACGGGGTTATCGGGCGGGATATTCAAGATCCGCAAGGCGCCGGTCATGACCTTGCGAAAGACCGGGGCCGCACACTGCGCGCCGTAATAGCCGTGCTTACGCGGATCGCGGACGTCGACGAAGACCACAAGCCGCGGATCGGACGCGGGCGCGAACCCCCCAAAAGAGGCGACGTAGCGATGTCTATGATACCCCTTGGTGTCGGCGATATGCGCAGTCCCGGTCTTGCCGGCCACGCGATAATTCACCACATCGGCATTAGCCCCGGTACCGACGGGGCTTGCCGCCAACTCCAGCATATGGCGCATCTCGCTTACCACGGTCCGTGAAAACACCCGCCGCCCCGGCGACTGCGGCGGCGCCTTCAGGATACTGATGGGCCGCAATATCCCGCCGTCGGCAAATACGGTGTAGGCGCGCGCCATCTGCATCGGGGTCACTGATATACCGTAACCAAATGACAAAGTCGCCTTCTGGATCGGCTCCCAGGTGTCCGGCGGACTCAAGAAACCGCTCGACTCACCGGGCAGGCCGCTATGCGTCGAGTGCGCGAACCCAAGCCGCAGGAAATTGCGATACATGGCGCGGCGTGTCAAGGTCGTGAGCGCAATCTTGGAGGCCCCGACATTACTCGACTCGGCAATCACATGCGACACATCGATGAGCCCGAAGTTGCCGACGTCGCTGATCTTGTCGGGCCCCACCCAGTAGCTGCCGGGTGAGGTGCTGATCAAGGTGTGCGGGACAATACGCCCGGATTGCAGCGCCAACGCGATCGTAAACGGCTTTAGTGAAGACCCCGGCTCCAGCACATCGGTCACGGCGCGGTCCCGGTAATAACTGCTGTCGAGGTCGCTGCGGGTGTTGGGATTAAAACTCGGGACATTGGCCAAGGCCAGTACCTCCCCGGTGCGCGCATCCAAAACGATCACCGAGCCGCTGCTCGCGTCATGATAGCGCACCGCCTTCAGGAGCTCGCGGTAGGCCAGATACTGAATGCGCTCATCTATGCTCAATACCAGGGTATGACCCGGACGCGGGGGCTCGCGCCCGCGGCGCACGGCGATCGGCCCGCCCAAACCGTCGCGCACCACGATCGCCCGCCCGCGGCGCGGACTGAGGAAAGAGTTATAGGCAAGCTCCACCCCATCCTGGCCCTGGTCATTGATGTTGGTAAAACCGATCAGAGTCGCGGCCACCGCCCCTGCCGGATAGTAACGACGGTATTCCCGTTGGGAGGCAACCCCGGGGATACGCAACGCCAGTACGCGTTGCGCGTAGCGCGGATCCACCTCACGGCGCAGGTACATGAATTGCTCGTGCCTTTGGGCATCGAGCGCCTTCTCGAAGGTGGCCGTGCGCCATCCGATGGCGCGCGTAAGGCGCGGCCAGACCGCCGGCTCCTTCAGAAGGATGCGGGGGTTCGCCCATAAAGAATCGACGGGCGTACTGATGGCAAGCGGCTGACCGTGACGATCCACGATCATGCCTCTATGTCCCTCTTGCTGCACGGTCTCGATCGCCTCGCGCCTGGCCGCGTGGCGCAGAAAGGGTGCATCCAGGACTTGCAGGTAAAACGCCCGCACGGCCATGAGTGCGAGCGATAAGAGCATAAGCGTCATGACGAACGCCGAGCGCCCGAAACCGGTCTGACCGGTGACAATGAAGTAATGGCCGGGCCCGGTCATGGGGTATGGGACGGCTGTGTATAGATGAGCACGATGCGCCGCGGATCCGGCATCGTCATATTGAGACGACGACGCGCGATGCGATCGATCCGCCGGTGCGCGGCCAGCGTCCCCTGCTCCAGCAAGAGCCGTCCCCACTCCACATGCAGGGCGTCCTTTTGCTCGATCAGATGCTCCTCGCGGCCAAAGAGCAGCAAGTAGCGATTGCGCACATCGACGAGCGCCAAGGCCGATAGGATCAGCGCCGTAATCCAGAAGAGGGTGACGCGGCCGGTCATGACGGGTCTCCCAGGCGCTGCGCGACACGCAAGACGGCGCTCCGCGACCGGGGGTTGGCGGCGCGCTCCGCGGCTCCGGGCCGCAGGGCCCGGCCCAGCACCCGCAAACGGGGCGCCAACCAGGCCTGCGGGATCGGCAGCCGTGCCGGGTAAGAGTCCCCGCGCGCCTCGTGCGCGAAAAACTGTTTGACGACGCGATCCTCGAGTGAGTGGAAGCTTATGACGACGAGGCGGCCGCCCGGCCGCAACAGGTCGCGCGCCGCGGGCAGCGCCCGCGTCAACTCACCCAACTCATCATTGACACGGATGCGCACCGCCTGAAAAGCGCGCGTCGCCGGGTCCTGCCCAGGCTCCCGCCGCGGAATCTCGCGGGCGACGAGTGCTGCAAATTGCGTGGTGGTCGCAAGCGGCCGCATCGCCCGCGCGGCGACCACCGCGCGGGCGATGCGCCGCGCGTAGCGCTCCTCGCCGAAATCGCGCAGCACCTGGGCAATCTCAGCCTCGGGGGCGGCGTTGAGCCATTCGGCCGCCGATGGGTGCGCCTGCCGGTCCATGCGCATGTCGAGCGGTCCTTCGCGGCGAAAGCTAAAACCGCGCGCGGCCTCGTCGAGCTGCGGAGACGAGACCCCCAGATCGAACAGAATGCCATCGAAGCCTCCTTGCCATGGCGGCTCCCCTCGATCCTGGCCGATTATGGAGAAGCGCCCTTTCACTATCGTCATACGCGGGTCCTCCCCGAAACACCGCGTGGCCATCTCGATCGCCTGATCGTCGCAATCCATCGCGACCAGCCCACCGCCTGGCGCAAGCCGCGCCAATATCTCCGCGCTATGCCCACCGCGACCGAAGGTGGCGTCGAGATAACGCCCCTCGGGCCGCACCGCGAGCGCCTCCAGGGTCTCGGCCAGAAGAACCGGCTCGTGACCCGCGATCACAGCGACAGGGACTGCAGCTCGGCGGGCAGCTCTTCGCCGTCAGTCTGCGCCAGCCATTCGGCACGGCGCGCATCCCATGTCGCAGCATCCCATAACTCGAACTTGTTTCCCTGTCCGATCAACATGATATCCTTATCCAGGGCCGCAAAAACGCGCAGCGGCGCCGGCACCAAGATGCGCCCGGCCCCATCCATGTCGCACTCCGTGGCATGTCCGATCAAGAGGCGTTGCAGGCGCCGCGTATGAAGATTGAAGCTCGACAGACCGACGAGTTTGGCCTCTATGACCTCCCATTCCGCAAGCGGGTAGAGCAGCAGGCAATGGTCGCGATCGACCGTCATGATGAGCCGGCCTTCGCAATGGCTACGCAGTTCCTCCCGATAGCGAGTGGGGATGGCGATCCGCCCCTTGCTGTCGAGACTCACGCTGTTTACGCCACGGAACATTCGCCTTCGCGCTCCTATCCCACAAATATCCACTTTCGCCCACTTAATGACACTATAGAGACGCACGAAAAGCGAAGTCAAGCGCGGGCGATGAAAAGCGGGCTTCGAGCGACCGCGGGCGACGCGCGGCGCCCGATCTTTGCGCGGGGCCGTTACGTAAGCTATGACTTATTTAGCCACGAAGCGATGCGGAAGGGATGGTGGGAGCCGGCCGATAAGCCGGGTTCTGTCGTGGACAGTCATTCCTCTGGGACGCCCGTCACCGGACGCCTCTAGCAACCTACCCGGGGACAACGCGGGCCGCGCCATGGTCCCCCTATTCGGTCTTGCTCCAG
>JAKARW010000040.1 GCA_021819125.1 Pseudomonadota bacterium | reverse complement strand
CGGCGAGGCCGCGAGGATGGCGAGCTTGCCGGCGGCGCGGTCGGGGCCCGAGGGAAACGCCAGGGTGTTGACAAAAAGCGCCATGGTAAACCCGATGCCGCTCAACCACGCGGCGCCCCCTAAGTGGCGAAGGGCAACCCCGGTCGGCAGGTCTCCGAGGCGTAGCCGCGTCGCCAGCCACGATACGCCCCCCACGCCGCAGAACTTTCCGAGGAGCAGACCCAAAAGGACCCCGAGCAGGACGCGGCTCGAGGCCGTGAGGTCGCGGGGCGCCCATGGCAGGCCGGCGTTGGCCAGCGCGAATAGCGGCAGCACGCCATAGGTGACATAAGGCGCGAGACGCCGCTCGAGGCGGCGCGCAAGCGGCGCATGACCGGGAACCGCGGGTGTCTCGCCAGGCAGGGCTGCGGCCAGCAGGACGCCGGCCAGCGGCGGGTCGATCCCGCCATACCACAATGCCCCCCACAAGGCGCCCCCCAGGATCAAGTAGGGGCCGATCCGTGATCCGCCGCGGCGCGCCAAGCCTTGCGAAGCGGCGAGCAGCAGCAGCGCGCCCACGAGCGGCAACGCCCGCAGACCATGATTGTAGTAAAGCGCAATGACGAGGATCGCGCCGACGTCGTCGACAATGGCCAACGCCAGCACGAAGACCAAAAGGTTGCGCGGGACACGCCGGTCGAGCACCACGAGCGCGGCGGCGGCAAACGCGACATCGGTGCTCATCGGGATTCCCCAACCGCGGGCCGCGAGCCCTTGCGGGTTTAAGAGATGATAGATGAGCGCCGGGACCAGCATGCCGCCGGCGGCGGCCAATAATGGGAGGATCATAGTGCGCGGGTGACGCAGGGCGCCATGCGTGAGCTCGCGCCTTAATTCGAGACCGATGACGAGAAAGAACAGGGTCATGAAGCCCTTGTTTACCAGGGCCTCGAAGGTGAAGGCGAGATGCGGCGTGAAATGGTGGGCCGTCCGCCATAAGTCATGGTAGGCGGCGGCGTAGGGTGAATTGGCGATGATGAGGGCGGCAAGCGCCGACGCGAACAGCAGTAGCGCGCCCGCAAGCGGCCTGTGGCCCTTTACGTCCTGGACGCCGGACACCACCGTGGTTCTCCCCGAACAATGCACATCCCGCGGGCATTATAGACAGGCGCGACCGGCGCGTCACAAAAACCGGTGGTCCGTGGATGCCGCTACTTGCCGATGCAGAACTGGGAGAATATCCGGCCGAGAAGGTCCTCGCTCGTGAACCGCCCGGTGATCTCGCCTAGGCCCTCGTGGGCCACGCGCAGCTCCTCGGCGATAAGTTCGGCGCTGCCGTCCCTTTGGTGTCCGAGGGCGGCGCGCACGGCGTCGGCGACCTTTTCGAGGGCCACGACGTGGCGGCGGCGGGCGCTGAAGGCGCCTTCGGCCTCGGCGTTTCCGAGTGGGGCCAGAAAACGCTCGCGCAGACCGCAACGTAGCGCCGCGATCCCGGCACCGGTGGGCGCACAGACCGCGTAGCCTTCGGGACAAGGGCCGCTTGCGCGCCCGCTGACGTCGATTTTTGTATAGACGACGAGGCTTGCCGGTGGGGGTGTGGGTTGTGGTTCATTGGCGCTGTCATCGACAAGCCAGAGCACGCAGTCGGCCTGGGCGAGCGCGGCCTCGGCGCGGCGTATCCCCTCGCGTTCCACCGGGTCATCGGTTGCGCGCAGGCCGGCGCTATCGATCAGTTCGAGCGCGAGACCTTCGATCACCACCCGTTCGCGCACCAAATCACGCGTGGTGCCGGGGTGGGGGCTTACGATCGCCGCCTCATGGCCTGCCAAGACGTTGAGTAAGGTGGATTTGCCGACGTTCGGCGGGCCCGAGATCGCGACCTGTACCCCCTCCTGCAGGATGCGGCCTTCGCGCCCGCGGCGCGCCGCCTCGGCGGTGTCTGCCAAGAGCGTGGTGAGCCCGCCGGCCAACGCGGTGTCATCGGCTATATCAAGGGCTTCGTCGGGAAAGTCGAGGGCGGCCTCGATGTGGGCGCGCAGGGCGGCAAGGCGCGCGTCGAGGCCTTGCACCATCGCCGAGAACGCCCCCTGAAGGGTGTTGGCGGCGGCGCGGGCCGCGCCCTCGTGGGCGCTTTCTATGAGATCCGCGACCGCCTCGGCCTGCGCGAGATCGATCTTGCCGTTAAGAAACGCGCGCTCGGTAAATTCGCCAGGCCGCGCGCAACGCGCCCCCTGGGCTACGAGCGCCTGAACCAGACGGTCTAGGGCTACGGGGCTACCGTGGCCCTGAAGCTCGAGGACGTCCTCTCCAGTGAACGACTTTGGCGCCGGAAAGAACAGCGCGACACCCTGGTCGAGCGCCCGCCCCCGCTCGTCGCGAAACACCGCGAGCGTGGCAACGCGCGCGGGCGGGACGGCGCCAAGAACCCCCTGGGCAAGACGCGGGGCGAGCGGACCCGAGACGCGCACGATGCCGACGCCTCCCCGCCCGGGGGGGGTCGCAACCGCGCATATCGTGTCGGCCAATGCGCGCCCTTTAAGCCTTGTCCGCCTTGTCCGCGCGGCGCATCACCCACTGCTGCTGAAGGACGGACAACACATTATTGGTCACCCAGTACAACACCAGGCCCGCCGGGAAGAACAGGAAGAACGCCGTAAAGATCACCGGCATCACCATCATCACCTTGCGTTGCGTGGGATCCATCATGGCCGGGTTCAGCATCTGCTGAACGAGCATGGAGATGCCCATGAGGATGGGCAGCACGAAGTAGGGATCGGGCGCGGCGAGATTATGAATCCACAGCACGAAGGGGGCATCCCGCAGCGCCACGCTGTCTAGCAGGACCCAGTAGAGGGCGATGAACACCGGGATCTGGACGATCATGGGGAGACAGCCGCCCAGCGGATTCATTTTTTCGGTCTTATAGAGCTCCATCATCGCCTGCTGGAGCGCGGTCTTGTCGGAGCCGTGGCGTTCCTTTAGGGCCGCCATGCGCGGCTGCAGCTTGCGCATTTTGGCCATCGACTTGAAGCTCGTCGCCGACAAGGGGAAAAAGATCACCTTGATGAGGACCGTGAGCAGGATGATGGAAACCCCCCAGTTGCCGACCACGCGCTCGATGTGGGCAAGCACCCAGTAGAGGGGCTGGGCGAGCACCGTCAGCCACCCGTAATCGACCGTGAGGTCGAGGCCAGGGGCGACCTTGCGCAAAAGCGAGGGCTTTTTGGGACCGACGAAGAGCCGGGTCGTAAGGACCGCGGTGTGTCCTGGCGCCACGACCACGGGTTGGGCGGTCTTGTAGCCGATGACATAGCGGGGGCCGGCGAGTACCGAGCTGTAAAAGGTCGTGGGCTGCGCGACGGCCGGGATGGCCGCCCCCAGGAAATAATGTTGCGAGACTGCCACCCATCCATCGGTCGCGGCCATATGGAGCGGGTGCTTAACCATATGGGGAAATGGCAGCTTATGGTACTTCTGGACGGGGCTATAGAATGCCGCCCCGATATAAATGGGGGCGGAATGGAGAAAGTGCGACGGGGGCGCCGGACTATGGACAAACTGGTTATAGAGATACACCGTCACGGGTGCCTTACCGGTATTGGTAACGGCGTAGCGTATGGGTACGGCGTAGCTCGAGGGCGTGAAGGTATAGGTCTTCACGACGTCTATCGTGCCCTTATGCCAACGGAATCGCACCTGCACGGGTTTGCGGTCGGCGGTGACGCGGGACTGAGGGTGAGCCGTCACATAAAAAGTAGTGTGGTTTGGTAACGCCACCTGCCCCAAGAGGCCGTTTTGGTTTATGAAGACCGCATGCCGGGTGGTTTTTAAAAGAGCGTATGGCCGCTTGGCGTGGGTTTTGTCAGCGAAATAGCGGTGCAAGACGAGGCGTGTGATGTCCGCGCCCTGGGTATCGAGGGTGGCGGTCAAGACGCGCGTCTTCACGACCACCGACGAAGCCTGGTGTGGCGCCGGGGCCCCGGGGACGGCGACGCTCGCCGGCGCCGCCTTAACCGCGGCGGGTACGGTCGGTGGGCCGGCCTGTCCTGGGGCGGTCGGTAGGGCGCTCGCGGAGGGTGCCGGATGGGGTGCCGGGAGTTGCCAGCGTTGCCAGTCCTGCCACAGGAAAAACAGGATGACGGCGAGCAGGGCGTAAAGTACCGGACGATAACTATTCATGATCGGGGTTTCTGGCAACCTCAGCGAGGAACGGGGTCATGCCCGCCGGCGTGCCACGGGTGACAGCGGGCGAGGCGTTTTACGGCGAGCCAAAGGCCGCGTCGCGGCCCATGGCGATCTATGGCCTCGACGGCGTAGGCGGAACAGGTCGGGTGATAACGGCAATGCGGACCAAGCCATGGGCTTACGAAGTACTGGTAGCCACGAATCACGTGTATCAGGATTTTGCGCATAAACGACTGATCTTGTGCGACAAGGTTCCTAGGGCCTCGGCAAAAGCCTTGGGGTCGGCGCGGGCCGCGTCGGGATAAACGACGACCACGAAATCCAGGGGATAGAGGCGCGCCTGTTCTCGACGGAAATATTCGCGGATCCGGCGCTTGATTTTATTCCTTATTACGGCCTTGCGCGAGACCTTGCGGGACACCGCAAGCCCCAGGCGGGCGTACTCGAGCCCGCTTGCAAGGGCCATGATCCCAAGGAGGGGGTGACGGACCTTTTTGCCGGCCTTGAATATCTCCTGATAGCGCTCGGGGTCGGTCAGGCGCACATGCCGCGGGAAACCTTGAGCGCCCCGAGCCACCGCACGTCAGGCGCTAAGGCGCGTGCGGCCCTTGGCGCGCCGCGCGTTGATGACGGCGCGTCCCCCGGGCGTACTCATGCGGGCACGGAAACCGTGTGTCCTTTTACGCTTCAAAACGCTGGGCTGGAATGTTCTTTTCATGGCAAACCCTTTAAGGTCGATGAGTCCCAAAAGGCCGGAACACTACGAGGTCAGCGACCGTTTGTCAACGCCATGGGGGGCTCAGGGGAAAGTTTTAATGCCTTGTGGATAACTTGAGCCGGCCCTAGACTATCCGACCTGCCCCTCGCAAATTAGGTTTGAAAGCCGTGAGTCAGCCGACCATCTGGAAAAAATGTTTGGACCGGCTCGAAGAGGAGCTCTCCGCGCAACAGTTTAATACCTGGATCCGCCCCCTTCAGGCCGAGTGGGATAAGAATAATTTGCGGCTCTTGGCCCCGAACCGGTTTGTGACGGAGTGGGTGAAAGATCGTTTCGCGGAACGGATCGCTGAACTTGCCGCCCAATATCATGGGGGCTCCGGGACCGTCAGCGTGAGCGTTCAGGTCGGCAGCGCGGCGGTCAAGGCCCAGGCGCCCCTTAAGCCCATCAGCAGTGCGCGGCGTGAGACAACCCACAGTTCCCGCCTGAACCCGGATTTCACGTTTGAGACCCATATCGAGGGTAAGTCGAACCAACTCGCGCGCGCGGCGGCTCGGCAGGTGGGCGAGAACCCGGGCGGCGCTTACAATCCGCTCTTCATATATGGTGGTGTAGGGTTAGGAAAGACTCACTTAATGCAGGCCGCCGGGAACCTTCTGACCACCCATAAGCCTGAGGCACGGGTGTCCTATGTGCATTCGGAGCGCTTTGTGGCGGATATGGTGAAGGCCCTGCAACATAACGCCATCAACGAATTCAAGAAGCATTATCGCTCGCTGGATGCCCTTTTGATTGATGACATCCAGTTCTTTGCCGGCAAAGAGCGTTCGCAGGAGGAATTTTTCCATACCTTCAATGCCCTCCTGGAAGGCCAGAGGCAGGTTATCATCACAGCCGATCGTTTCCCGAAAGAGTTCGTGGGTGTTGAGGAGCGCCTAGTGTCGCGGTTTGGTTCCGGGCTTACAGTATCCATTGAGCCGCCGGAGCTCGAGACCCGGGTCGCTATCCTTATCAAAAAAGCGGAACAGGAGGGAATACCGTTGCGCGATGAGGTCGCTTTTTTTATCGCCAAACGCGTACGGTCGAACGTTCGCGAATTGGAAGGGGCGCTACGGCGGGTCATGGCGAGCGCGAACTTTACAGGCCGCCCGATTGATCTGACGTTGGCCGCGGAAAGCTTAAGGGATCTGCTCGCCTTCCAAGAACGCTTGGTCACGATCACCAATATCCAAAAAATGGTCGCCGAGTATTTCAAAATCCGGGTCTCGGATTTGAGCGCGAAGAGCCGCTCGCGCCAGGTGACGCGGCCTCGGCAGATTGCCATGGCCCTTGCCAAAGAGTTGACCCATCACAGTCTTCCTGAGATCGGTAAGGAGTTTGGGGGGCGTGATCATTCCACCGTGATACATGCCTGCCGAAAAATCGGTGAGTTGATCGAATCCGATCCGAGGATCAAAGAAGATTACGCCAACTTGACGCGTATATTAACGACATAACCTGTCGATAAAAAAGGAGAAAACGCCACTTCGCGCAAAGCGCGGCTTTTATGCACAACTGTCCACAAGCTTACCCACACCCTTAAGGGGTGGTTATACCCAGGTTGTCGGGTCTCAAAAAGCATGGCGTGGCGCCTAAAAAGAGGGTTATCCACAAGAAAGGGTAAGCGTAATAATAAAAACAACAAAAGAGAAATGTATAACAAGATAGTAACTGGCTCAGAGGATAACAGGACCCATATGCGATTGACCGTGACGCGTGATGATCTTTTGAAGGTCTTGAGTGTGGTAAGCAGCGTGGTTGAACGACGGCAGGCCAATGCGGTCCTGACGCACGTTCTGGTGAGCGCCGGCGATGGTGAGATCGTGCTTACAGGGACGGACCTGGAATTAGAGGTCGTGGCGCGCTGCCCGGCTGAGGTTCAAGAACCCGGTAAAGTGACGGTGCCGGGAAGGAAGTTTCTCGACATCGTGCGGGCCTTGCCAGGCGAAAGCATTTTACGCTGCGAGCTTGAGGCGGGACGCTTTCGTGTGGCTATGGCAAAAAGCCGTTACCAATTAGCGACCTTACCGGTAGAGGATTTTCCGAACCTGCTCGACGTTCAGTGGGATACGGAATTTAGCGTGTCGCGTGGCGACTTTCGGAGGGCCATCGAAAAGACGCAGTTTTGTATGGCGCAACAGGATGTGCGTTATTACTTAAACGGGGTCATGTTAGAGATGGTGGGAACGGCTTTAAAAGCCATCGCCGCCGATGGCCACCGCTTGGCCTTGTGCGCCATGGAAACGGGCTGCGGGTTTACCGGGGAACGGCAGGTTATCGTGCCGCGCAAGGCGGTGGCGGAGTTGGCGCGGTTTTTAGGGGATGGAAGCGCGCCGATTACGATCAGCCTTTCGGCGAACCATATTCGCGTGGCGCAAGACAACGTGGTGTTCGTGTCCAAGTTGGTCGACGGGCGGTTTCCGGATTATCACCGTGTCATCCCGCAAACCGTGAAATATGAAGTGGGGCTACCGCGCGGTGCCGTGTTGGAGATGTTAGGCCGGGTGGGGGTGGTCTCAACGGAGAAGTTTCGCGGGATTCGTCTGCGGTTTCAGGGGGCGACGTTGGCGGCGAGCGCTACCAACACGGATCGCGATGAGGCCTGGGAGGAACTGGAGTTGCCAGGTCCGGTTCCGGACCTTGAGATCGGCTTTAACGTCACGTACTTGGTGGAAGCGATCGGGGCACTTGAGGAAGGTGAGTTTTTGTTCGGCTGGAACGACAGTAATGGCGGGGTGAGGCTTAAGGCAGGCGCAAGTGGGGATAATCAGGTCTACGTGGTTATGCCGGTGCGGTTATAGGAGCTGACGCGGCGCGGATACGGGCGCGATGACCATAAACCGTTTGGAAGTGGAAGGGGTACGGTGTCTGGGGTCAACGGTATGGTGCCCAGAGGCCGGTGTGAATGTGGTGGTGGGGGAAAACGGCGCGGGAAAGACGAGTCTTTTGGAGGCCATAGCTCTCCTTTGTACAGGTAAGGCCTTGCGGCGTGGGGGGAGTCGAGGGGCGATTACACAAGGGCAAGAGCGGCTGCGGGTTACGGGAACCTTTGGGGAGGGTCTCGAAGCCGGCCAGTTAGTGTATGAGAGGACGCGGTCGCAACGGGCGTGGCGTTTGAATGGTGAGACGATAAAGTCTGCGACCACGGTTTATGAGTATGTGCCGGTGATGGTATTTAACCCGGAGACCCATTACGCCGTTTTACAGGACGCCAACGCCCGGAGGTCGGGCCTGTATTGGACTATGTTCCACGTGGAACCTCTTTTTCTCGAGACGTGGCGACGATATCACCGCTTATTAAATCAGCGAAATGCGGCCCTAAGGGCGCACGATGCTACCTACCAAATGTTCGATCCGGGCCTCATCCAAACAGGTGTCGTGTTGGCGCAAATGTGGCAGCGCACCGTCGAGGCCCTGTGTCCCGTATTCTCGGCGTTAAGTGAGCGGCTGGGACTGGCTGTGGTCGTGAATACAAGGGCCCGCCTGGGCTGGGAGGGCGGCTCTTTTCTCGAGGCCCTCGAGGCCAGTCGGGCGAACGACGAGCGCCTGGGTTACACACAAGCGGGGCCCCATCGGGCGGATATCTTTTTCGAGATGGATCAACGCGCCATTCAGGAGACCGGCTCGCACGGCCAACAAAAGGTCGTCATAAGTGCCTGGCGGCTAGCGGGCGTCACCCTGGTGGCCGCTACGGGCCGGGCTCCGCTGGTGCTATTGGATGATCTTGCGGCCGAACTCGATAGGCGGCGCCGGGCGGCCTTTTATGAGACCTTGGTGGAACTCAAACTGCAGGCGTTTGTCACGGCCATGGAGCCGGAACCCCTCCCCTCCCCTGTGGCCATGTTCCACGTGGAACATGGCCTGCTGCACAGACCTTGAGCATGGTCCTATGGTAGAATAATCGGATTCAAAGGAGTCCGTTCATGGCAACCCATCCCGTTTATGATCAGGACAGCATACAAGTCCTCAAAGGTCTGGATGCCGTCCGTAAGCGCCCTGGTATGTATATCGGTGATACCGAGGACGGAACGGGTCTTCATCACATGGTTTTCGAGGCCGTCGATAATGCCATTGACGAAGTTCTCGCCGGCTATTGTTCCGAGGTTCGTGTCACCCTGCATGCCGACGAGTCGGTCAGTGTCGAGGATAATGGCCGCGGCATCCCGACCGGCATCATAAGTTCCGAAGGACGCTCGGCCGCCGAGGTCATCATGACCGTCCTCCACGCCGGCGGTAAATTCGATCAGAATTCCTACAAGGTGTCCGGCGGCCTGCATGGCGTAGGCATCTCGGTCGTTAACGCCCTCTCGGAATACCTCGATCTCACCATTTATCGCGACGGCTACGAACATCATCAACGCTACGAAATGGGCGAGCCGTGTGCCCCTTTGGAGACGGTACGGCCCACCCAGCGCACCGGCACGGTCGTCCGTTTCAAGCCGAGCCACCGGACCTTTTCCGACTGTACGATGCACTACGACCTCCTCGCCAAGCGACTGCGCGAGCTCTCCTTCCTGAATTCCGGGGCGCGCATCGTGTTGCTGGACGAACGGGTCGATAAACAGGATGTTTTTGAATATCAGGGAGGGATCGCGGCTTTCGTCGTCGATCTGAACCGCAACAAGGATCCCCTTCATCCGCACGTCATCGCCTTCCACGCGGACCGTGACAACGTCAGCGTGGATTTGGCGCTGCAGTGGAACGATTCCTATCAAGAAAACGTGTTTTGCTACACCAACAATATCCCGCAGCGCGACGGTGGGACCCACTTGGCGGGGTTTCGCGCCGGGCTTACGCGAACCCTCAACCACTACATCGAGGAAACCGGGCTCGCCAAGCGCGCCAAGGTGGCGCTCACCGGCGACGACGCCCGCGAGGGGTTGACCGCCGTCTTGTCGGTCAAGGTTGCGGATCCCAAGTTCTCCTCCCAGACCAAAGACAAGCTCGTATCGTCGGAAGTCAAGGCCGTCGTCGAGTCGGTGGTCAACGAAACCCTGGGCTGCTATCTGCTGGAAAACCCCCAGACCGCCAAGATCATAGCCGAGAAGGTCGTCGAGGCCGCCCGAGCCCGCGAGGCCGCCCGCAAGGCCCGCGAAATGACCCGCCGCAAGGGCGCCCTGGATATCGCCGGCCTGCCAGGCAAGCTCGCCGATTGCCAGGAACGCGACCCCGCGCTCTGCGAGCTCTATCTCGTCGAGGGTGACTCCGCGGGAGGCTCGGCCAAGCAGGCGCGGGACCGCCGCTTCCAGGCGATTTTGCCTCTCAAGGGCAAGATCCTTAATGTAGAGCGCGCGCGTTTCGATAAAATGCTGTCTTCCGCCGAGGTCGGTACCCTCATTACCGCCCTTGGGACGGGCATCGGCCGTGACGACTTCAACGCCGACAAACTCCGCTATCACCGCATCATCATCATGACCGACGCGGACGTCGACGGCTCGCATATCCGCACACTGCTTCTGACCTTCTTCTACCGGCAGATGCCCGAGCTCCTGACCCGCGGCCATATCTATATCGCGCAACCGCCCCTTTACAAGGTCAAGCACGGCAAGACCGAGCACTATGTCAAAGATGATGCCGAGCTTGCCACATACCTTGCCCGCAACGCCCTCGAAGGCGCAAGCCTCCAATGCAGCGCCGCAAGCCCCGCCCTCGAAGGCGAGGCCCTGGACGGGCTCTTTCACGCCTATGTCAAGGCCGACCATTACCTCCGGCGTCTCGGGCGGCGCTATGATCGCGCACTCCTCAAGGAGCTCATGTATATGCCGGCGTTGACCGGCGATACCCTAAAAGACGCAAGCGCGGTCAAGGCGTTTGCCACGGCCATCGCCGACCGGCTCCATGGTCTCGGCGACGCCGCCGTCCGTTATGAGGTCGACGCGGTCTACAGCCCGCAGCTCGACACCCACGAAATCCTCGTCGTTCGCACCGAACACGGGGGCGTGCGCACCTCGCACCTCGATGCCATGCTCGCCCATTCCCCCGAATACAAGGCCTTGCGCGCCTTGGGCGAACGCTTTTTGGGACTCATCAAGGCCGGGGCGGTCGTGGCGCGCCAGGGGCGCGAGCAACCGGTCGCGACCTTCGAGCAGGCCTACGAGTGGCTCCTGGCCGAGGCCCGTCGCGGCCACGGCATTCAGCGCTATAAGGGCCTAGGCGAGATGAACCCCGACCAGCTTTGGGAGACCACCATGGATCCCACGGTCCGCAGGCTCCTCAAGGTCAATGTCGAGGATGGTGTTGCCGCGGACCTCATCTTCACCACCCTCATGGGGGATCAGGTGGAGCCGCGCCGGGATTTCATTGAAAAAAATGCCCTGCAGGTTTCCAACCTCGATATTTAGAGGTCTTTATGGACACGGACGATAGCTATCAACCGGTCCCTTGTGCCCTACAGGATCGTTATGAGCGCGCCATCATCACCGGCCACCCGCTATCCCTGGACTGGCCCGGCGGCGTTGGCGATCGGCGGCTTCATGATCGGGTACGGGTCATGGATCTCGAGACCGCCCATGGGGCCGAGTATGTGCGCTTCGCCGATAGCCAAGGAACCATCCACCGCGTCCGCCTAGACCGGGTGCGACTGCACGACGACACCTGACGCCCGCCGGCGCGCCCTTCTTACGGTTCGTTCGGCGCGCCGGCGTCGACGGCTCTCAAAAACCGCAGGTCGCGCGCGGGTTGACCGAGCTTCAGTCCGCGCCGCTCGAAACGGGTCCACGGACGCTCCGCCCTCCCGTCCTCATGGAACATCAACGACGGCACCGAGGCCGCCGCGTCTTGCATGGCATCCGCATAAGGCGCCCAGTCCGTGGCCAGATGCAACATCCCCCCCGGGCGTAAAATACGTGCCACCTCCGCGAGAAACGGACCCTGCACGAGCCGCCGCTTATGGTGGCGGGTTTTGGGCCAAGGGTCCGGGAAAAACACCTGCACCGCGGATACCCGCCGATCACCGATCTTGCGTAACAGATCGTGCGCATCCACCTCGACGACCCGCACATTCGTAAGGCCGGCCTGCTCGATCCCGCGCAACACCTTCACAAGGCCCGCCCGGTAGACCTCTACCCCCACATAGTCGCGCGCCGCATCGCCCGCCGCCTGCGTAAGCAAAGACTCACCATCCCCAAACCCTATATCCAAAACGACGTCACGCGGCCCCTCGCCCAGCCGGTGCCAGTCGTTTTCGGGCACCGCGAGCCGCCCCCACAGGCGCTCCCGGGCGGCCAACGCCGCACCGCCCAACGGCCGTTCCCGGCGCGCGTAGCTGCGGATCTCGCGCAATGGAAACCCGCTCACACAATCAATCCAGCCATGGGCGACGACGGTTCCGCCATGACGCGCCGCGGCATGCGTCCCGCGCGATACGCCTCGCGGCCGGCCTCCACCCCCTTGCGCATGGCTCTTGCCATCAGCACCGGATCGCGCGCCGCGGCAATCGCCGTATTCATCAAAACCCCGTCACAGCCAAGCTCCATGGCCACCGCGGCATCGGAGGCCGTCCCGACCCCGGCGTCGACCAACACGGGAACGCGCGCATTCTCGACGATAAGCCGAATATTCAAGGGGTTGCGTATCCCAAGCCCCGACCCTATGGGCGCTGCAAGCGGCATCACCGCCACACAGCCGATGGCCTCCAGACGCTTGGCCGCGACCGGATCGTCGGTGGTGTAGACCATGACCTCGAAACCCTCGGCCACCAGCGTCTCCGCTGCCTTGATGGTTTCGACCATATCCGGAAACAAACTGCCCTTATCGCCTATGACCTCGAGCTTCACCAGCCGGTGATCGTCCAAAAGCTCGCGCGCCAACCGGCATGTCCGCACCGCCTCGTCTGCGGTATAGCAGCCGGCGGTGTTGGGAAGAATCGTAAACTGTGCCGGCGACAAGATGTCGAGCAAGTTGGGCTCGTGCGGGTGTTGGCCGAGGTTCGTGCGACGCACCGCCACTGTCACGATCTCCGCCCCGCTTGCCACCACCGCGCGCCGGGTCTCGTCCAGATCCTTATACTTCCCGGTACCGACCAGCAGCCGCGACCGGAATGTCCGCGTGCCGAGCCGCCAAGTGTCATCCTCGTACTCCATTTCTAACCACCCCCAATGGCCTGAACGATTTCGATCCGGTCGCCATCCCGCAAGGCGCGCTCGCCGTGCTGGGCACGCGGCACGATCTCATGATTGATCTCGACTGCGACACGCTTGTCTAAAAGCCCCAGGTCAAGCAGCAGGGCCGAGAGGTGTGCGGTCTCGGGCATGGCGCAAGGCGCCCCGTTTACATAAATCTGCATGGACACGAACCCTTTAGTGGCGCTATATTGTATGGCCTATCAGGCCGCGCGGCTATGCGGGTGTAGTTCAATGGTAGAACTTCAGCTTCCCAAGCTGATAGCGAGGGTTCGATTCCCTTCACCCGCTCCACCACCCCGGCCCGCCCCACGGTCCGCAACCCCAACCTTTAATGCGCCGACGGGTGTCTGGCCAAACCATGCCCGCGGAGATAGCGCCCCCGGCCTATGGTCAGCACCGCCGCGCCGCTTTACACTGAGGCCCTTTCGTTCCCGGGTAATCTCTTTGTGAAGAAGCGTACGCGCATCCTCGCCATCACGGCGGGCCTCGTGGTTGTCCTGTTCGCCGCGGGTGTCGCCCTTCTCCCGGCGCTCGTGACCCTAAACGGGGTCAAGGGCCAGATCGCCGAGACCTTGAGTCAATCGACCGGCCGCCCCGTTGCGATCCGCAGGCTCAGTCTATCGGTCTTTCCTTGGTTTGGCATCCGCCTCAACGGCGCCACGCTCGGCAACGCCCCCGGCTTCGGGGCCACCCCTTTGGCGCGGGTCGCCGATGCCCGTATCGAGGTCCGTGTCATCCCCCTCTTGAGCCACCACATCGTCTTGCGCCGCGTGATTCTGACGGGCCTGCGCCTCAATCTCCAGGAAAACAAGGCCGGCATCACCAACTGGGCCACGCTGACCCATGGCGCCAAGCCCTCGCCCCATCCGCGCGCGGCCCGCGCTTCAGTGCGTGAGGCGCCCGCGTTTGTGCTCGCGCGCGCCGCCGGGCTTACCATGAGACACGCCTTCATTCGCTATCGTAACGCCCGCACCGGCGGACACGATACGCTGTCCGATCTGACCTTGCGTCTGGGCGTAATCGCGCCCGGAAGACCGGTGGCCTTCGTGGCCGCCGCGCGGCTCAAGACCGCGAGCCATCCGGCCCTTCCGTTTCGCCTCGCCGCGCAGGCGACTTATCGCGCCTCCGGGCTTACGCTTACTTCGCTCACCCTGCGGGTCGCAAGTCTCGTGGCCCATGGCCGGCTCCAGGTCTTGCGCACGGCCAAAGGCCTCAGCGCCGACGGACATCTCGTCATACCCCCCTTCGCCCCCCGCCCGCTGATCACGGTCCTCGGCCTTCATTATGTGCCGCGCGACGCGCATGTCCTAAAGCGGGCCTCGGCGGATGTCGTCTTTCATTGGAACCCTTCGAGGCTTACGCTCGCGCCGCTACGCCTGACCCTCGATAAAACCACGATCACAGGCCACGTCACGCGTAGCGCCCGCCCGCTCTTGTATCGGGCGCGCCTGGCCATCGATCATCTGCGACCCATGCCCTATCTCCCGGCGCCGGCGCCCGCGACCCATCCCGCAGCGCCGCCCGCGCGCGCGCCTGTGGCCCCCGCCGCGTCTTCGGCGGTCACCAGCATGCCGCTTGTCGCCCGCGTCACCTGCGGGCGTCTGCGCATTCATGGCCTGGTCGCCACCGATCTGCACGCCCATATCCGCGCGGCGGCCGGCCACATCACCATCAAGCCGCTGACCATGGTGCTCTACCAAGGGAGCCTTGCGGGGACCATCGAAGCGTGGCTCACGAGTCACCCTCAAACGTGGCGGGTGCGCGCCCGGATCCATAATGTCCAGACGGGCGCGGTCTTGCGCGCTCTCGCCCTCTACCCGGAGTTTTCGGGGGCGCTGGATGCCGATCTCCACCTCCACGGCGCGGGGACGAAGCTTGCCGCCATCGAACGCGGTGTCTCGGGGCGCCTGACCGCCGCCATACCCCATGGCGCCCTACGCGGTATCGACCTCAATCTCATCGCCAAAGACCCGAAGGCCGCGGTCGGCGCGCACAGCGCCCGCTTGCGCGACGCCACCACCTTTTCCGGTCTGCACGCCAGTGCCACCGTGGCCCACGGCGTCGTTCACATGAATACCCTGGCGCTGCATACCACGCGCGCCGCCATCCACGGCCATGGCCGCGTGACGCTCGCCACAAAGACCGTCGACTACCTGCTGGATGTGGCGCTACCGAGCGGCTTTGTCGTCCCGGTGCGCGTGCAGGGGCCCGTGGGCCACATCACGTTCAACGTCTCACTAAACCGCCTCCTTCGCGATTCATCCCATAACCGTCTCGGCCCGGCCTTGAAGACGCTGGGCGGTGCCCTCCAGCGCGCCTTCGGCATTCATTAGCCGTGGACGAGTTCGCGGCCAAGGTGCTTGCCTGGTACCGCAGCCATGGGCGCCACGGCCTGCCCTGGCAGGTCCGTGACCCTTATGTACGCTGGCTCGCCGAGGTCATGCTCCAGCAGACCACGGTCACGGCCGTCATCCCCTATTTCCAGCGCTTCATGGCCGCGTTTCCGAACGTGCAGGCGCTCGCGCGCGCGTCACAAGACGAGGTCCTTGCCCAGTGGGCGGGCCTTGGCTACTACGCCCGGGCGCGCCATCTCCATGCCGCGGCCCGCCTGATCGTCGAGCGCCACGCCGATGGATTCCCGCGCACCGCGGAGGCCTGGGCGGCCTTGCCTGGGGTGGGGCCATCGACCGCGGCGGCCATCGTCGCCTTCGCCTTCGAGGTCCCCGCGCCCATACTCGACGCCAACGCCCGGCGCGTGCTATCCCGTTATCATGCCGTGACCGGCCGAGATGGCCGCGCGCAGCGTAAGCTCTGGGCGCACGCGCGCGACCACACCCCCGCGCTCGACGTGGCCGCCTACACCCAGGCCATCATGGATCTCGGCGCGCTCGTCTGCCGCAAGGCCCCGGACTGCGCCGTCTGCCCCATCGCCCAGGGCTGCGCCTTCGAGGGCAAGGATACGCCTCCCGTGCGACGCCCGCGTCCCGAGCGCGCGGTATTCATGGCGGTGATTCACGATCCCGACCGCGGCGTTCTGTTGGTACGAAGGCCCCCTCATGGTATTTGGGGCGGTTTGTGGAGCCTCCCGGAAAGCGCCGAGCTTACGAGCCTGCCGGCGGTGGTCGCGGCCCTGGGCCTGGCGGGCCGCCTGGGGACGGCTTGCGCCCCCATCCGCCACGCCTTTACCCACTTCCGGCTGTCCATAACGCCGGTGCCCATCGAGCAGGTATCCCCGCGCCACGACGTGGCTAAGGGGCGCGATGCGATGTGGTATAAAGGGGGCGGGCCTGGCCCCGGAATGCCAGCCCCCATCCGTCGCCTGCTCACCGATTATCTGGAGGTGCCATGAGTCGAACCGTATTGTGTGTGAAGCTCAAAAAAGAGGCAGAGGGCCTGGCCTATCCGACCTACCCAGGCGAGCTTGGCAAGCGTATCTATGAAAACGTTTCCAAGGAGGCCTGGGGGCAATGGCTCGGCCACCAGACCATGCTCATCAACGAATATCGTCTAAGCCCCATGGACCCCAAGGCGCGCAAGTTTCTCGAAAAAGAGATGGAGTCGTATTTCTTCGGGGAGGGGTCGACGATCCCCGAGGGCTACAAGCCCCCGGGGAGCAAATGACCCGATTCTTGCGCGCCGCCGGGCGAGGTTCGCGGTCAAGCCGCAGGACCTGGCCCCAAAAAGATGATCGCCCATAAGGATGTCTCGCGGTCAGGCGCGGGGTGGCCCTTCAATCACTACGTGATGTGAAGTTCCGCCCTCTCGGATTCCGTAAAAACGCGTGAACGGGTATGAAAGGCCTTGCCCTCCGGCCCCTCCAGAGAGAATGTCCCCCCATGGCCATCGATGACGTCGATAATGAGCTGGGTGTGCTTCCAATATTCATACTGCGACTTGCTGATGTAGAAGGGTGCGCCCCCGATATCGCCCAGATACTCGTCCCCCGCGCCGATCATAAGCTCTCCCGGCAGATAGCAGTTGGCGGCACTATTGTCGCAGCAACCGCCGGATTGGTGGAACATCAACGCTCCATGTTTTCTCTTAAGATGCGCAATCAGCTCGAGAGCCGCTTCCGTTGCAATGACTTTATCGACCATTGTTGCCCCCAAGACCCCTCCCCGATCAAAAGAAACCGAGCTTCTGTTCGCTGTAGCTCACCAGCAGGTTTTTGACTTGCTGATAGTGGTCGAGAATGATTTTATGGGTCTCGCGGCCAATGCCAGACTCTTTATAGCCACCGAATGCGGCGTGCGCCGGGTAGGCGTGATAGCAGTTCGTCCACACACGCCCAGCCTTGATCGCGCGGCCCATGCGGTAGGCGACATTCCCGTCACGGCTCCAAACGCCGGCCCCGAGGCCATAGAGGGTATCGTTCGCGATCTTTAAGGCATCGGCCTCATCCTTGAAGGTTGTGACCGCGAGCACCGGGCCGAAAATTTCCTCCTGAAAGATGCGCATCTTATTGTGGCCCTTAAACAAGGTGGGCTGAACATAATACCCGCCGGCCAGCTCGCCACCCAACCGCGCGCTGTCGCCGCCCATCAGGCACACAGCACCCTCCTGCCGTCCGACATCCATATACGACATGATCTTTGTCATCTGTTCCTGCGAGGCTTGCGCACCAAGCATCGTTTCGGTATCGAGCGGGTTGCCCTGCTTGATGGCCTTGACGCGAACCAGCACGCGCTCCATGAAGCGATCGTAAACCGATTCTTGGATCAGGGCCCGCGAGGGGCAGGTACAGACCTCGCCTTGATTGAAGGCAAACAGCACCAGACCCTCAATGGCCTTATCGTAGAAGCCGTCATCCGCTTTAGCGACATCCGCAAAGAAAATATTCGGCGACTTGCCGCCCAACTCAAGGGTCGCCGGGATCAGGTTATTGGCGGCGGCCTGGGCGATGACGCGGCCCGTGGATGTAGATCCCGTGAAAGCGATCTTGGCGATGCGCCTGCTAGTGGCAAGCGGCATGCCCGCCTCGCGGCCATAGCCGTTGACGATATTGATGACGCCCGCGGGCACCAGGTCGGCGACAAGCTCCATGAGAATCAGGATGCTTACCGGAGTCGACTCGGCCGGCTTTAAGACCACGCAGTTGCCGGCGGCGATGGCCGGCGCCAACTTCCAGGCCGCCATTAGAAGCGGAAAATTCCACGGGATGATCTGACCTACTACACCGAGCGGTTCATAAAAATGATAAGCGACTGTGTTCTCGTCGATGTCGCTGATCATGCCCTCCTGGGCGCGCAGACACCCCGCAAAATACCGGAAATGATCGATGGCGAGCGGAATATCGGCATTCAGCGTCTCCCGAATCGGCTTGCCGTTATCAACCGTCTCCACATAGGCGAGCAGCTCGAGATTCGCCTCCATCCGATCCGCGATTCTTAGCAAAACATTCGATCGGTCGGCTGGTGCGGTACGACCCCACTTGTCGGCTGCGGCGTGCGCGGCATCGAGGGCCAACTCCACGTCCTCGGCCCCGGAGCGAGCCGCCTTTGTGTAAGGCTTACCATTGATCGGGGTAATAACATCAAAGTACTCGCCCTTGGTCGGAGCCACCCACTTGCCGCCGACGAAGTTGTCGTACCGGGCTTTGTATTGCATCTTGGCGCCGACCGCGCCTGGTGCCGCGTATATCATAGAAATCCTCCAAAATAAGCAGTAGATGAATAACCTCGGTGGGGCCCTGGCCCAGGAGCGGGGGCCGCGCCACCCCTTTCCTGAGACCGAGCCTTGGCGGGAAACCTGCTTTCAGGGCCACGCTTCCGAAAACAGACGGGTTCCCTCTTTTCCACTATGGCACGCCGCGCCTTCTCAAGACATCCTCTTCGGTCTTTAGGCGCAAGTCGCCGGCGCGCTCTCGCGAGAGCTTTATGCCGCGCACCGCGGGTACCCGAGTGGCGCCACCGGTGGCGTGAGCGGAGCCGGGTCTTCCTCATATACAGGCTCAACGGAACCGGCGGGCTATTGGCTCTCGCCGCCCGAACCGGAATCGATACGGCCGTCGGCACGCCTCGCGTTTCTGGTTCATCGCGCGTCGCGCGCAAAAGGGACAACAAAGCCGGTACCCCCAGGCCCCGTGGTTAGGCCCGCATAGCCTCAACGACACCGCCGCCCCCCTGGGTCGCCATGGTTTATGCGACACAAAAACCCGTGTCCGGCCAAGAGGGTTCGGGATAAAGACCGGGCCCAAAACGGCGGGCATTCTCCCGCAAACCGGCTGCAGCCCGTTTGCAGCCGTTGCCGCTATGCGCCGACGGCACACCGCGCAAGCTGCGCCGTGGTCGGTTCCGCACAGCAGTACCAGGGCTCCGACAGTTGTGGGCTTCGGGGCCCCGCACAGTCGGCTGTCAGCGCCGGGACTTCGCGCCCCGCCGCCTCATGCGCAAGCCGCCACAAGCCGACAAAGGTCTCCCATCGCCCCCGCTCCTCACCGTCGGCTCGTTCCACCCATGCCTGGGCGCGGGCCTGCAAGGCGTCGACGCGCGGGTCGGCGCTCGCCCAGGGATAGCCTAGGATGGCGTCCTCAAACGGCTGAAGGCGATCGCGAAAGCCCGGGATGTGCAAGAGGTATGAGTCCTCCGGGATGAGCAGGCGGATGGCTAACTGAATGGGCGCCACGCTATTGATAAGCCCCAGGTCCCGCACATGCCTTAGCAAATCCACATAATTGTCGAGGGTGGTCCATGGGGTGAACGGCACGAAGGTTGGGGCAAGCGCTATGTGGGCGGCGCGCGCCAGGGCTACGGCCCGGCCGATGTCCTCGCCCGTGTGCCCTTTGTCGAGGTGGCCCAACACCGCGTCGTCGAACGACTCCGCGGCGCTCGTGATAAATAAGCAACCGTACTCGCGCAGCTGCGGCAAAAGGTCTTGATGGGCCAGGATATGCGAGATCTTGATGGTGGCATCGAAGGTCACGTGCGGCCATTGGTCGTGCATAAGCGCCAACAGGCGAAGGGCATGAGTGGGCCCATTCAGAAAATCCGGGTCCCCGAAAGAGAGATGAGTGGCGCCCTGCGCGATCTGCTGTTTCGCGTCGGCGATGACCACGTCCCGCGGGATCGCCCGGAACCGGCCTTCATATACCGGCACCAGCGGGCAGTGGCGGCAAAGATATTTACAGCCGCGCGAGGCCTCTATGAAGCCCACGGTCTTACGCTCGCCGCCCGGCAACTTAAGGTGTGCGTAGCGCGTGAGGGGCGGCAGACCCGTGCGGTCCGGGACCACGAACGTGACTTTGGCAAGATCCGCCCCCGGCTTTTCGCCCGCGACCAGCGCGAGTAGATCGTTCTCGAACTCCGGGCCCAGAACCACATCGACACCCAAGCCCTTGAGAAGGGCCCGGTTGGGTGGGGCGTAGACCCCATAACAGACGATACGGGCCTTTTTGGCCTTGCGCCGCAGCTCCGGCAACAGGCTCACCGCAATGCGCGTGGCGGTATGCATGCCAAGCGCGATCCCAATGACCGAAAAGTCCTCGAGACCCGTTCGAGGAAGCGCGGCAAGCGACAGGTCGACCAACACCACCTCATGCCCCCGCGTGCGCAAAAGGGCCGCGGGGTGGGCCAGCGAGTGGGGTTGGCGGCCGAGCTCATAGGGGCTGATCAAAAGCGCTTTCATGTCCCCCATGATACGGCAAACCCGCGCCCTTGTCGGCCCGTCGCCTGTGTCAGCGGCCTACGGGTTTCCAGGGCCCATTGTCCCGACGGTCGCGCGCACCGCCGATGGGTCCGCCGTCCCGCGGCCGCGCGGCGGCTTGACGTAGCCCAAATGAGCCGCTTTAATGCGCGCTTCGCCCAGGTAGCTCAGTCGGTAGAGCAGAGGACTGAAAATCCTCGTGTCGGTGGTTCGATTCCGCCCCTGGGCACCAGTCACCCCAGAGAACCACGCCCTGCCGAGACCGACGCAACGGTCGCCGCGCACCC
>JAKARW010000039.1 GCA_021819125.1 Pseudomonadota bacterium | reverse complement strand
GTAAGCCGGTCGCGGGGTCACGGCCCGGGCTGTGGCGTCATGCGAAGGTAAGGGCGGATCTCCTTATAGCCTTTAGGAAATTGGGCCTTGAGCGCGGCCTTGTCCTTGAGGGCAGGCGAGATCACGACGTCATCCCCGCTACGCCAATTGGCGGGCGTGGCGACGGCGTACTTGTCGGTCAGCTGGAGCGAATCGATGACTCGGAAGATTTCACCGAAATCGCGCCCGGTACTGGCCGGATAGGTCAGGATGGTGCGGATCGTTTTTTTTCGGGTCAATGATGAATACCGAGCGCACTGTCAGGGTGTCGCTTTGGCGCGGATGGATCATGTCATAGAGGGTCGAGACCTTGCGGTCCTGGTCGCCCAAAATCGGAAACTCGACATGCGTTCTTTGAGTCTCGTCGATGTCCTTGATCCATTCCTTGTGGGCGGTGACCGGATCGACGCTCACCGCCAGGACCTTGACGTCACGACGCTTGAAGTCCTCCATGAGCCGCGCCACGCTGCCAAGCTCGGTCGTGCACACCGGCGTGTAGTCGGCGGGATGCGAGAACAGCACAGCCCAATGGTTGCCGAGCCACTTATGGAACTCTATCGGTCCCATCGTTGAATCTTGAGTAAAGTCAGGGGCAGTATCACCAAGGTGCAGACTCATGAAAACCTCTCTTGCGGCGGGATGTGAAGGAACGGCATGTGCTAAGGATAAGCGTAAAGCGCCGGGGCGTGATGAGTCTTAAGGGGGGGGTATGGGCTGTGTGAGATTGATCGTCACAGGAAAGGTTCAGGGTGTGGGATTTCGTGCCTATGTGTGCGCCGCGGCGCGTCATGCGGGCATAAGAGGCTATGTTCGCAATCGCGCCAACGGGTGCGTCGAGGTTCTGGCCTGCGGCCCGGAGCCTGCGCTCGATGTGCTGATCGGACACATCGCCAAAGGTCCGGCCGGTGCGCGGGTCACGGGTATGGAGCGCGAGTCGGTAGATGAGGGGCGCATGCCCGAGGGTTTCTTGGTGCGCTACGATGAGACCTGAAGGGGTCAGTGCATATTCAGAAGATGCCGACTTGGAATTTCACGCCGCGAGGGGTCTTTGGTGCGCCATGACCGTGGACCTCCCTTCGTTTGGGATCTGGCCTCGCGGCAGGCTGTGACACTCCCTCGTACCCATCGTCGGATCGTCGCTGCCACCCCAACTGCCGGGGTGGATGGGCCAACATAAATGGTGGTCATAAGACGCACGGCGTAGAGTTTTTCTCCTGCGAACGATTGCCGCCATTGTCATGGGCGCGTGTCGTTCCAAGCCCGATCGAGAGAATTTTCCCTCATCACAAGAATCCCGCGGGGCGAACGGACTTCGAGTGAAAGGCTGTGTGGCGCAGCAAGTCCGATGCCGCGAAAGAGCGTTGCGAAGGATTGGCTATTGATGAAACCAGCGGGCATGGAATACGCGATAGACCCGGTCTGGGTAGTAGGGTAGCCCGTTGCTGCCGTTATAGGCGGCAAGCGCCGTAAACAGGTTGCCGCGGTGGCGATTCAGGTAATGCCGGAGGATGCGGCAACCTATGCGCAAATTGGTGCGTATCCGAAAAAGGTTGGCGGCAGGCGTCCCCAGCCGTTTCGTCCAAAACGGCATCACCTGCATGAGGCCAAGCGCGCCCTGTGAGGAGATTGCGTAGGGATTGAAGGCGCTTTCGACCTCGATCACCGCGAGCACCACGCGTGGACGCAGGCCCTCGCGCAGCGCCGCGTACCGGACGTCCTCGAGGAGGCGCACCCGGAAACTTCGCCCCGGGACCAAAACCGCGAGGCGTTGCGACATGTCGGCAAGCCACACCTCGGCCGCGAAGCGGTTGGGAAACGCGTCGCGGTGGATGGGGATGTGTCCCCAAGGCGTCACGCCGACGGCGCTGGCCGCAGGCGTGAGCGCCCACAGCGCGAGCCCGAGGACTCTACGGCGCCAAGCGTTCGGCAAGCCGGGTGCGGGCATGAGCGAGTGGCCAGTTTTCGGGCTCGGCATCGGTGCGCCCCTTGTATTCGATGGTGCCGGCTGCAAGACCGCGATCGCCGATCACGAGCCGGTGTGGTATGCCGATCAGATCCATGTCCCCGAACAGCACGCCAGGGCGTTCGTCGCGATCATCCAGTAAGACATCGACGCCGTCGGCGCGCAGATCGTCATAGAGTTGCTGCGCGGCCTGCGCCACTTGCGGGGACTTATGAAAACCGATGGGCACGATGGCGACGGCAAACGGCGCGATCGGGGTCGGCCAAATGATGCCCCGCTCGTCGTGGTTTTGCTCGATGGCGGCGGCCACGACCCGCGACACGCCGATGCCGTAGCAACCCATGACAAACGGTTGGGATTGGCCGGTTTCATCCAAGAAGTTCGCCGCCATACGGCTGCTATACTTTGTGCCGAGCTGGAAAATGTGCCCGACCTCGATTCCGCGGCCACGCTCGAGGGGGGCCGCGCATTGCGGACAGGGGTCGCCGGCCACCACCTCGCGCAGGTCGAACGCCGCGGGCTCCGGGAAATCGCGCCCCCAGTTGGCGCCTTTGAGGTGGTGATCCTCGCGATTGGCGCCGCATACGAAGTCGGCGAGCGCCAGGGCCTCGGGATCGGCATAGCCTGGGATCCTAAGCCCCGTGGGCCCGGCTGCGCCGGGCGCACCGCCTGCGGCGCGCACCTCGGCGGCGGTGGCGAAGACCAGGGGGCTTAAGGCATGGGGGACCTTGGCGGCCTTGACTGGGTTGATCTCGCGGTCGCCGCGCACGAACAGGGCGATCGGACCCCGGGCGCCTTTGATGAAAATCGTCTTTAAGATGCGTGTGGGCGGGATCGACAGGATTCGCGCGACCTCGTCTATGGCATGGGCTGTGCCGGTATTCACTTCCTCTCGTGCCTCGGTGGCCGCCGGCCGGGCCGATGGCGCGCGACTTTGCGCAAGTTCGACATTGGCCGCGTAGTCGCATGCCGGGCAGGTGATGATCGCATCCTCGCCGGTGTCGGCCACGACATGAAATTCGTGCGAGGCATCGCCGCCTATGCTGCCGGTGTCGGCGCGTACCGCCCGAAAACGCAGGCCAAGGCGCGTGAAGATGCGCTGGTAGGTCGCATACATGACCTCATAGGTGGCCTTCAGGGAAACATGATCGGCATGGAAGGAGTAGGCATCCTTCATCAGGAATTCGCGGGCGCGCATGACCCCGAACCGCGGACGCACCTCGTCACGGAATTTGGTCTGGATCTGATAGAAGTTCATGGGCAACTGGCGGTAGCTTCGGATCTCGCGCCGCGCGAGGTCAGTGATCACTTCTTCATGGGTGGGGCCAAAACAGAACGCCCGCTCATGGCGGTCTGTCAGCCGCAAGAGCTCAGGTCCGTAATATTGCCAGCGCTCCGACTCCTGCCAAAGCTCGGCGGGCTGGATGGCCGGCATGAGGACCTCTTGGGCCCCCGATCGGTCCATCTCTTCGCGGACGACGGCCTCCACCTTGCGCAGCACGCGCAGTCCCATGGGCAGCCAGGTATAGAGCCCCGAGGCCAGTTTGCGAATCATGCCGGCGCGCAGCATGAGGCGGTGGCTTACGATCTCGGCGTCCGCCGGGGTCTCCTTCAAAGTGGCCAGTAGCAGCGCCTGAGTACGCATGGATAGATGAAAGTCCTCATGTTTGATCGAAACCCGGCGCTCTCGTGCTGCACGACCTCGCCGCTTCACGATAATGATATACGAATACCGAGGCGGCGGGGGCGTTACCGGGTCTTGGGCCGCGCCGCCTTGTACGCCGGTCAAGCCGATGCCGGCGGCCACAGGTGGGCGGCGCCACGCACCCCGGAGGCGGCGCCGTGGCGGGCGGGGACGATGGGCGTGGTGAGTCGGTCGGTAAACGCCGCTTGCGCGAGGGCCGACGGCACCTCGGTGTAGAGCGCCGGAATCGCGCTCAAGCCGCCGGCAAGCACGATCACGTCCGGGTCCAGGATATTGACCACGACCGCGAGCGCGCGTCCGAGGCGGGCGCAATAGAGGTCGAGTGCCGCCCGCGCATGGGGATCATGTTCGATACGTGAGGCGATGTCGTGGGCCGTGTACCCCGCAAGACCGCCCAGGGCCTGGTAGCTTGCCGCAAGTCCCGGACCCGAAAGCAGGGTCTCTACGCACCCGCGGCGCCCGCAATAGCAGGGCGGGCCGTCCGCCTCGAGGATGTTGTGTCCCCATTCGCCTGCGATATGCTGACGTCCCGGCCAGAGCGTACCGTCGAGCACCAGGCCGCCGCCGACCCCGGTACCGAGAATGACCGCGAATACGCAGCGCATACCCTGGCCGGCCCCGTCGCGCGCCTCGCTCAAGGCCAGGCAATTGGCGTCATTCTCGAGGCGGATCGGACGATCGAGGCGGCAGGCCAGGTCCTCGCGCAACGGTCGGCCATTGAGGCAGACGGTATTGGAGTTTCGCAGCATGCCGGTCTGGGGCGAGATCGCACCAGGACCCCCTATGCCCACCGTGCAGGGACCTCCGGCTGAAGCCTCGAGATCGTAGACGACCCCTGTGATCGCCTCCAGGATCGCGTCATAACCTTGGGGCGCCGGTGTTGGTATCCGCCTGCGGGCGAGTTCGCGGCCCGCGGCGTCAATGGCGATCCCTTCGATCTTGGTACCGCCGAGGTCGATGCCTATACGCACAGGTCATCGAGCCAGCGGGCGTAGACGGCGTCTGCGATCGCGTGCAAGGACGCGACCTTGGCTACGGCATCCTCGCGCATGACGTCGGCGGTCTGGACCGAGGGTGAGGCGACCAGTTTCCGGCCCTCCGGGCTGCCCGCCCAGGCATCGATCATGGTCGTGGTCATCTCGATGTGGCACTGCAGGGCCAGGGTGCGGCCGATGACAAAGCCCTGATGGCGGCAGAAGGGGCTTGTCAGGATCGGGGCGCCGCCCTCAGGGATCGTGAAGGTCTCGCCGTGCCAGTGAAAGACCTCGAAGCGCTCGGAGAGTCCGGCAAGCCACCGCGCACTGGCCTCGCCTGGCACACGCTCGACCAGACCCCAGCCGATTTCGATCACCGGGTTGGGTCCCACCACGCCGCCCAGGGCCTTGCTGATGAGTTGCCCCCCCAGGCAATGACCCAGCACCGGCTGGCCGAGGCCTTGGGCCTCGCGGATGAGCCTCAGGGCCTGGGGGATCCAGGGCAGGGGATCGTTGACGCTCATGGGGCCACCCATAAAGACGAGCGCCGAGTACGCGCTCGCGGTCGGTGGCATGGCATCCCCCTCATCGACGCGGATCAGGGTATAGGATAGGCCATGCCTTTTCAGGACATCGGCCAGGTAGCCCGGGCCCTCGCCCGGGGCATGTCGAAAAATGGCAAGAGGTTTCATCAAGAGGCCTTGGTTCGTTGATCGCTGCAGTCCCGATCCCGAGCCCGAGCCCGCCCGATCGCGCGGCGGTGGGGGCCAGGTCGCGCGGCTTAGTATAGCGGCAGAGAGGTCCGCGCCCTAGTCGGCGACGACCACGGAGGCCGCTTCCCCGCCCAACCGATGGTCTCCGATCAGGAGCACGAGCGGCAGCATGGCGACGAAACTCATCGTGATGAACACAAATGCGGCATCGAACGCCACCATCTGCGATTGTCGGGCCAAGGTCCCGGCCAGCACCTCGGCGCCAAGCGGGGTTTGTGGAAGCAGGTGCAGGGGCGCGAGGTAGGTGATCGCGGCCGTCCCGAAGGCCGTGATGTGCGCCCCTATCGTATTCCATGCCATCTGGCCATGGCGGATGAACATGGTTGTCACAAGCGAGATGCCGATCGACGAGCCGACCGTGCGCATGAGGCTAAAGAGTCCCGCCGCCTCGGGCGCCGACTCGCGCGGGAGCGTCGAGAATGCGACTGTCGAAAGTGGCACATAGATCATGCCAAGCCCCATGCCTTGGATGAGTACCGGCCAGATGACCTGCCATTCGCTGATATGGAGATCGTAGCGCCCCATGGCCCAGGTCCCAAGCCCGCTCAAGATGATGCCAATGGTGATCAGGATACGCGGGCTCATGCGGGTAATGAGCCGCCCCACGACCAACATGCTCAGCGCGCTCACCACGCCACGCGGCGCCATGACAAGGCCTGTTGTCAGTGTCGGATAATGAAGGAGAGTCTCGAGAAATAGCGGCTGCATAACCATGGACCCGTACATGCCAAGCCCAAAGATCGCAAGCAGAAAGCTTGCCACGGTAAAATTCCGGTCGGCGAGGATGCGCAGGTCGAAAAGGCGCGATTTCCGCCGCCCGGCGCTATGCACGGTAAAGGCCGCGAGGCCCGCCACCGAGATCACCGCGGCAAGCTGAATTCGCAGCGACCCAAGCCAGCCGTATTCGTTGCCGCGGTCCAGGAGAAATTGCAGGGCGCTGATGCAAAGGGCCAGATAGGCAAGGCCCCCCCAGTCCATGGCGCGTTGTTGGCGCGGGGTGTCAGGGACCGATGTGAGGGCGAGGATGTAGGACAGGATGCCGACCGGGAGATTTATGAAGAAGGTCCAGCGCCAACTTAAGACCTCGGTCAGGTAGCCGCCGAGGGTCGGTCCGAGAATGGGGCCGATCATGACCCCAATGCCCCATATCGCCATCGCGCGGCCACGTTCCTCGATCGGGTAGACGCTCACCAGGATGGCCTGCGAAAGCGGCACCAGAGAGGCCCCGAAGGCCCCCTGCAACAGGCGAAACACGACGATCTGGTCGAGCGAGGCCGCCAATCCGCACAGCGCGGAGAACAGCACGAACCCAAAGATGCTGATGAGCAGGTAACGCCGCCGGCCAAGCCGGTCGGTAAAAAATCCCGTGAGTGGCATGAAGACCGCGGACGCCACGAGATAACTTGTGAGCACCCAGGTGATTTGATCGGGGGTGGCCTCGAGCTGCCCCTCCATGTGCGGCAGGGCCACGTTCACGATCGTAGTGTCCAATACCTGCATCACGGTCGTTGCCATGACCGCGATCGTGATCAGCAGACGTTGTCGGGGGCTCACGACCTGGTTTCAGGGGCAGGATTTTCGATGCATACCAGAATGCTGCAGGTCGACAGGTCGAGGAGCGATACCCCCACGGACCCCCCCCACCATCGCGCAAATGCCGACCGCGTACGGTGACCGAGCACAATAAGATCGACCCCAAGGGTCTTTGCAAAGCGCGCGATCTCGTCTATGGGCTCGCCCAAGGTCACATGCCCCTTGGTCTTTATACCGCGCTCCGTGAGTCGGGCGACGCCTTCGCTTAAGATCTCCTCGACCTGCCGCGTCTGTTCCGCGAATGGCGCCTCACTCGACAGTGACTCGCCCACGATCGCCCCGGCGCTCGTGCGGACTACGGCAAGGAGGTGGACAAAGGCCCCGCAGGCGCTCGCCAGTTCCGTCCCCTGGCGCAGTGCCGTGTGGCCCTCGCGCGTGCCGTCATAGCAAAGGAGCATGGTGCGAAAAACCATGGGCGTCTCCATCAATGTGCGCGGGCCTTGCGAAAAAATACGGTGACATCGGCACTCGTCCCGATCCGCAGCGGCCAGCGCGGGTTCGGGTTCAGGATCAATACCCGCACCGGGACGCGCTGCGTGACCTTGACCCAGTTTCCCGTGGCGTTTTCGGGTGGGAGGAGCGAGAAGGCCGTACCGCTCCCACCACTGATGCCCACCACTTTACCGCGAAACCGGTGATCGGGGTACATATCGATACTCACATGCGCGCTATCGCCCAAGGCCATGCGGCTAAGCGAGGTCTCCTTGAAGTTGGCGGTGACCCAATATTCGCGGCTCGCGATCAGCGCAAATAGCGGCGTGCCGGCCTGAATATAGGTACCGGGCCGCAGCCGCATATTGCTGAGGTAGCCGTTGGTCGGTGCGCGCACCAGGCAGTAAGAGAGATTGAGCCGCGCGCGGGCGAGCGCCGCCTGAGCCGCGGCCAAGGCGGCGCGATCGGCCTTGACGGTGGCCTGGGCCGTCTCCGAGGACTGCGATGATAAAAAGTGGTGCCTGGCCATGCGCTGTGTGCGGCCACTGATGGCCTCGGCATTGGCAAGCAGGGCCTGTCGTTGCTGAACCAGGGCGCGCGCCGCCGAAACGGCGATCCGGTAGGGATGCGGGTCGATCTCGAATAGGCGCTGATGGGTGCGAACCGGCCGGTTGTCGTGGACAAACACCTGCGCCACCGGCCCCGCCACCTGGGCGGCTATCGACACGACATGGGCGCCGACATAGGCATCATCCGTGCTCACGTAATCCTGAAGGCTGCGCCAATACACATAGGCGCCGTAGAGAAGCAGGATGGCGATGAAGGCGAGCAGGGCTTTTTGTCGGAGCAGAGCGCGGACTATCTGCGACAATCGAGACATTGTGGGTTTAGCCTGTTTTAAGTCTTAAAGGGATAACAGCCGATCGCGGATTTTTTTAAGAGCGGCGGTACTGATGGCTATTTCCTCTGCGCTCAAATTCGCCAGGAGTTCACGGCTCAGACCCTCGGCCATCTCGGTTATGGGCCGCATGAGCGCGCGCCCGCCCTCGCATAGGTGGACGGTCTTGCTGCGGCGATCATGGGGCGATTCCCGCCGTTCGACCAGACCATCGGCGGTCAGGCGGTCTAGTAAACCCACGACCGTCGGCGCCTCGACCCCAAGGCGCGCCGCAAGTTCGGCCTGCGTACAGTCGTCGCTACAGGCCACATGGACCAGCATGCGCCATTTGGCTTGACTTAAACCAAGTGGCCGCAGCCGTCGATCGAGCTCGGTGCGCCACAACCGCGCCGTCTCGTGGAGTGTCCCCGCAAACGATTCTTGAGGAAGCCCCATCGTCCGCCCTTTCTCAACCTAACTATTAGGAGGCTAACAGATGCCGCCCCCACGGCGCAAGGGCTTTCATGGCCGGGGCGGGTGGGCCAAGTCTTAAGGGCGACCCGGACACCAGGGCCCCTTGGCGTGTCGGAGGCGGGTTTCGCAGACACCATGCCGCGACCCGCCATCGTGGCTGGGTCTCGCAACACCCGCAAAGGCCGTGCGTGGCGCGACCCCCAGTACGCTCCTTTTAAGCGGCGGCCTTGTCTTTTTTGATGAGGGCGTAGGCGGAATGGTTGTGGATCGATTCAAAGTTTTCCGATTCCACCGTGTAGGCATCGACCCGCGGATCGGCATTCAAGGCGCTCGCGACTTCGCGGACCATGTCTTCCACAAACCGTGGATTGTCATAGGCGCGCTCGGTGACGAATTTCTCATCAGGGCGCTTTAAAAGTCCGTAAAGCTCGCAGCTCGCCTTTTTTTCGACGAGGTCGATCAGGTCCTCGACCCATACGAATTGATTGGTTCTTACCGCCAAGGTCACATGGGATCGCTGGTTGTGCGCGCCGCGCTCGGAGATCTCCTTGGAGCACGGGCAAAGGCTCGTGACCGGAACGACCACGCCGATGGTGGTGACGCTGTGGCCATTGCGGATCTCACCCCGAAAGCTCACCTCATAATCCATGAGGCTACGCACGCCCGAGACCGGCGCGGTCTTGGTCACGAAATAAGGGAAGGTCATCTCGATGTGGCCGGCATCGGCCTCCAGGCGCTGGGCCATTTCCACCAGCATGTCTTGGAAGGACTCGACCGATATCTCGGTCTCGTAACGGTTTAGGATCTCGACAAAGCGCGACATGTGGGTGCCCTTGAAGTTGTGGGGCAGCTCGACATACATGTTGAAAAGCGCGATGGTGTGCTGTTCGCCTTGACTGCGGTCCTTGACCCGCACCGGATGGCGGATGTCCTTGATGCCAACCTTGTCTATGGCGATCTGACGCGAGTCGACGCTGCTTTGCACATCGGCGATACAGTCGGCTCGCGCACCGGACGGTGCAGCGGTCATAGCTTAATCCTGAGTAATCTAGTCAACGACTTGCCATTTTAAGCCGATTCAGAGGTTCGGGCAAGCTTGGGCATGGCGTCGCGCACCTGGCGAACGATGCCCGGCACGTCCAGTCCGCAGTCGGCCAGCATCTGCGCCGGAGACCCATGCTCAATGTAGCTATCAGGCAGGCCGATATTCAGGACTCGTACCGGCAGCGCGAGCTGCCCCACGAGCTCGCCCACCCCGCTGCCCGCGCCCCCGGCGATGACATTCTCTTCGACCGTGACGAAAAATTCGTGAGAGCGTGCCAGGCGGATGAGGAGCGCCTCATCCAGGGGCTTTACGAAACGCATGTTGACGACCGTGGCATTGAGAATCTCGCCCGCGCCAAGCGCCGCCCCCAAAAGTGAGCCGAAAGCGAGCAGCGCGACGCGTGTCCCATTACGCCGAACCTCGGCCTTGCCGATGGGTAACGCCGTCATGGTGCGCTCGACTGTCACGCCCGGCCCACTGCCACGTGGATAACGCACCGCGCTTGGCCCGTCGTGCCGATAGGCGGTATAGAGCATCTGCCGGCACTCATTTTCGTCGCTTGGGGCCATGATGACAAAGTGCGGCAGGCAGCGCATGAAGCTCAAATCAAAGCTTCCGGCATGGGTCGGCCCGTCGGCGCCTACGAGACCGCCCCGGTCTATGGCGAGCATGACCGGGAGGTTTTGCAGGCTGATGTCGTGGATGACCTGGTCGTAACCGCGTTGCAGGAAGGTCGAATAGATGGCGACTACGGGTTTTAGGCCCTCGCAGGCAAGTCCCGCGGCAAACGTCAAGGCATGTTGTTCGGCTATGCCGACGTCGAAGTACCGGTCCGGGAAGCGTTCCGAAAACTCCACAAGCCCTGACCCCTCGCGCATGGCCGGTGTTATGCCGATCAACTTCGGGTCGTCCTCCGCCATGTCGCACAGCCATTCGCCGAAGATCTGGGTGTAGGTCTTGCCGGAGGCCTTAGTCTCCATTTTGCCAGTCAGCGGATCGAACGGCGTCACCCCATGGTAGACGCAAGGGTCGCCCTCGGCGGGTGTATAGCCCTTGCCCTTGCGGGTCACGACATGGAGAAAGCGTGGTCCCTTCAGGTCGCGCATGTTTCTGAGCGTCGGGATGAGGCTTGCAAGATCGTGTCCGTCGATCGGGCCAATGTAGTTAAAGCCAAGCTCCTCGAACAGCGTCCCGGGCATGATGATGCCCTTCATATGCTCCTCGATGCGCTTGGCGAACTGGAATACCGGGCGCACGGTGCTCAGGACGGTCTTGCTGCCGCTACGCACGCTTGTGTAGGCGCGTCCCGACAGGATGCGGGCCAAGTAGCTCGACAGCGCCCCGACGTTGGGCGATATGGACATGTCGTTGTCGTTTAAAACCACGAGCAGGTCGGCGTCCATGCTGCCGGCGTTGTTCAGTGCCTCGAAGGCCATGCCGGCGGTGAGTGCGCCATCGCCGATGACCGCCACCACCTGGCGCGTCTCACCCGCCTGTTTGGCGGCCACCGCCATCCCCAGCGCGGCGCTGATGGAGGTGCTGGAGTGGCCGACACCGAAGGTGTCATAGGGGCTCTCCGAGCGCTTCGGAAAGCCCGAAAGCCCGCCGGCCTTGCGCAGCGTCGCCATGCGGTCGCGCCGGCCCGTGAGGATCTTGTGGGGATAAGTCTGGTGGCCGACATCCCATACAATACGGTCCTCGGGTGTGTCGAACACATAATGCAGGGCGATCGTCAGTTCGACCGTACCTAACCCGGCGGCCAGATGACCACCGGTTTGGCTTACGCTTGTGATAAGGTACTCGCGTAATTCCGCAGCCAATTGCGGAAGTACGCCCTCGGGTAGCCGCCGAAGGTCCACGGGGGAATCGATGGAGCGCAAAAGCGCGTGCCCGGTCTTTGTCATTCTTAGTGATCCCGCTCGATGGCGTAGTGGGCAATAGCCGCAAGGAGCCGCCCATTATCGCCTAAAAACTGCAGGCTGGCGAGGGCATCGTCATAGAGGCCGCGCGCGCGCCGCCGCGCCTCGTGGACGCCCAATACCGACGCAAACGTCGCCTTGCCGGCCGCGGCATCGGCCCCGATGGTCTTGCCGACTACAAGCGCTATACCCTCGACATCGAGCAGATCATCTGCGATCTGGAAGGCAAGCCCCAGGGCCCGGCCGTAATCGTCCAGGGGGGACGGGATATCGGGGGTTGCGGCCAAGGCCCCGAGCCGTACGGCGGCATGCATCAAGGCGCCGGTCTTACGGCTATGCCTCTCTTCGAGAATCGCTATGGTCGCCATCGGCCCGGCCTTGAGGTCGAGGGCCTGTCCGCCGGCCATGCCCAGCGACCCGGAGGCCCGCGCAAGCTCCTCGACCATGCGAATCCGCGCTTGCGGCGGCAAGGTCTCGGCGGTCGCCAGGACCGCGAACGCCTGCGTCTGCAAGGCGTCGCCCGCGAGCAGGGCCGCGGCCTCGCCGAAGGCCTTGTGGCAGCTTGGCCGTCCGCGGCGCATGTCGTCGTCGTCCATGCACGGAAGGTCGTCATGCACGAGGGAGTAGGCGTGAATCAGTTCGACCGCGGCGGCCGCCGGGTCGAGCGCCTCGGGCGCCGCCCCGAGGGCCTCGCCTGTGGCATATACAAGGCAGGCGCGCAGCCTCTTGCCGCCTCCGAGGGTGGCGTAACGCATGGCTTCGTGGAGGTCCGCCGGTACGGTCTTGGTGGACGGTAATACGCGCGCTAACACGTCCTCGGCGCGGGCGCGGTAGCCCTTCAGGTGATCTTCAGATACCACGTCAGCTGTCCTGCTCGTCCGTCTTGAAGGGCTCCACGCGGTAGGTTCCGTTTTCCGACACGAGGCGCTCTACGCGTTGCTCGGCGTTTTTCAGACCAGCCTCGCATAGCCGCGAGAGTTCCATTCCCCGCTGAAAGGTGGACAGCGCCTCTTCCAGCGATTGCTGACCATTTTCCATTTGCTGCACGATTTGCTCAAGCTCGGCCAACGTGGCCTCGAAGTTGGGGAGCGGCGTGTTTTCCGTCACAGGTCATCCTCATCTGTGGTGTGTCACCCTACTGCAATGACCAGAAACCGTCAATTGCGCGCCAGTTCAGGTCGGACTCGACCGCAATGGGCAGTTCGCTATAATGCCCGCATGGTGGACGCGCATATCCCTCACAAATGGCAAGTGCGGCGCCTGTTGCGCGCGCTTCCGTGGACCGCAGCCGTGTGGATTATTCTCGCGGTGGCGCTGTTGTTTGGCATCGACTATGCCGCGCACTATTATAAACTGCCGCGCGAGGAAGTGAGTATCCTGCGCATACTGGTGGTGGTGCTCGCCGGGCTGCGCGTCATCCATGGCGTCGAGAAGACGTTGGCCCGACATCGGGCGCATCGCCTTGAGCAGATGGCGCGCGCCGGACGGGGCTACGAGTTGGCGTGGCAGGATTCCGTCACCGGTATCTATCTCATTCGCCTGCTCCTTTATGCGGGCCTTGCGTTAATCGTCATCCTTGTCGTCGGCGGCACGTTCAGCGGGGTCCTCGTTGGGGGCACCATGCTTTCGGTGGTGCTCGGTGTTGCCGGGCAGTCGTTTTTCGGGAACTTCTTCGGCGGTCTTGCGGTGGCGCTCTTTAAGCCCTTTGACGTAGGCGACCACGTGCAGATCGTCGCCTGGCAATTCCCGATGATGCCCGAGACCTACCCGCATCCACTGCGCGCGCAAGGTTACCGGGGTGTGGTGCGCGATATCAATCTCTTTTATTCGGAGCTGCGCTTGGACGATGGGCAGCTCTTTCGCGTGCCCAATGGCGTGGTTATCACCGGCGGCCTGATACGATCCCTCCCCAATGAGTGGGCGCGCATTGTCTTTCGGTTCGACGTGGCAGTCCCAGCCAATGCCGGCGATATGATGCATAGGCTCGAAGAGGCCGCCTGCCGCCATTTCCGGGGGCGTCCCGAGGAGCCGATTCCATTGGCCGATTCGCCGGAGGAGGATGGTAAGCGCGAGGCAGCGCCCCCTTTCGGGTGGAATCCGCCCGTGGTTTTGATCGCCGACATCTCGCTTACCGCGATCAGTTTCGAGGTACGCGCCTCGGTCCCGCAGCATTTGCGCGACCGTGCCAAGGCAGATTTTTTCACGGACATTTTACCCATCGTGTATTCTGCCAAACCGATCTGATGCCAGACCTCATTACGGCCTGGTGTTGAAGCCGCCGGGCGAAACTTAAAAAACTTTAAGAGGAGTGTCGTAACGTGAATCTGGATCGAGTGGGCCCTGGCGACAAGGTTCCGGCCGCCACCAATGTCATCATCGAGATCCCCGCGCACGGGCCGCCGGTAAAGTACGAGATGGATAAGGATACGGGCGCCATGTTCGTGGATCGGTTCATGAATACCGTCATGTATTATCCGTGCAATTATGGCTATATACCGCATACCCTCTCCGAGGACGGCGATCCCGTCGATGTCCTGGTTCTGACCCCCGTGCCGCTCATCAGCGGCTCGGTGATCAGCTGCCGACCCGTGGCCATGCTCAGGATGACCGACGAGAAGGGACCCGATATGAAGATTCTCGCGGTTCCTGTCGACAAGCTTTGTGTGTCCTACCGTCATTATCAGGCGCTTGCCGACATACCGGCCCATCTGCTCGATCAGATCAGCCATTTCTTCGCTCACTATAAGGACCTCGAGGCTGGCAAGTGGGTCCGGGTCGAAGGCTGGGTGGACGGAGATGCCGTGCGCGCGGAGATCTTGAGTGGCATCGAGCGCTACCAGAGCTCGCGCCAAAAGCCGCTTTTCTAGGGAGCGCCTAGGGGGTCTTCCGCTATTTGGTAGCAGGGCGCGGTATCGGCCAACAATCCGGCTTTTACCGTTCGATGGGGCGAATGATCGACTTGTGCCCGGCGCGGGCCTTCTGCGTGCGCGTGCGCGCCCTTTTCGCGAACAGAATCTTGGCCCGCAGCGCCTCGAAACTGTAGCCCCGGCCGAGTCGGTTCATTACACGGATCAGGTTGTTCAGTGACTCGGTGTAGGCATTGGTGATCGTGGTTGAAATATTCCAGAATCCACGGAGTCCAGTGGTTCCAGGCTCGCACCAGATCGAAGAATGCCGGCGCGATCTCTGGCGTGATCTGACTTTTCCATTGAAGGAAGCGGCCCTGCGCCTCGTCGGCCGATTTGGCATCGTAGATGCTGAAGAAGTCTTCCTTGAAGCGGTAGGCAAACCCGAGTTCCGGGTAGTTTCCGACCCAGCCCGACAGCAGCAGGCTGGCCTCGGCGGTTAGATCGCGCTCGCACTTGCCCGCCAGCAGCAAGTCGCCGCCCTTGATGCGGCCGCTGAAATTGGTGGTAGTTGTGCCGTGATGGCACTGGCCGCACCATACGTAAGACAGCAGCCTCTGGCGGATATCGGCAGGGATGGACTCCCAGCGCTGGCGCGCGGGTTTGGTGAAGTTGGGGAATGACTCAACGTCTGTCGCGGAACCCACCTGTTCAGGCATCTGGTTCCTCGTTATCGCTTGGACTTCTGCCATCGCAGCCTTAAAGTCTGTGCGTTGGATGTTTTTGTGCACTGTATCACTCTTCGGGGACGGCGAAAGACCGCAGCCAGGGATCGAGGTGGGCGATATCAAACGTGCCCGACTCGAATATCTGCATCATCTCCGCGTAGATCTGCATCGGTGTGCGCTGCAAGCGCCAGCCGTTGATGCGCAGGAATACGTCGGCAGCCGCAAAGGCGATGCGCTTATTGCCGTCCACGAACGGGTGGTTGATCGCCAGGCTTTCCATCAGGGCAGCCGCCTCGGCCAGGATGTCATCGTAATAGCCGGTCTGCGGGCGGAACAGTGCGGCCTCCAGCGCCCCGGGATCGCGCACGCCCGGCGCGCCGCCATACCGCTGCATCAGCACCGTGTGCATGCCGAGCACGTCGGCCACGGTCAGGTAATCGTGAGCCACGGCTTACTTGGCCAGTTCACGGTAGAGGCTGTCGAACTCATCCCGGCTGGCCGCGAACGAGGCCATCACGTGACGGCGGGGACGCTCCTTCTGCTGCCGGTCGATGTAGTCGCGCAGGGCTTCGTCAAGCACCGCCTGGAACTGGCGGCCTTGGCTTTCTGCGATCTGGCGCAGTGCGGCCAGCACATCGGGTGCGGCTTGGGAGGAAAACTTTTCGCGGACCGTCGTCGTCATGACATCTCCATCATGATTCATCTTGACGCTTCATGATAAAGCAAGATGGGAACGTTTGCCACAGTCGGGATCGCGTTCGATGCCTCACCGCCCAGCGTGGTGGGCGCTGAACCAGCGCGCATAAATTTGTGGATTTTGCATAAGCCCCATCTGCGCCTATCCATTGCAAACTCGATCGGAAAGCCTGCTGGAATGCCCGTTGACGGAAGATGATCAAGCAGATTTTGCGCCGTGATTGGTGGCCGGAAAGGCGGTTCAAACGCGCCGGCCTTCCGACGCCCATTGAGTTCCCAAACGCGGAATGAGACCCGCGTCCGTTACCGGATTGCGTGCGCTGCGGAGAATACGGCGGACAATCTCCGCACAAATTGCGGTGAATGTCTTGCACATGCGGAGAATGAGGCCGATAATCTCCGCATGAAAAGCGGCGATTACAAGTATATCTGGCAGGCCAGTGACTGGCCGAACTGGCGCTACGACCTGGCCGCACTGGCCGGACCCATGGCCGAGGTGAGCCGTGCCCAAGGTCTGCTGATGGGGCGCCTGGCCGACGTCGGCAGGCCAAAGCGCGACCAGGCGAGCCTCTCGGCGCTCACCGAGGACGTGGTCAAGACCAGCGAGATCGAGGGCGAACGGCTCGACATCGAGTCCGTGCGTTCGAGCATCACGCGCCGTTTGGGTGTGGACATCGGCGCCCTGGCGCCGGTGGATCGGCATGTCGAGGGTGTAGTCGAGATGGTGCTCGACGCCACGGCCAACTGCGCGGCCCCGGTCACCCGCGAGCGGTTGTTCGGTTGGCACGCGGCGCTCTTCCCAACCGGCTACTCAGGCCTCTCCAAGATCAGGATCGGTGGCTGGCGGGACGATGCCCGCGGTCCGATGCAGGTGGTGTCCGGCCCCATCGGACGGCAGCGCGTGCATTTCGAAGCGCCGCCGGCCGATCGCCTGAAGGCCGAGACGAGCCGTTTCCTCGAATGGGTCGATGCGGGGACCGGAGAGCCGCCGCTCATCAAGGCCGGCCTCGCCCATCTGTGGTTCGTGACTCTGCACCCCTTCGACGACGGCAACGGCCGGATTGCCCGGGCCATGGGCGATCTGCTGCTGGCTCGTGCCGACGGCAGCCCACAGCGCTTCTACAGTTTGTCGGCGCAGATCCAGCGCGAGCGCAATGCCTACTACGATATCCTGGAGCGCACCCAGAAGGGCACGCTCGATGTTACGGCGTGGCTCGTCTGGTTCCTCGATACCTTGCACCGCGCGGTCGACCAGGCCCAGCACACCCTCGACGCTGTCCTGGCCAAGGCGCGGTTCTGGCAGCGCTTTGCCGGTATGCCGATGAACGAGCGGCAGGCGAAGCTGCTCAACCGCTTGCTCGACGGCTTCGAAGGGAGGCTCACCACCAGCAAGTGGGCGGCCATCGCCAAGTGCTCGCCGGATACCGCCCTGCGCGACATCAACGAATTACTGGCCCATGACGTATTGCGCAAATCCGCTGCCGGCGGGCGCTCCACCTCCTACGAGTTGAACAATCCGCCATCGGCGTGAATGCCCCCCGGAACGACTTGGCGCGCCGGCGGAACAGCGCCTTCATGAGCGCCCGCCAGCTCGTTCGGAAAAAGACCAAGATGGAAGTCGTTCATCTCAACCAGAAGCAACTGGCCACCCGCTGGGGTGTCAGCGAGGTGACGCTGGAGCGCTGGCGCAGCGAGGGAATCGGGCCCAAGTTCCTGAAGCTCCGCGGCCGGGTGATCTATCGGCAGGTCGACATCGAGGCCTACAAGGAGTCGTGCCGGACGACGTCCACGAAGACCGTCGCGGCTCAGGTTGGCGCTGGCTAGGCGATCTTTCGTTTCGTCGGTAGATATTGGCAAGTACCGACGTTTTGCAACGTCGCGGCACCGGCGGCCGTCCGGGCAAGCCAGATTTCCGGCGTATTGAAAGTCCGCAGTCCACAAGCGCGGACCGATCAAGCAGTTTGTTAAAATCAATGGCCTGACATCGGGCCGTGCGGGCTGGTGAGGGTTCCTGCGAGTTCGTGCGGAAAGGTTCGAACTCCTGCGGGGTCTGGTGCTTTCAGGAACCGAACCCGCGTCCGTCACATCTGAACAGGAAGTCCGTCCGCAAGTCTCCGGTCCCGATTTTGGATCATTTGGCCGTTTTCGCGGACATTCGTCAGGGCCGCGGACCGACGCTGGTGCCGGACATCGTCGCCGCGATCGTCGACGAGACCTTGCCACCGGAGGTGACCCTGTTCGATCCGGCGTCGGGGACGCCACTGCTATGGGACGAGCAGCGGGCCCTCATCGATCGCCGATTACCGCCGCACGGGCTCTTTCGGGTTGGATTACTTGTCGAGAGACCAGTCTGACGCCTTGATCAGCTGCAGAACCCGTCCGACTTCCGATGAGGCCGGAGTGGTGTCGATGGACGAGAAGAGTTCTTTCAGCATGTCGCTGAAGGTCAGTAGCTCGATGGGGTTGCCGCCAAGATTCTCGCGGAACGTCGCGTTGTCCTGCCACGCCGCTCGGTTGCCGACGACTTTCGTGACAGCTGTGATGTAGGTGAACGAGGATGATCCAGTCAGTTCCGCGACTGCCGTCCTGAAGGCTGCGGCCCACTTCTCCCTGGTCAGTTCGCGAAACCCACGCCAGGCTTCACGCCCCGAGACCACCTTGTTCTTGGCGATCGCGTCGATCCAGTATTTGGGACGAAAGCCACCCTGCCAGCTCTTGCAGCTCACCACCATCACCCGACGTGCGCCGTCGAGTCGCGGATGGATGCCGATCACGTCGATGTCGCTATGCACGGCATCCTGGCGGGCGTCGTACTCCACGTGATCGCCGGCAGGTCGGAACTTGATGTTGTGCCGGGTAAAGTACCCTTTGTGCTGCAGGTACTCGTCCACCATTTGTTCGAGGATGTCCTCTTTCATGTCTGTCCGCCCTCGCGATCGATCCGTCGGCTGGCAAATCCCTCGAACTCAGGCCGGAGGCGGCATGGCAGAAATGCCTCGAGGAGGTCGAGGACATGGACACCGAGCGACGCATCGAGGATGAAGTTCACCCGATCGGTGTGCTCCCTGATCCAGCCGGGAACGTTCGTTTCGTTCAGGCCGGCGACGCCGATGCGCTCGCCGTGTTTGATCAAGGAGGCTGCCAGAGTGCTCTTCGCGCTGTCGGCGTTGTAGTGTTGAGCCGTGTAGCGAGCAGCGCTATTGGGGCCGACCTTCCCGGCCTTCAGCACATGAGGCCCAAACGAGAAGACGTACACCGCCATGGTGCCGGGCGGTAATGTTTTGGGCGGCACGTGCGGCACAGGGCGCCGCTCGATCGCGACGGCATTAAGCGCCAACGAGCTGCCCACCATGTTGGCGATACGGCGAAGACCCTTCAAGAGCAGATCGGGATTCCAGGTCATAGGCTGGATTCCTTGCTACTCGACGTCCACCCATTTCCGGAAAGCCATGTTTGTGGAAATGCAGCATCTTGCTGGAGTGCGTCCAGCGGGAATGACAAGAAAACACGCAGACCGGCAACGACCTCGGAAAGCTGAAGCTCGTCCAAAACATTCTTTCTCAGGAATGCTTGCCGCTGGGTCTGTTTTTGCCCATCCTGCGTGAATTCGTCGCTCAAGCCGAAAGGGACACCGTCCGGCAGGGGTGTCCTGCGGCGCTCGAAGGTGGCGTCGATCGCCTTACACAGGAGCGCGCCGTCGAAATCGGTGTAGCGCGACAAGATCCAGAGATCGAAGTAATCCTTCATGCGGCTGTTGGCGATGCCGAGCGACACCAGCGCCTCCAGCTTCTCGGCGACAACCGTGTACCGGGGGTAGGCGCGCAGTTTCGGGGCTGGCATGTCCGGCAGCATCACCGGGTAGTCGACGGCCTCGGGGCCGGGCGTCACGGCGTCGCCGAAACCCACGTCGACCTGAACGTGGCATCGGGCACCGTCCAACAGGCCGATCAGCGTGACCCGGACACCGGAGTAGTTGGCTTCCTTGCCGATCTCCTCTGCGTGTACCGAGTCGGGCTGGAAGCGTATGCTATCGTCCCGCTCCACCGTACAGATGTCCCGAAACACTGCTTCGATATGCGGGATCTCGGCTATGCCTACGCCCGGTAGGTCGGCGTCGCGTGTCGGACGATGTGGGATGTCGAACCACAAGTCGAACAGCAACGCGCCCTTGAGCAGGAAGTGATCCGCATGAACGGAAACACTTAGGCGATACAGGAGCCGCTCCAGGGCGTCGCGGGTGAGAACGAGGTTGAAGTCCTGCTTGTCGGCGCGGGCCTTGGCGAGCAGTCGTGTATGGACCGAGGCGGCGGTGTTCCGGCTGCTCACGTCAGGCTCCCAAGTAGGGGCGCGTGACGTTGGCCACCCGGCACAGCTTGGCAAAACGCCACTGTTCGTCCATGCCGATGCGCTTTCCTTTCCAGGCCTCACGCAGCGCCTCCAGTGCGACATCCAGGCCGATCTTGTTGCGGTACTTGAAGCAGTCGGCCACCGTACGGGCAACGTGGGTCACGCGCACCGGCACACCATCGATGAGGTGCTCCTCGACCCCCTCCGCCAGCGCGGCGCCGGAGAAGCGCACGATGCGCAGCGGGGGATGGTCCATCTTTGGCGCGCGCCTTGTTGGGGATGGCCAGCCAGACCTCGAACGGCGACTGCGTGGTGAGTTCATGTAGGCGCAGTGCCGACAGCAGGCAAACGATGGCTTGCGGGTGCTTGCGTGCCACCTCGGCGAGTGCGCCGTATTCCGAGACGGCTCGGTCCGAAATTGCGTACAGGCCCCGTCCCGTGCGCTGGAGCAGCCCTTGCCGCACCAGCCGCGTGAGGGCGACAGTGGGCAGCCCACACTCATTGAGATCGCGTGGCCGAATAAGGCCGCGCTGGTCGGCAAGATCCAGAATGCGTTGGTGCGAACTGTCCATGTTGTCATAATGTTGCGAAACGTGGGTAGCGATCAAGAACTACC
>JAKARW010000038.1 GCA_021819125.1 Pseudomonadota bacterium | reverse complement strand
ACCCGAAAGGGATAGATGATTCGGAATCATTCTATCCCCTCTGGGGCATAGGCGGTCTGGAGGGTGTTACGTAGTCTGTCGATCCATGCCTTAGCCCTTGCATAAGGAGTGGCGATGACAGACACAAAGAAAATGCCGAAGACCCCGATGCTCGACCAGTTGGAGAGCGGTCCTTGGCCGAGTTTCGTGACGGGCCTGAAGCGTTTGGCAAAAGACGAATCCAAGCCCTACGCACCCATGATGAAAGACCTCCTGGGCCAGCTCGAGCACTCCTACGAGACCCGTAAGGGCTACTGGAAGGGGGGCACGGTGGGGGTCGTAGGTTATGGGGGAGGCGTGATCCCGCGCTTCTCCGAGGTGGCCGAGAAGTTCCCCGCGTCCGCCGAGTTCCACACGTTGCGCATCATGCCCGCGGCCGGTATGCATTATACGACCGAGGTGCTGCGCAAGATGTGCGACGTATGGGAGGAGTACGGCTCGGGACTCATCGCCCTGCACGGGCAGAGCGGCGACATCATGTTCCAGGGCTGCAGCACGAAGAACGTCCAGCCGGCGTTCGATGCCTTCAATGACATGGGCTTTGACATGGGTGGGGCGGGGCCTGCGCTGCGTACCTCCATGTCGTGCGTGGGTCATGCGCGTTGTGAGCACTCCTGCTACGACGAGCCGCGCGCCCACCGGCGGGTCATCAATGAGTTCCTGGACGAGATGCATCGTCCGGCCATGCCCTATAAGTTCAAGTTCAAGTTCTCGGGCTGCCCCAACGACTGCACCAACGCCATCCAGCGCGCGGACATGGCCGTGATCGGCATGTGGCGCGACGACATGAAGGTCGACCAGAAAGAGGTCAAGGCGTTCGTCGCCGAGCGCGGGCGGTCCTATGTCATCGACAACGTCATTACGCGCTGCCCGACGCACAGCCTGCGTCTGGCCGATGACGACACCCTGAAGGTCGACAACCGCAACTGCGTGCGCTGCATGCACTGCATCAATGTCATGACCAAGGCCCTGCACCCGGGCGACGACCGGGGCGTGACCTTGCTTCTCGGGGGCAAGCGCACTTTAAAGATCGGCGACCTCATGGGCACCGTGATCGTTCCCTTCCTGCCCATGAAGACCGACGACGACTACGAACAGCTGGTCGACATCGGACGGCGGGTCATGGAGTTCTTCGCCGACAACGCCCTGGAGCACGAGCGCACCGGCGAGATGATCGACCGCATAGGCTTCGCCAACTTCATGGAAGGGGTGGGCCTGCCGCTCGATCCCAACATGGTCACCCACCCGCGCACCAATCCTTACGTCCGCATGGACGAGTGGGATGCGGCGGTGGAGGCCTACCGCGAGAGCCGCAAGACCAACGGGGCGCATAATAAGGGGGGTCAGTCATGAGCGCACGCCGAGCCGTGGAGTCGGGGGTACCGGAACTCGACCCCTATCTGCATCCGCTATTGAAGAAGAACTACGGGGCCTGGAAGTGGCATGACCGCCCGCGTCCCGGAGTCCTGCACCACGTGGCGATGAGCGGCGATGAGGTGTGGACGGTGCGCGCCGGCACCCAGCGGCAGCTGGACGTGCATACGGTCCGCGCGCTGTGCGATATCGGTGATCGCTATGCCGACGGCTACCTGCGCTTTACCTCGCGCAGCAATGTCGAGTTCATGGTGGCGAGCGAATCGCAGGTGGCCCCGCTCATCGAGGCCTTGGGAAAGAAAGGCTTCCCGGTCGGCGGCACGGGCAATTCCATCTCCATGATCTCGCACACCCAGGGGTGGTTGCATTGCGACATCCCGGCGACCGATGCCTCGGGGGTGGTGAAGGCCCTGATGGACGAGCTCCACGAGGAGTTCATTCACGAGCGCTTGCCGAACAAGTTGCGCATCTCGAGCTCGTGCTGCGAGATCAATTGCGGCGGCCAGGCCGACATCGCGGTCAATATCCAGCATACCAAGCCCCCGAAGATCAATCACGACCTGGTCGGTAACGTCTGCGAGCGGCCCACGGTGGTGGCGCGCTGCCCGGTGGCGGCGATCCGGCCGGCGCTCGTCAACGGCAAGCCGTCGCTTGAAATCGACGAGAGGAAGTGCATGTGCTGCGGGGCGTGTTACGCGCCGTGCCCGCCGATGCTCATCAACGATCCCGAGAACTCGAAGATCGCGATCTGGGTGGGCGGCAAGCACTCGAACGCGCGCAGCAAGCCCTCGTTCCACAAGCTTGTGGTGTCGAACCTCCCGAATAACCCGCCGCGCTGGCCGGAGGTGTCCGCGGCCGTGAAGAAGATCGTTCACGCCTATAAGGACGACGCCCATGACTGGGAGCGTCTGGGCGAGTGGATCGACCGCATCGGCTGGGCGCGGTTCTTCGAACTCACGGGACTGCCGTTCACCAAGTTCCATATCGACAACTGGCGCGGCGGACGCGGAAGTTTGAACGCCTCGGCGCACCTGCGCTTCTAGGCGGGGAGGACGCGGATGAAGATCGGCATCCTGGTGAACGAAGGCCCGTACACGCATCAGGCCTCGGACTCCGCCTACCAGTTCGCGGTCGCGGCTCTGAAGGCCGGGCACAAGGTGACGCGGGTGTTCTTCTATCACGACGGGGTCTACAACGGCTCGTCGCTCACAGAACCCCCGCGCGACGATCGCCTGATCGTCGAGCGCTGGGGCAAGCTCGCCGCGCAGTACGAGGTCGATCTCGTGGTGTGCGTGGCCGCCGCCCTACGGCGCGGTATCCGCGAGCAGAACCTGGCCGAGGGCTTCCGGATATCGGGGCTAGGCCAACTCGTCGAGGCCGGTATCCAGAATGACCGGCTCGTGGTCTTCGGGGATTGAGGGGGGGGGTATGAGCGCAGAGGACGGTGATACACCGGGCGTGATAAAGCGCTTCCTGTTTGTGAACCGCAAGGCCCCGTACGGCACGATCTACGCCTTGGAGGCCTTGGAGGTGGTCTTGATCAGCGCCGCCTTCGACCAGGACGTGAGTCTCGCCTTCCTGGATGACGGGGTCTACCAGGTGCTCGCGGGCAACGACCCGTCGGGCATCGGCATGAAGAACTTCTCGCCCACCTATCGGGCGCTGGATGACTACGACATCACCAAGCTCTATGTGGAGCGCGAGTCGCTTCAGGAGCGAGGGCTTCCCGAAGACGGTTTCGTGGTGCCGGTGAGCGTCGTGTCGCGTGCCGAGATGGCGGCGATCATGAGTCAGCAAGACGTGGTGCTGTCCTTTTAGGGCGATCGGGAGGAAAGATGCTGCATACCGTGAACAAGTCGCCATTTGCAAGTCCCACGCTCACGCAGTGCGTGGGGCATCTGACCGACGGGGCGGCGGTGCTCCTGATCGAGGATGCGGTGGTGGGGGCGACCGAGGGGACCGCGTCGGGGGCGCTCTTGGCCAAATGCTTGAAGACGCATCCGGTGTATGTCCTGAGGCCGGATCTCATGGCCCGCGGGATCGGCGAGGGCCGGCTCGTGAAAGGGGTTCAATGTGTGGATTACGCGGGGTTCGTTACGCTCGTCACCGAGCATGACGCCGTGCAGTCCTGGTTATAGTCGCAACCTAACGGGGTGAGGAGTCCATCATGGCATACGAAGTCGACGGCAAGACGATAAACGCCGACGAAGAGGGCTACATTATCAATCTCGCGGACTGGAGCGAGCCCTTGGCGGCGATCATCGCGAAGAGCGAGGGTCTCGAAATGACCCCGAACCACTGGGAGGTCGTGAACTTCCTGCGCGAGTACTACAACGAGTTCCAGATCGCGCCTGCGATTCGCGTGCTGACGAAGGCCATCGGCAAGAAGTTGGGGCCCGACAAGGGCAACAACAAGTATCTCTACGACCTGTTTCCGTACGGTCCGGCCAAGCAGGCCTGCAAGGTCGCCGGGCTGCCCAAGCCCACGGGCTGCATCTAGAAATCCAGGGGCCCGGTGGCCGGTGCGGTGCATGCGGCGGATAGCGGGCCTTCGGGGCATGTGAGATGAGGAGGGCGTGATGTCGGCGTGGACCCTGGCTTATGCGGTGCTCTTGTATGTAGCGTTCACGGTGCTCGTGGGTGGCGTGATCTACAAGATCGGGATCTATGCCATGACCCCCGCGCCCTTGCGCATCCCGACCATGCCGGCGCCGCGCACCCGTTTGGGGGTGGTGGCGCGCCTGGGGCGCGAGGTGGGGCTTTTCGCGAGCCTCTTTCGGGGCGACAAGTGGGCGTGGATCTGGAGTTATCTCTTTCACGTGAGCCTGTTGCTCGTGCTCATCCAGCACCTGCGCTATGTGTTGGTGCCGATACCGGAGTGGGTGGTCCTCGAGTCGCCGTTTGGCAGCTATGCGGCGTTCGTGTTGCTGATCTCGCTCGCCGGTCTTCTCGGGCGGCGGCTTATGATCGCGCGGGTACGGTTCGTGACCGCGCCGTCGGATTATCTGATGCTCGTGCTCTTGCTCGTGATCGCCACCACCGGCGCTTTGATGCGCTTTGTCGACCGCGCCAACATCGTGGGCTTCAAGGTCTTCATCCAGGGCCTCATGGCGTTGCATCCAGAGCCGCTGCCGACCGCGCCGCTCATTTTGGTGCATGTCGCCTCGGTCGCGCTGCTCATGGTGATCTTCCCGTTTAGCAAACTCCTGCATGCCCCCGGGGTGTTCTTTAGCCCCACGCGCAACCAGACCGACTCGAGCCGGCTCGAGGCGCAAGGTGCGGGCGAGGCCGGAGGAAGCGTGGGTGCCGAGCCCGTGGCCCAGGGCGGGACCTTGCGCGAGGGGGTCCGGTGAGCGACATCAAGGCCCCGGTTCTGCAGGATTACGTCCCGATCCCGGAGCTTCATCCGGGGGCGATGGCCGGCGTCAAGCCCTTCAAGGCCTCCGCCGAGCACCAGGCGGCCCTGGGATTCCCGGGGACATTGGTGGACGACTGGAAGGCGGTGGCGATCAAGCGTTTGGGCGAGCTCGTCGATGGGTCGCGGGCCCTCAAGGTCTATCTCGACTCGTGCGTCAAATGCGGCGCCTGCACCGACAAGTGTCATTATTTTCTGGGGACCTCGGACCCCCGCAACATGCCGGTGGCGCGCCAGGATCTGTTGCGCAAGGTCTACAGGCGCTATTTCACCTGGGCCGGGCGCCTTTTCCCGTGGCTTGTGGGGGCCACCGACCTCACCGAAGACGTGCTCGACTCCTGGTACACCTATTACCACCAGTGCTCGCAGTGCCGGCGCTGTTCGGTGTTCTGCCCGTTTGGCATCGATACCGCCGAGGTGTCGATGGCCGCGCGCGAGATCCTCGATTCGGTGGGCGTGGGCCAGAAGTACTGTAACGAGATCTTGGGCAAGGTCCACAAGATCGGCAATAACTTAGGGCTGCCGGAGCCTGCGCTCCGCAACACCCTGGAAGGCCTGGAAGAGGACGTGAAGGAGGCCACCGGTGTGGATGTGCGCTTCCCGGTGGATGTCGTCGGCGCCGAGGTGTTGTTGATCACGCCCTCGGCCGATTTCTTCGCCGAGCCGCACATCGACGGGCTGATCGGCTACGCCAAGGTGTTCCATCAGGCGGGGATCAGTTGGACCGTGAGTTCGCAGGCCTCGGAGGCCGCGAATTTCGCGATGTTCATCGGCAGCCGCGAGCAGATGCAAAAGGTCGCGCAACGCGTGCGTGATGCGGCGATCGCGCTCAAGGTCAAGCGCATCGTGGTCGGCGAGTGCGGGCACGCGTGGCGCGTGGCCTACGCCTTCTGGAGCACGCTCATAGGGCCGCTCGATTTTCTGGATCCGCGTTACCCGCGCCCGCAGCACATCTGCGAGGTGACCGAGGGGCTCATCGCGCGCGGGGCCTTGAAGCTCGATCCGTCGGCCAACGACGACAAGGTCGTGACCTTTCATGATTCGTGCAATGTGGCGCGCGCCACGCGCATGGGCGACCGCCCGGGCGGCCAATTCACCGTGCCGCGCTCGGTGATCCGCTCGGTATGCGCGCATTTCGTGGACATGGACCCCGCGACCATAGGGGATCGCACCTTTTGTTGCGGGGGCGGCGGCGGGCTTTTGACCGACGACCTCATGGAGTTGCGCGTCAAGGGGGCATTGCCCCGGATGCAGGCCTTGGACGCCGTCGTGCAGGGCAAGAAGGTGACGCACATGGCGGCGATCTGCGCGATCTGCAAGACCCAGTTTAGCAAGGTAATGCCGTATTACGGACTGCCCCGGGAGATGGTGATCAGTGTCCACCAGCTCGTGGGTGATGCCATCGTGTTGGGTGCCAAAGAATAGCCGTCAGACAAGGGGATGAGCATGGCCAATGAGACGCAGACCGCGGAGTCGAGCCGCACCTTCCGCCGCTACCAGGACGGGGATACGACACCCGACTCGTGGCAGGAATACATTTTCAAGGCCGGCTGGTCCTACAAGTGCCCGGTCTATATACAACGTACGCCGACCTGCCAGAACGGCTGTCCGGCGGGGGAAGACATCCGCGGCTGGCTCGATGTCGTGCGCGGCCTCGACAAGCCCGCGGCCGGCGTGACCTGGCAGGAGCATGCCTTCCGCAGACTGACACGCGCCAACCCATTCCCCGGGATCATGGGCTATGTCTGCCCCGCCCCCTGCGAGGAGGGGTGCAACCGCCGGGCGGTCGAGGACTTCGTCGGCATCAATGCCGTCGAGCAGTTCATAGGCGAGGCCGCGCTCAAAGCCGGATTCACCTTTGCCAAGCCCGCGCAGGAGACGGGCAAGCGCGTGGCCATCATAGGCGGCGGCCCGGGGGGCTTGGCCTGCGCCTATCAGCTGCGCCTGAAGGGGCATGCCTGCACGATCTTTGAGTCCCGCGCCGAGTTGGGCGGCATGCTGCGCTACGGGCTGCCCAATTACCGGACGCCGCCTGCGGTGGTCGAAGGCGAGATCCAGCGCATCCTCGATCTCGGGGTGACGGTGAAGACCGGCGTGCGCGTCGGGCGCGATGTGAGTTTCGCGGACATCGACCGGGAATTCGATGCGGTGTTCTGGGCGATCGGCACGCAGGTCGGGCGCATCCCGGAGATCCCCGGGGCGAAGGCCCCCAATTGCGTGGGCGGGATCGAGTTTTTGCGGGAGTTCAACGACGGCCGGCTGCCGACCGTGCCGCAGCGCATCGTGGTCATAGGCGGCGGCGACACCTCGATCGACGTCACCACCGTGGCGCGCAAGATCGGCGGGTTCACGGGGCTAAAGCCCGACGGCTCGCCGCTCACCTACACGACCGACATGGTCACGCAGGCGGCCATCCGGAGCGGCCAGAAGGTGACACTGACGTCCGTGTTGCCGACCGCGAAGTTGAAGGCCGCCGAGCGCGAGGTGGAGGATGCGCGTTCGCTCGATGTGGCGATCATGGGCAACATCATGCCGCTCGAAGTGCTTTTGGATCGCGACGGGCACGCCAAGGGGGTGCGTTTTGCGCCCTGCGAGCATACGAAAGATGGCAAGCGCGTGCGCGTGGAAGGCGATGAGATCGAGATCCCGGCCGACCTCGTGGTGTTTGCCATAGGCCAGGTCGCCGACATGGAGGGCCTCGAGGCCCTCGACAATGGGCGCCACGCCATCGCCCCGGGCCCCGGGCTTCAGGTCATAGGCAATCCGAAGCACTTCGTGGGCGGCGACATCATCGTGCCGCACCTGCTTGCGACCGCCGTCGGGCATGGCGCCGTGGCCGCCGAAGGGATCGATGCCTTTTTGAAAGGCGAGCCGCTCGCGCGCCGCCCGCATATCGACAAGCGTCATTTCGATATCCGCGAGGGGCTGCCGACCAACGCCAAGCCCGTGGACGGGATGGTGACAAGCCCGAACGCTGTGCATAACTTCGAGAATCGCGCGCACCGCGAGGTCATCAAGTCCGACCAGTTGTACCTGGCGCATTTCGCGACCACGCCGCGCATCGCGCGCACCGAGCGTAAGCTCTCCGAGATCTTTGCCGAGGGCGGCACGCGCATAGCGCCGCTCGATGAGGCGCAGGCGGTGGCCGAGGCCAAGCGCTGCATGAGCTGCGGGCTGTGCCTTGAGTGCGACAACTGCATGGTCTTTTGCCCGCAGGTGGCGGTCAAGAAGATCCCGCGCGATCAGAAGGCGCTCGGGTACTACGTGACCACCGACTACACGCGCTGCATAGGCTGTCATATCTGCGCCGATGTATGTCCGGCGGGCTATATCCAGATGGGCTTGGGGGAGTGAGATGCGCGCTCGCGCGGGAGTGCTGGCGGTCCTTTCGGTGATACTGGCCCTGGGCCTTGTGTGGGCTGCGCATCGCCGGCCCGTCGCGATGCCGGTGGTCCCGCGGGCCCCCGGGCACTGCGTGTTGCCGACCGCGGTCATGCTACGCACGCACATGATGCTGTTACGGTCGGTGCGCGAAGAGATCGTGCGCCACGATGCGCGTGACACGCGCTTTCGGCTGACCGGATGCGTCGCCTGCCATGTCGAGCATACCGCAAGCGGCCAGCCGATCCCGGTGAATGCCCCGGGGCAGTTCTGCGCGACCTGTCATACCTACGTCGGCGTGCATCTCGACTGCTTCGCGTGCCATGCGGCGGTGCCGGAAACCCCCGGCAAGTTCGGCGGCCTTCGCGGTCAAGGCGCGGTGCAGGCGGCGTTTCGCATCCCGCGGGCGCTGCGCGGCCGGTTTGGGGCGAGTGGAGCGGGAGGTGGGCGATGAATGACAAAGAACGCGACGAGCCGTCCCGCGACGGAGCCGAGATCGAGGAGGGACCGGATAGCGTACGCCGCGGGCTCTTGAAGATGGCCGGGGCGGTCGCCGCCTTGACGCTCGCCCCGGGGGTCACGGTGTTTGCCCGCGATCTCGTGTTGAAGGGCCAGCATAAGGCCAAGGGCCCGGTGCGTTACGGGCTTTTGATCGACGCGCGCGCGTGCAAGACCGGGTGCGACGCCTGTGTGCGCGCCTGCCAGGATTATAACGGGCTGTCCCACGACCCGGGTCCGGACAACGCCCAATGGATCCGCAAGGTCACGATCACCGACGAAAAGACCGGCTTTACGCGGAGCTTTCCTATGATGTGCCAGCACTGCGCGCACGGGGCGTGCGTGGATGTGTGCCCCACCGGGGCCTCGTTCCGGCGTCCCGACGGCATCGTGCTCGTCGATAAGCACCGCTGCATCGGGTGCCGCTATTGTCTGATGGCCTGCCCCTACAAGGCGCGCTCGTTCGTGGGCCGCGTTGTGAAAGACCAGCGGCCGTGGGCGCCCCGTGGCAAGGGCACCGCCGAGGGCTGCACGATGTGCGTCGAGCGCGTGGAGGCCGGTAAATTGCCGGCCTGTGTCGCGGCCTGTCAGAAGGCCGGCCACAAGGCGATGATGTTCGGGAACCTGCACGATCCGAAGAGCGCGATCGCCGTACGGTTGTCCGAGGTCGCGACGACCACCATACGCGCCGACCTGGGCATGGCGCCCGGCGTTCATTACCGGGGGATTTAGGCGTGGGCAACGAGGCCGGAGGAGTCATGACGAAGGTGGCCTATCGGGAAATCGCGGGGCGTAGCGCCCTGTATTGGCTTGCGGTGATCCTGTGCGCGGCCGGCGCGGCCGCGGGGCTTGCCTCGGCGCTCTACATGCGCGCCCACGGTCACCATGTGACCGGCATGAATAACCAGATCGTGTGGGGCATGCCGCATGTGTTCGCGGTGTTTTTGATCGTGGCCGCCTCGGGGGCGTTGAACGTCGCGTCCATCGCCTCGGTCTTCGGGCGTAGCCTCTATAAGCCGCTCGCGCGCCTGTCGGGGCTTTTGGCCATCGCCCTGCTCATAGGGGGCCTTTGGAATCTGGTGCTCGATCTGGGCCGCCCAGGGCATCTCTTGGCGACCGTGATCTATCCGAACTTTCGCTCGATATTCGCCTGGAACATCTATCTCTATACCGGTTTTCTCGTGATCGTCGGCTTCTATCTGTGGTTCATGATGGAGCGACGCTTAAATCCCCACACCCACAAGGTGGGGATGCTTGCCTTCCTGTGGCGCCTGGTACTGACGACTGGTACCGGGTCCATTTTCGGGTTCCTCGCCGCGCGTAGTGCGTATGACTCCGCGGTGTTGGCGCCCCTTTTTATTCTGATGTCCTTCGCCTTCGGGCTCGCGATCTTTTCGCTCGTGCTGCTGGCGGGGTTCAAGATCGTGGGGCGTCCGGTGGGCGGGCGCGTGCTTGCGCGCTTAAAGACGCTCTTGGGGGTGTTCGTGGCCGCCGTCATGTATTTCGTGGCGGTCTATCACCTGACCAACATCTATATCGCGGGCCATCGCGGGGTCGAGGCGTTCGTGCTGCTAAAAGGCGGACTCTACACGGGGCTCTTTTGGGGTGGTCAGGTGCTGGTGGGGGGCATCGTGCCGCTCGTCTTGCTGTTGCGCCGCTATCCGCTGGATGACGTCCAGGGGATCGCCCGCGCGCTCGTGTGGGGGGCTTTGGCGGTGGTGGCCGGGGGTCTGGCCCAGATCTATGTGCTCATCATAGGTGGCCAGGCCTATCCGTTGCAGATGTTCCCAGGGATGGTGGTGCATAGTTCCTTCTATGACGGCGTGGTGCATAGCTACATCCCGCGCTGGCCGGAGACCGTGCTGGCGTTGAGTGGGGTCGCGGTCGTGGGGCTCATCGTCTTGATCGCCGTGCGGTTGCTGCCGTTTTTACCCGAGAACCTGACAGACGAGGTGGTAAGCGCCCATGGCGCGCGGCCGGCGGCGGGATCCGCGGCCGGCGAATCCCCGGTGCACCCATGACCGCGCGGGTCTATCTCTCGGCGGCCCATAAGTCCTCAGGCAAGACCACGGTCGCGATCGGGCTTGCGCGCGCCTTGAAGGTCCTGGGACACACCGTCCAGACCTACAAGAAGGGCCCGGACTATATCGACCCCTTGTGGCTTACGGTGGCCTCGGGGCGCGCCTGTTACAACCTCGATTACCACACCATGGAGGCGCGCGAGATCAGCGCGCTCTACGAGCGCGCCGCATCCGGCGCCGATGTGCAGCTGATCGAGGGCAATAAGGGGCTCTACGACGGCGTGGCGCTCGATGGCAGCAACAGCAATGCCGCACTCGTGCGCGCGCTTGGCACCCCGGTCGTGCTCGTGATCGATTGTCGCGGTGTGAGCCGTGGCGTGGCGCCGCTTGTGATCGGTTATCGGCATTTCGATCCGGCGATGCCGATCGCGGGTGTCATCTTAAACCGCGTGGGCGGCGCGCGCCACGAAGGCAAATTGCGCGCGGTGCTAAAGGCGTATACCGATGTGCCGGTGCTGGGCGCGGTGCACGAATCGGCCGATCTCGCCATCACCGAGCGCCACCTGGGGCTTGTGCCAAGCGGCGAGTGGGAGGGCGCCGAGGCGCTCGTGACGCGGCTTGGGCAGGCGGTCATGGCGCAGGTCGATGTCGAGGCCATCGCCCGCCTGGGCGAGGATGGGCGCGGCGCCTGGGCGGCGCCTGTCATGGCTTGCCGCGACCGGGATGTGCGCATCGGCATCGCCCGCGACCGCGCCTTTAGCTTCTATTACCCCGGCGATCTCGAGGCCCTGGAGGCCGCGGGCGCCGAACTCGTGTTCTTCGATACCTTGAATGACGCGCGCCTGCCGAAGGTCGATGGGCTCTTTCTCGGGGGCGGTTTTCCCGAGACCGAGGCACAAGCACTGGGCGCCAATAAGGCGCTGCGCGCGGCGATCAAGGCTTCGATCGAAGGCGGGCTGCCGGTCTATGCCGAATGCGGCGGCCTTATGTATCTCACGCGGCGCTTAAGCTATGAGGGGAAAAGCTACCCCATGGTCGGTGCGATCGCCGCCGATACCGTCATGGAAAAGAAGCCCGCGGGTCATGGCTACATGAGGCTTAAGGCCGGTGCCCATCACCCTTGGGCGCGCGGGGTCCTGGATCACGGGCCACTGCCGGCCCATGAGTTCCACTATTCGCATCTCGAGAACATCGCCCCCGATACGGTGTATGCCTACGAGGTGACGCGCGGCACCGGGATCGCCGGGCGGCGCGACGGCATCGTGTATAAGAATGTCCTGGCAGGCTACGCGCACCTGCGGGATGTGGCGGGCTGCCCATGGACCGCGGCGTTCGTAGGCTTCGTGCGCGCGGTCCGCGACGCCCGCCTGGCCGCGCCGCCGGCCCGTCTGGTGCGACCGGCGGAGATGAGCCGTGTCCAGGCCCTATGACGTCGCGGTCGTAGGCTGCGGGGCCGGGGGCTACCAGGCGGCGGTGACGGCCGCGCAGTGCGGGGCGCGGGTGGTATTGATCGAGCGCGAGGGCGCCGGCGGGGCCTGCCTCAATCGCGCGTGCGTGCCAAAGAAGGCCGTGGCCCACGTGGCCTCGACGCTCGCCTTGGCGCGCGGTCTGCTCGGACGCGGGTTGGCCGGGACCGTAAGCGGCGATCTCGCGGCGATGATGGTCCACGAGCAGGCGCTGGTGGCCGACCTGCAGCGCGGGCTCCCGCAGCGACTCAAAGCTTTAGCCATCGATCTTGTGGCAGGTCATGCGCGGCTTGTGAGCGCACATGCCATTGCCGTGACGGGCGACCGGGGGGCGACCACGCTCGAGGCGCGGCGCGTGATCCTCGCCACCGGCGCGCGATCGCGCCCGCTTGCAAGCTGCCCCATCGATCACGACCGCGTGGTCGCCGCCGACCGCCTGATCCCCTTGCTCGCCTCTGAACCGCGGCGGCTTTTATGCCTGGGCGGCGGGGCCACCGGGGTCGAGGCCGCTTTCTTGTTTCACGCGTTCGGCGCCGAGGTCACGCTCGCGACGCGCGGGGACCGGCTTTTGGCGCGGCCCATGATCTCGGAGCGGGCCGCGCGGCTTTTGGAGCGCAAGCTTTCAGAGTCGGGGGTCACGATCCTGAAGAAGACGTCGGTGGCGGCGACTCGCGTGGACGAGGCCGGGGTGACCGTGACCTTCCAGGACGGGCACGAGGGACGTTTCGACCGGGTGCTGGTAGCGGTCGGCAGCGTGCCGCGCCCGGATGAGATCGGCTACCGGGCGCTCGGGGTGCAGTGCGATGCCGAGGGCTTCGTGGCCACGCGCGAGACCCTTGAGACGAGCGTGCCCGGGATCTACGCCGTAGGCGACATGAAGGGTGGTCCCATGACCGCGGCCGCGGCCTTGCACGACGGGCGCATCGCCGGCGAGAACGCGGCGCTCGATACTCACAGGCGGCGCAACTACCACCAGGTACCGATGGTGATCGACTCGATCCTGCCGCTTGCGGCCGTCGGACTCTCCGAGGATCTGGCCGAGCGCGCGGGGTTCGCGCCGGAGGTGGTCTATATACCGTTCGGGGTGTCGGTAAAGGCCCGGGCCCAGGGTGCGGCCCCGGGCTTTATCGAGATCGTGCATGACGAGGAGACCGGGCAGATGCTCGGCGGATGCGTGGCCGGCGGCGGCGCCGACGAGCTCGTGCATCTGGTGCTTGCGGCGTGCCGCTCACGCCGCGGCCTGTGGTCGCTTGCCGATCTCGATTACGGGCACCCCACGTACGGCGAGGAGTTGGGGGCGGCGGTGAGCGCTCATCTCGCGGGTTTCATGCGCTCGCAGCCGACGGTCTTCCGGCCGGGGATCTACGCATCCACCGAGTGACGCCGGGTTTTTGGGATTCGAACGCAGGGACGGGGAAGGGTATAGTGGCCCATGTGTATGTAACGCCGGGCTTGGGCGCGAGGTCTTCATGGAATGGTCCTTTTGGCAGAGGATCGGTGGGCGGGAAGGGCGCGGGGGCGTGGATGATACGCCGCCGGCGCGCGGCTGGGCGCGACCACGGCGACTCTGGCTCATGTGGATGGCGCCCATGCTGCTCACCGGCCTGCTCGCCACGGCGGTCGTCGCGGTGGCGCTCGACGGGGGCGCGTATCCCGTGCTGACCCACGATCTGGCCCTCGGCGCGCTCGCGGCCGCACTCGTGGTGGCGGCGGTCTTATGGGTGACCACGGTGCGGTCGCTGTGGCGGCCGCTTGCGCATTTGCGGTGCTGGGCGATGCGTGTGCGCGGCGGTAACCTGTCGGCGCGTATCCCCGAGGATCGGGCAGCGGGCGAGTTCGCGGAACTCGCGTCGGATGTCAACGCCCTAGGCGAGCGCCTGAAGACCTTGACGCAGGAGCGCGTCGAGGAGGGGGAGGACTCGCGGGTGATTGCCCGCTGGCTTGGTATCCTGAACGCGATCACCGCCGGCATCGCCTCCTCCCAGGACCTGGACGAACTCCTGCCCCGTTTCTTGTTCACGTTGCACAACGCAGGCGAGGTGCGCGGGGGTATCGTGCGCCTCCTGACCGGCGACGGTCACCTGCGGCTGGTGGCGAGCATCGGCCTGCCCGATGCCGTCGTCGAGCAGGAGCGGCGGGTGGCGCTCGACTGCTGCCTCTGTGGACAGGCGGTGGGCCGCAGGACCTTAAGCGTGGGTCAGGACCTTGAAGCCTGTTGCACCTCCTGGGGCCAGAATCCGTTCCCGGACGAAGACCTCGTGTTGCTCGCCATCCCCTTGCGTTATGACGGGCGCGTGGTGGGACTTTATAACCTCTTCATGGAGCGCGCGCGCGTCATCGGACAAAACGACGTCGAGGATCTTTTGCTTGGTCTCGGCCAGCACCTGGGGGCGGCGATCGAGAAGATGCGTCTGCAAGACGAGCGCCGCCAGCTGTCGCTTTTGCAGGAGCGTATGGTGATAGCCCACGAGCTGCACGACTCGCTGGCCCAGACTTTGGCGAGCCTGCGCATCCAGGCCCAGGTCCTGGGGGAGACCATAGAGCCGGACGGCTATTCCGCGACCCGGACCGAGTTCGCGCGCTTGAGCGCGGGGCTTGAGATCGCGCACAAGGAGGTCCGTGGCCTGATCCGCAACTTCCGCGCCGGTGGCGCCGAAGGCGGCCTCTTACCGGCCCTGGACGCGGCCATCGCGCGCTTTAAGGAGGAGACCGGCATCCCGGTGTATGTGCAGAAGGATTGGCATGGGACCCTGCCCGCGGCCCATGAGACCCACGTCCTGCGGGTGATCCAGGAGGCCCTGGCCAATATCCGCAAGCATGCGCACGCGCAGACGGTGCGGGTGCTGTTGCAGTCGGAGGCCGGCGGAGTCTACCGGGTATTGATCGAAGACGATGGCGAGGGTCCGGTATCGGCGGCCGAGCGCGCCGATCGCGACGACGGACACTTCGGACAGACGATCATGCGCGAGCGCGCGCATGCGATCGGGGGCGAGCTGCGCGTGGAGCACGAGGCCGGGGAGGGCACGCGCGTATGGCTCACCTTCCCCGATCCGGCGCGCGCGACCGAACGGGCGGTGACGGTGGCGGAGGTGGCGCGGTGAAGGTGTTTTTGATTGACGATCATGCACTATTCAGGAGCGGGCTCGAGCATCTGCTCGTGCGCCGCGGCATCGAGGTGGTGGCGACCAGCAACGACGGCGAGCAGGCGCTGGCGGCCATCCAGACCACCCGCCCCGACATCGTCCTGCTCGACATCCGCATGCCCAGGATCGGGGGCATCGAGACCTTGAAGGCGCTGCGCGCAGGCGGCGTGACCGCGGCCATCGTCATGCTCACCACCTCGAGCGAGGAGGCCGATCTCGTGGCCTCGCTGCGTTACGGGGCGCGCGGCTATCTCTTGAAGGACATGGAGCCAGACAGCCTGGTCGCCGCCCTGGCGCGCATCGAGGCCGGCGAGATGGTGGTGGCCCCGGAGTTCGCGCCGGTGCTCGCGCACTTCATCCAAAGCGGCCCGCAGGCCCTGACCGCCTCGCATGCCTTTAGCGAACTCACCCCCCGCGAGCTCGAGATCCTAGGCCATCTCGGGGACGGCCAGAGCAATAAGCTGATAGCCCGTGATCTGGGGATCTCCGAGGGCACCGTAAAGCTCCACGTCAAGGCCATCCTCCGTAAGCTCAAGCTCACATCGCGTGTGCAAGCCGCCGTCCGCTCCGTGGAGGAGGGCTTGAGCCGCAAGAGTTGATGAGGGTTGCGGCGGCGAGATCGGCCATCGCCGCGCGGCGGGCGGGGCTCATAAAGGGGCTCGGTTCAAGTCCAAAAAAACCGAACGAGATGGAAAAAAACCGGCGCCGAGAACACAACGGAGTCGAGTCGGTCGAGCGCTCCCCCGTGACCCTCGATCATCGAGCCCCAATCCTTCGCGCCAAGACTTCGTTTGACCGCCGAAAGCACCAAGCCGCCGCAAAACCCCATAACGACAATGATCCCTGCAATGAGCCCGGCCTGCCACGGGCGAAACGGGGTGGCCCACCAGAGGCAAGTGCCGAGCACCGTCGCGGATAACGCGCCGCCGATGAAGCCCTCGACGGTTTTCGAGGGACTGAGGGTGGGCGCGATCAGGGTCTTGCCAAACATCTTCCCAAAGACGTATTGCAGTACGTCACTGACCTGTACCACGAAGATGAGGAAGAAAAGCAGCAACGCATCCCCACCCGGGTCCGAGGGGATCTTCAGCATGAGCAGCGCCGGCGCATAGCTTAGGCAGTACACCGTGATCATCACGGCCCACTGGATTTTGGCGGCACGTTCCAGGAACGATTGCGTGTCTTTGCCTATCGCGGAAAGGAGCGGTAGCAGCAGAAACCCATAAACCGGAATAAGAATAACGAACAAGCCGTACCAGTGGGAGGCGATGAGCAGGTATTGCGCCGGCAGCATGACATAAAAGGCAGCGACCAGTGCCGCATGATCGCCGGGCCTTGTCGGGGTCAGAGAAATAAACTCCCGCAAGGAAAAAAACGATGCAACGGCAAAGAGCGCGAGCGTCACGTCCTGTCCAAAGGCGAAGGCGAGCCCCAGGATTCCCACCATCCACCACCATGCGCGAATGCGCGCATTCAGATTGTCGACCACGGCCGAACGCTGCGCGCCATGCCGGCGATTCAAGGCGTAGCCGACCCCGGATGCGAGCGTCAAAAGGAGCACGAGACCTGCAAATAGCCAGGCCATAATCGCAAAATGGGGCGTTTGCGGAAAAAGGTGCATGATGGCTAATCCCGTGAACCGAGTGCCGTGACCGTGTCGCGAGCGCGGGCGAGAAAGCGTTCTTTGTCCTCGCCGGGCTTTAGGGTAAAGGGTTTTCCGAACCGTGCCGTACATATCAAGGGAACGGGAAGCCAGCCCCCTTTCGGAAGACTTCGTCTCGTGTTGGAAAGATAAACCGGAATGATGCTGACGTTCGGCATCTGTTGCGCAAGGTGATAGAGGCCTGCCTTGAACGGGCCTAGCCTGTCATTGCTTCCGCGCGTACCCTCCGGAAACAAGATCAACGATGACCCCGCACGCAAGGCATCTTGCGCGGGTTTGAGAACGTGCGTTTTGGGGGTGTGGCCAGATCGGTCGATAAGGACGGCGCGCAGGCCGCGCAGTGCGATGTGCCGGCGCAAGCGAGTGGCCCCCCAATAGTCGAGCGCGGCAACGGGCCGGGTTTGGGCACGCAGGTAAGCGGGCAGGCAGGCCCAAAGTGTCAACGTGTCGACATGGCTTGTGTGGTTGGCGATAAAGATCCGCGGGGCATTCCCAAAGTCTGGAAGTCCCCCATCCGCTCGCGCGGCGAACTCCGGCAATGCGGCCAATAGTGTTTTCACTATGATCATCAGTGCCGCCGCGGTCAGGGGGTTTGCGTTGACTGTGCCCCGATCCATAGACTCAACGCCGGTCTGTTCAGTCATGGCGCAGACGCAAGGCATGGGAGATGGCGAGGGTTCTCGTGACGCAGGTTGCGGCGCTCCCGGCGATCAGGATCCACAGCGCCACGATAAGAGACCACGTTGGGGTGCCCGTCCATGCCATCTCGATGGCTCCCAACACACAGCCTGCGGCGGCGATCCACATGCGCTGTTGTTTGGCGAGGGGGCCGCGAAAATCCTGGGCCAACCCCAATGATCCCCCGAGCATGCGCACATAAGCCGTTGCTACCGCAAGAAGGGCCGCCGCCCAGCCGAGAGAGGGCCTGCCGGAGGCAATGCCCAAGGCCACCATGATGACGGCATCGGAAAAGCGATCGGGGATTTCATTATAAAGTGCGCCGAGCAAGGAGTGCTTGCCTCCTTCTACCGCAACCATGCCATCGAGCAGATTGCAGACCAGCCGAACGGGAATAAGGGCCGCGCAGAGCACAAGCGACCAAGGGGCTGGGTCGGCAATGATGGCAGTCGACCCGATAGTGGCGGCGATGACGCTGAGAATAGAGATCTGGTTGGGTGTGATGGAAGTTTTGAGCGTCACCTGAGTGAGGCGATGCGCCCAACGGCTGGAGCGCGCCGCAATCGGACGCCGGTTATCATCGTGGTCCGGATTCATGGGGGGTTTGTATAGTATCGGCTCATGATGGAATGGGTCAGGCACGGCTCGCGCCTTCCTTGGTTGACCGTAGTGGGGCCCATACCGTTTGTCAACCAAGAGCCTGCGCTCTCAACAATGTTTCCCAGGATCCGCATGCAATCCGTCACGACGTGGGTAAACGTCCCTCTTACTTTTTGCCGATCGTAAAGCCCGAACCTGAGGTTTGCCTCTTTCTGGGCTCTCTATGATGGTTGGTATTCAGGGTGAGTCTCCCGTTTGTGATCCTGCGTCTTGTGTCGTCCGTCGCCTTCACCGGGGGCTCGCGGTTGCGAGCGGTTTACGACCGGCAAGGCTCATGGCCGCGTGTTGATGGGGGGGTATGGGGCTTGTGAGGGCGTCGCGAGCGTAAGCGGCATCGGGGACGGTAAGAGATATAGGGGGCCACGAAGACGAATAGAGGGCAGTCGCAGACGTCGGAGCATAAGGCCAAAAAGGTGCTATCGATTAGGGTTTTGGATTCGGTCTATGTCCAGAGGATGCGACCCTTATGGGTCATTGCGACGATCTAAAAACCGTTCTGATATGAGATTGTCGCGCGCCCCGATTGAAAGATGCAGGCGCAGGCGGCGTGCCAAAAAGGCATCCTAGAGTTTGTCGCTTCCTGTAACGCCAATTCGGGGTGAATCCGCTCAGTCAGGTGAGAAAGAGGGGGTCGCACGGACGAACCCGTCGACCTCCCATAACGGCGCTATAGAAAAGCTTGCGCGTATAGACGCGTTTAGATATATTCAAAAACGCGACCGCTCGTCTGGGTAGGATCGAATGGTGGCAGGGAAAGCCTTCAGGAGGAAGACCAAATGAGTGACAAACCCCCTTTATCTCGTTATGCGGCAGCAGGTTACGGTGCCATAGTGGCAGTGTTAGGCCTGGGCGTGCCCACCGCCTATGCGGGGCAAACGCTTTCTCTGCAGGCCCTGCGTGCCCTTGTGTTACCCGCAAAGCCACCTATACCGGCCGATAATCCCATGACGCCCGCCAAGGTGGCGCTCGGCAAGGAGCTCTTTTTTGATCCGCGCCTCTCCAGTACCGGCACCATATCGTGTGATTCCTGCCATAACGTGATGGGTGACGGCACCGACAACCGGAAGTTCGCCCAGGGCGTCGATGGGCGGCTGGATACGGATCGCAGTACACCCACCGTCTTTAATGCCGCATTCCTGTCGGTGCAGTTTTGGGATGGGCGGGCGGCGTCTCTCGAGGCGCAAGCGAAAGGCCCTCTTTTGAATCACAAAGAAATGGGTATGCCAAATGGCGCCGCGGTGGCGGCACGCATACAGGCGATTCCTGGCTATCGGGCCCAATTCAAACGGGTATTCAAAGGCGCGCACCCCGTGACCTTTGATAATATTACCAAGGCCATTGCCACCTATGAGCGGACCTTGATTACCCCTAATAGCCCGTTTGATCGTTATGCGCGAGGGGACAAGGATGCCATCAGTCCGGCGGCCCGAAAGGGATTTATGTTGGTTCAGCAAGTGGGCTGTACCTCTTGTCATAGCGGTCCTTTATTTAACGGGCCGCAGATGCCCATGGGCCAGGGCTTTTTCATGAAGTTTCCGATCTATACCAACAACAAATACGTCGCCGAGTACCATCTCATGGCGCATCTGGGGCGCTATCAGGTGACCCATAACCCGGCCGATAAGCACCTGTGGGTGGTGCAATCCTGGCGCAACGTGGCTCTCCTGGCCCCGTATTTTAATAATGGCTCCGTCAACACCTTATCTCAAGCCGTACGCGTCATGGCCAAGGTGCAACTCGATAAGACGCTGACCCCGGTCCAAGTCCGCGATATCGTGGCTTTCCTGGATACTTTGACCGGTCAGTTTCCCCACCAGACCATGCCACGGTTGCCGAGTACCGAGAATACGGCCCTTGTGATGAGTCACGAGTAACGGCGGACAGTCTTTTGTGGCCCGCTTACGCTGTGGCGCGGGAAACCCCGGCGTTTAGGCCGGGGAGGGATAGCGCATGTTCCCGCTCTGATGGACCGCGAGATTCCGGGCGCGCTTCAGGAGGCGCCAGCGGGTTGTCTTCAAGGCCGGGTCCCGGCCATGGCGCGCCAGTATCCGGGCTTCCTCGGCGCGCACATGATCCAAGGCCTCCTCATCTTGGCGACGATCTCGACTGGGTAACGCATTAAGGGGTCCGAAACGGGAACCGGCGACTGGCCGTGGCCTCTTTAGGCCGCGAATGGACTGACGCCTATAGGTCGTGAACGAAATGGCGCCATGGGCCGCAAATTAACGTGCTAAACACATGTTTCGGGCCTGCTGCGATCTATACAGTACGCGTAAAGAAATGCGTGAATGCGACACACGGGCCTCTTCGCTGGTCTCTTCGCTTAGCGGGCCGCGTCCGCCGAGGTCGTTGCGGTGCGGCAGATCGCATGCCGCGAGATGCCCCTTGTAATCGTCGACACGGCGCGCGAGGCCCCGCGCGATGGACCAAACGGCGCTCGTGTCGAGCCGTCTGGAGGAGTGTGGCGTGAGAGACGAGGTGCGCCACGCGTCCACTGCCCCCGCTTGCAAGTGAGACACGCCCGCCAGAAGGCCGCGCCATCCGCCACCCGCCCCCACTCGGGAAACCGACTGCACAAGGTGAACACAAAAAGCAGGCTGCGGGATCGCCACGCCCGCCACCACCTTCGGACCGTAGTGCGCGCCAGCGCGCACGCGCGGCTTAACGCATGCACCGAGGCGCCCGCAAGCCGCCCCGCCAGGACCTGTTGCAAAGTCGCCCAGTCATACCAGCGCCGGGGCGCAATACACGTAGGCAGGCGCG
>JAKARW010000100.1 GCA_021819125.1 Pseudomonadota bacterium | reverse complement strand
ACGCACGGCGGCAAGGCTTGTCGCGAGCGTCAAAAGATCGGGCGTGGGGTGGCCGAGCACTGGTAGATCTCGGCACTGGTCGAGCAACTCCCGGGCGCGCGCGTCGTCGCCCGGGTGTTCGGGCCGGGATGCTTCCCCTGGCGACCAGAACACCACGAAGCGGTGTCCGTGTTCGGCGCCCTTGCGGATCAGGGCCGCGAAGTTCTCGAGCGGCCATCGGTTCTCGTCTTCACGAGCGCTGATGTGGAGGCCGATCGCCTGTCCATAGCCGCGGCTCGCCAAGGACTCACGGGCGCCTGCGATCGCCTCTGACGCCAATATCAGGCGCGGCGCGGGCGGCGGGCCCAGGATGTTGAGTGCGCCAAGCAGTCCATAAACTCTTTCGACTTCATGAAGCGGCTGGTCGGCGCCCTGGTCCAGAATCTGCTCGGTGATGCCGGCTAGGCGGGTCAGGCTCCGCATTTCGGAGCGCGGGCGGCTACCGGCATGCAGGGCCGTCCGATAGCGCTCCCGGCGCAGCCCCGCGACGAGCGTGAATCGGTCGCGCACAAGCGCCAGCGTTCCCGCACCCGGCCTGTGTTTAGACTTCACGTAGACGTGGGTGTGATCAAGCCACCGGTTGCCGTCAAGCAGCGGGGCATTGTAGGAATTGACGAGTGCGCCGATGTGGGCGTCTGGGTAATGGCGACGGATGCCCTCGAATACAGGCAGTGTGCATATGAGGTCACCGATATTATCGCGACGGACGACGAGAATACGCGGTGTTTCGCGCGCGGGCTGGGAGATGGGGTCCGGTGGCACGGGCATGCCGGTAGTGTATCGGAATTACGGCGCAAAGGGTCCTTCCCAAACGCCCGCCACGTTGCTATCCCACAGGAAATCGGTGTCTCGTTTGGAAACGGCCATCGCTCATCCCTTACCCGCGCCCCCTTGGTATGATGCCCCACCATCTGGGAGGACTCATGTGCGGGATTGGGGGATTTGTCGGTAAGCGGGTCGTCGACCCCGGGCAGTGGGGGGCGATGCTCGCGGCCTTGAAGGTCCGTGGCCCCGATGCTCAAAAGGCCGTGTTGTGGGATGGATCTTTGCGGGAGACGAGCGGCGCGGGCACGGCCGGCCTTTTGCATGCGCGGCTTAGCATCCGCGATCCGCGTCCCGAGGCCGATCAGCCCATGGCCAATGCCCAAAGAGACATCTGGATCTGCTTTAATGGCGAGGTCTACGACTACGAGGCCGACCGGGAGGAATTGCGGCGTCAGGGCTACGCCTTTCGCACCACGAGCGACACCGAGTTCATCCTTTATGCCTATGAGGCCTGGGGTGATGCTTTTGTCGAGCGGTTGCGTGGCATGTTCGCGATCATCATCCTTGATCTACGGCGCAAGCGGCTTTTTGCGGTACGCGACCGGCTGGGACTAAAGCCCCTCCTCTACTATGCAGACGGCGACAATTTCGCGTTCGCCTCCACCCTGCGCGCCCTACTGCCCTATCTCGGAGACCATGCTCGCATCGCCCCCGAGGCCATCGACGCCTATCTCGCCCACCGTTATATCCCCGCCCCCCTGACCCTGGCGCAGGGCGTCCGGCGGCTTGCCAACGGCACCTATCTTACGTGGGAGTTCGGGCGGGGCGTGCCCTTGGAGTTACATGCGTACTGGCGCCCCACGCCTTTGGTCGCGGAATTCCAAAAAACGCTCGATCATGCCGTCGCCTTGCGCACGGCCTCCGATCGGCCGGTGGGGATCTTCCTGAGCGGCGGCATCGATTCGGCGGTGGTGGCGTCGAGCCTCGTGCGCCAGGGCTACACCAATATCACTGCCTTTACCGCAACCTTTCCGGGGACTGCCTATGACGAGGGGCCGCAGGCTGCGCGCATGGCCCAGGCCCTGGGTCTTAGTCACAGGGCGATACCCGTAGAGCCACGACTCGCTGACGACTTCGATCGCATCGTCGCCGATCTCGATGAGCCGTTCGCCGACCCTAGCGCCTTGCCGCTCTGGTATCTGGCGCGCGATGCGACGAAAGAAGTCAAGGTGGTGCTGGGGGGTGACGGGGGTGATGAGTTGTTTGCCGGCTACAAGCGCTATCGCCAGCACCTGCGCAGCCGCTGGCGCGGGTCCGTCACGATGGCGCTTACCCATGACGGCCTGCCCTGGGAGAAGCCCGCGCGCTGGCGCGAGGAGCTGGGACTTACCTGGCAGGAGGCCTATGTGCTGCGATTCTCGGGACTGTCGCCGGCCGTGCGCCGTTATCTGCAGCCCGACCTTCGCGCGATGTCCCCCGTGCATTGGCAGGGCTTTCCCTCGTCTCAAAAAGGTGTGGCGGCCCTGCTGGACATCGATTTCGCGAACTACCTGCCGGAGTACATCCTGCGCAAGGGCGACCTCTGCACCATGGCCCATGGTCTCGAGCTGCGCGCCCCGCTCCTCGATCACCGGTTCGTGGAGCTCGTGACCGGCCTGCCCCCGAACCGGCGCTTCACGCGTCCTGCGAAGGCCCTCCTGGTCGAGACCTGCCAGGTCTGCCAGGACGAGGGCCTGTTGACCGCCAAGAAGCGCGGCTTCTCGCCGCCCTTGAATCGCTGGTTGCGTGAAGACCTTTTTGCGCGGCTCCCGGACCTTGGGAAACGCTTGGCGGCGGCCACCCACGGCCAGCTCGAGGCGCAGCGTGTCGAGACTCTGGTCGCGGCCTACATCGGTGGCTTCGACAAGCTCGCGGAGCCGGTCTACCAGCTGCTGGTGCTGGACGCCGCCCTGCGGTCCCTCGGCCTTGCGGCCTGACAGCCGGTCAGGGCTGTTTCTTGGCTAGGACAGCGGCAATGGCGCCAAGGACATTTTCCTGCGAGATCCCCGTGCTGCAGCGGGCGGCGAAGGCGCAATCCTCGGGGCTACGCACGCACGTCCGAATCCACGGGCGGCTCCGTTCGAAGAGTACCGTCTCGTCGCGACAAGGTATATCGGCACGGGTCACCGCTCGGTAGGGGGCGGCCGCGTAGAATTCTATTGGACCGTAGAGGGCCGCTTGGCCGGGCCCGAAGAGCACGACGGATGGCGTTCTCGTAACGCGCGCCAGGTGCGCTATGCCCGTATCCACGGAAACGAGAAGGCGGGCCGCGGTCAGCAGATGCCACATGTCGCGCAGGTCCAGTCGTCCGGCGAGGTTCTGAAATTGCCCCTCGGGGTCGACCGCGTGTGCCAGCGCCTCCTGCCCTGGGCCCGCGCTCAAGATGACATGGAGCCCTTGTCGGGTGAGTGCCACTGCCACTTCGCGCCAGTGTGTCGCTGGCCAATACTTGAGCGGGGAGCCTGCGCCGAGATGCAAGACGGCATACGGAATTTCGGGCGGCACGAATCTCCCCGGTCCGGGGGCTGGCCAGTCCTTGGGGTCGAAGCGTTCGCCGTCGGCCCGGTTGCTTCCGGCGAGCGCCGCCATCATGTCGGGCAGGGTCGTAAGCCGATCGGGCGGGGATATGGCCTCGTCCAGTGATGCCCGATAATACCAAGCGCCGCCGGCGTAGCCGCGCACCCAGCGGGCACCGGCGGCACGCGCAAGCCAACCATGACGGCTTTGGGCCGGTACGATGGCAAGATCGAAGGGTCCGAGGGCACGCAGGCGATCCAGGCTGTGGCGATCACGGGGGTCGAACGGCACAGTCACCACACCGTAGGGCCGCCCTTCGTAAAGCGGGAGGAAGGCAGGCGGGCAGGTCATGACGAGGCGCGCGTGGGGGTACCGGTCCTTAAGTCGCGCCAAGAGCCCCGTCAACATCAGCGTGTCGCCCAAGAGCAGATTGTGCGCGATCAGGACGCGGCGCATGTCTTCCACGGGGGGTCTGCGGCCAGCGCTGCGGGTCAGCGCGTGCCAGGCGATGCGCGCGCGCAACGGGAAGCGGCTCGCACGCCTAGCCATGCCCATCTTTCCTGCGCAGGAGCTCCTCGTAGAAGGCCACGAAACGTTCACCCATGAGGCGCAGGTCATAGGGTTCGATGGCGGTGCGGGCCGCCTGGCCCATCTCTGAACATCGCACAGGATCGAGAAGTGACGCGCAGGTCTCTGCAAGGCCGTCGGTGTCCTGGGCGTCGCGCACAAAGCCCGTCTCGCCTTCGACTAGCAACTCGGAGGTCCCAGCCGCGTGGCTCGTGACGACCGGGAGACCGCAGGCCATGGCCTCGAGTACGACATTGGGCGAAGGGTCGTAAAGGGCCGGCAGGATAAAGGCATCGGCGGCTCCATAAAACGGCCGGGGGTCGCTCTGGCGCCCGACGAACCAGAGGCGGCCACTTAAGCCGAGCGCCTGCCCCAGCCGTCGGTAGCGCGCCTCGTGCCTATCCTGCCCCACCACGAGGAGGCCCGCCGAGGCCGGCAACCGGGCAATCGCCCTCATCGCCTC
>JAKARW010000037.1:14464-21159 GCA_021819125.1 Pseudomonadota bacterium | reverse complement strand
TCTTTAAAAAGCTTGCTTGATGCCCCCCTTGATTCGCCTCACGATCTCATTCGAGGCGTTATGGGGTAGACCGCTTACCAGGATACAGAATCGGCGGTGCGCCGCGCAGGACGCATCCCACTAGCCTGCCATGTGACGTCCAAGCGTGAGCACCGCCGCGCCCGCCTTGCGCACAAGACCACTTGGACCCATGTAATGGCCGATGACAAGCAAAGTAAACAGGGCGAACAAATAGCTGATCGAGGCCTGGAACACGCGCCGCGCGTAGCGGTCCATGCCGGCATCCGCCGACATGTGTCGCAGTTTCAGGGTCATGCCGAGATAATAGAGTCCGAGACCCGTGGCCGCCACGGCGTACACGGCGTTTTGATTGGCGATGACCGGGATCAGGCTCACGATGAGGGTGGCGGCCGCATATTTCACGATCTCGTACCGGGTGCGGTCGACGCCATGCGTCACCGGCAGCATGGGGATGCAGGCCTGCGCATAGTCCTCGCGGCAACAGATCGCAAGCGGCCAAAAGTGCGCCGGGGTCCACACCGAGACCAGCGCCACCAGACTCCAGGGCAGCAGGGCATCGGGGGCACCACCGGCGGCGGTCCAGCCTATGATCGGCGGCAGCGCGCCGCCGATCCCGCCCCACACGATATTCCACGGGGTGTTGGGCTTCAGGTAGACGGTGTAGATGACTCCATAACCGAGGGTGCCGATGAGCGTGAAGGCAAGCGTCCAGAGATTCGTGGCCGCGAGCAAGACGAACACCGCGGCGGCAAAAAGCGCGCCGGCAAAGATCACGGCGTGGCGGCGCGAGATCCGGCCCACCGCAAGCGGCCGGCTGCGGGTGCGGCGCATATGTTGGTCCAGGGACGGCTCGATCAGCTGATTGATGACGCCCCCGGCGCCGCCTGCAAGCGCGATACCCAAAAGCCCGGCGCCGGCGGCAAGGAGGTGCCGCGAAAAGTCCGGGGCCAAGACCGCGCCGACCGCCCCGGTGAACACCAGCAGTGATACCACGCGCGCCTTGGCGAGCACCAACAGATCGCGCACCATGGCCATCGCGGCCGCACCTCTCACCTGCGCCGCCGGCGCCTTGATCACCTTCGCTGTCATGATTCCTCCTGCCTGCGGCGGCCGCGTGGGCCCTCTAGAGCTGCCAGCTCAACACGATCGCAAGTGTGATGGCGAGCACCATGGCTTGATGAAACACGACGATCGCCCCCGGGGCCTTGGGGCGCAGGGTGACGCCGTGGAAAAGCAAAAACCCGACCGCGAACTGCGCGACCGCGAGATAAAACGCCACGGGATAGGCGGGCATCATCCATCCCAGCGTACCCACGACCAGCAACGCCGCGAAAATGTGAGTCGCAACCGTCCACTGCGAGGCGCCCCGGGGCGCGACAAACGGCTCTATCGGCAGGCCAAAACCCCTCTGGCCGGTCGTCATGCCGCCAAGGAAGATCGCGAGAAGCACGGCATGCAAAGCGATATTGGCGTCGAGGTACTGCAGGAAATGGATATTCGGATAACGCAGCCCCACCAGATAGGCCAAAAGCACGCTATAGGCCAAAAGCCCATGCGTGCCATGCACAAACGCCGGCGCCCGGCCGGCCAGCACATGCAAGGTCCCCATCCCAAAAAGCGCGGTGGCGACGATCAGCGAAAGCCCGGTAATAGTCGCGGCGTCGGGATGCAGGACCACCAGCGCCACCCCGATCAGGCCGAGCGTCGTGGCCACCAACCTATGGGCGGCCTCCGGATCCCCACGCACCAAAAGCGTCACGATATTGCGCGTGTACGGCCAGCGCGTCCCCAGGGACAACCCAAACCCAAACCCCTCGACGAGACTCCCCAAGAGAATGATGGCGATGGCAAACAGCACCTGGGTAAGCATGAGCGCCTGGACCCAGGCCTCGCGCGCCTGGGCCACCGACGTGGCGCCGCGCCATATGCCGGCGGCTATAGCCACGAAAATCAGCCCCGCGATGAATACGTTGGCGACCCGGACCGCGGTCGTGACCTCGCCTTGCACCACATGGTGCTCGGAATCTTTCTGTTCCATACCCTCCTCGTCGGCCCACCGGGGCTGCACGCGGACAATACCGCAAGAGAGATATTAAACCAACACCCCCGCGCGCTCGCGGACGCCTTCGGCGATGCCCGTGATCCCCCTTTAGCGCATAAGCCCCATGAGCATGGTGCGCGCATCCAGGGAATGGAACATCCACAGACTAAGCCCGACTGCGATCACAAACAGCGGGAAGGCGAGCGCGAATGTCACCGAGGTCCAGATCTGCGTCGACGAAAAATCGAGCTTAAGCAACAAGAGAAGTTGGACTGCGACCACGAAGGCCGCAACGCCGGATAAGACAAGCATGGGATGGGGCGCGACCGCCGGGTGTCGGGCGACGTACAGCGAGACCGTCATGAGGGCCATCGCGATCAGGAATGCCGCCGCGTAAGCCCGGCCGCTTGCCACCCGGACCTCGGGATGATTCAAGGGATCATGGTCATCGTGAGCCATTACAGCACGCCTCGCATATCGACAAAGGTGAATATCAGGACCCAGAGGATGGCCTGAAAGTGCCAGAAAAGCTTCAAGTTCAAGAGCCGATAGACGGTCTTGTCGGTAAAGCCCTGAGTGGCCACCTGAACAAACAGGACCGCCATCCACAAAAGCCCGAAGACCATATGCAGGCCATGGGTCATGACCAACGCGAAAAAGGCCGACAGATAGCCGCTGTCTTGCGGGTAGATGCCGGCCTGAAAGAGCTGCGCGAAATCCCGTAGCTCGAGCCCCAAAAACACCGCGCCCAAGATAAACGCCGCGCCCAGACCAAACAGCACCCCGGTGCGGCTATGGTTTTTTAACGCCACCATCGCGCCGCCGTAAGCGAGCACGCTCGCAAACACCGCCAGGGTCTCGCCATAGGCTGACAAGGGCTGCACCAGGGTATGGAGGGTGGGTCCCCCTGCGGCGTTGTAGTGATGACTCAAGACCCCGTAGGCCGCAAATAGACCCGCGAAGATCATCGCGTCGCTTAGCATGTAGAGCCAAAAGCCGAGCGTGCGCGTCGCTATCGCGTCATGATGATAATGGGCCTCCCACAGGCCATCTGCCGCTACATCCATGCCACCGCTTGGTGTTGCCATCATTTATCCTCGCCCTTTCCCAAACCGTGATCGCACACTGCCCCGCCTTAAAGACTTAAGACCCCGACTCCTGCGGGCGCCACACACCCACCCCGCCCTGCGTCCCGTCTCCCCCTGTCCCGGGCGTGTTGCCGCGCAAGCCCTGTTCGATCTTTCGCACCTCGCCTGCTCTCACCACATAATCCGTGTCGCGCACAAAGGAGCGTGCGATCACAGTCAAAATGATCCCTAAGAAGGATGCGTCGGTGAGCCACCATATCCGCCATACGAGTCCAAAACCAAGCGTCATGGCAAACGCGCCGATCACAAGCGGCACCGGCGTGTTCTTCGGCATGAGGATGTCCTCGTAATGCGCGGCCGTCGCCGCCTCCAGCCCCTGCTCGCGGCGCCATACGAGCTCATCGCGGGCATGCACGCGCGGGGTCACGGCGTAGTTGTAAAATGGCACCGGCGAAGGCGTAAGCCACTCGAGCGTGCGCGCGCTCCCCCAGGCGTCGGCGCCCACGCGATGGCTCGCGCGATCCCGCACGCTCACGAAAAGCTGGCGCACGAAGTAATAGACCGACACGACGTACAACCCTATGCCGATCTCCTCTGCGATCTCAAAGGGCAGCAAGGCCGGATTCGCAATATAATCCAGGCGCCGGGTCATGCCCATGAAGCCCGATGTATACATGGGGATGAACACCATGATCGTGCCGGCCGTGAAGAACCAGAAGAAGCGTTTGCCGAGTGGTTCATCAAGCTTAAAACCAAACACCTTCGGGAACCAGTAGGCCACCGCACCCATGATGCCGTAGATCACCACCATCAACATGGTATGGAAATGCGCCACCACGAACACGCTGTTATGAACGCTGTAGTTGATAGGCGGCATCGCCAGCATCATGCCTGTAAGACCGCCCAAGAGCAGCATGAAAAGAGCGCCCACCGCCCATAGCATCGGTGTCTCAAAGCGGCTGCGCCCGTGATAGACCGTGAACGCCCAGTTGAAGACCTTAACGCCCGTCGGAATGCCCACGATCATGGTGGCGATACTAAAAAAGGTGTTGACGCTAGGCCCGGCGCCCATGGTAAAGAAGTGATGCAACCACACCGACCACGACACCCCGGCGATGGCAAAGCTCGCCGCCACCATGGTCGCGTAACCAAAAAGCGGCTTCTCGGCGAAGGTCGGAATGATCTCCGACATCATGCCAAAGGCCGGCAGGATCACGAAGTACACCTCCGGGTGACCCCAAATCCAGAAGAGATCGGCATACAACATGAGGTTGCCGCCAAGTCCTGCGGTAAAAAAGTGCGTCCCGAAGTAGCGGTCGGCGCCCAGCAGGCCAAGCGCCACGCCTAAGACCGGAAACGAGGTGAGCGCAATGATATTGGTGCTAAGCGAAGTCCAGGTAAAGATCGGCAACCGCGACCAGGTCATGCCCGGGGCGCGCATCTTGATGATGGTGGCGATCAGATTGGCGGCGCCGAGCGTCGTGCCCACGCTCGCTATCTGGATCGCCCATATCCAGTAGTCGACGCCGACCCCGGGGCTATAGGCCATCTCCGTCAAGGGCGTAAGTCCGACCCATCCGGCATGCGAGAAATCCCCGAGAAACAGCGACAGCATGATCAGCGCCGCGCCCACCGCGGTCAGCCATAACCCCAGGGCATTGAGGTAGGGAAAGGCCATGTCGCGCGCGCCGATCTGCAACGGCACGATGATGTTCATGAGGCCCACGAGGATCGGGGTCGCGGCAAACAGGATCATGATCGTCCCGTGCGCGCTATAGATCTGGTCGAAGTGGTAGGGCAGAAGATAGCCGTGCGCGGCCCCAAGAAAACCCGGTGAATGCGGCCCATCGGCCAGAACCTGCTGGGTACGCATCATGACGGCGTCGATGAAGCCACGAAACAGCATCACAAGCCCGATCAGGATGTACATGACCCCGATCTTCTTGTGATCGACTGTGGTCAGCCACTCACGCCACAGATAACCCCACTTGTGTCCGAATGTCAGATAACCAAGGATGACCACCCCGAGCACGGCCGAAAACAAGAAGGCGCCGGCGATAATCGGGTTGTCCGGGATGGCCCCGAGCGACAACCGCCCGATAAGCGGGCTCCAGGGTCCTTGCACATTCACCATCATTCGGCCACTCCTCTTTATAAGCGAAAAATACCTACCGACCCATGGGCGTGAAGTCGCGCGCCGGGGCCTTAAGCCGCCCCGGGCGGCGGCAGACGCGTGGTATAGACCTTGCCCGCGAGCACCCCCTTGATCACCTGATCAAAGAGGCGCGCATGGACCTGCGAAAACGCGTAGGTCTTGCCATCGGTATTCGTCGTGGGTTTGGCAAATACGTTGAACTGCGCATAATCCAAGTGCCGCGGGGACTTCTCCATCGCCTGCGCCCAGCGCGTGAAGCCAGAGCGGCTCACCACATGCGTCCGAAAACCCATCCACGAGAAACCGCTGCCGCTAAAATTCGCGGAATACCCTTTGTATTGGCCGGTCTTGTCGGCCACCAGCACCTGCTTTGTGCGCATGCCCGGCATGACGTCGATCATGCCCGAGAGGTTTGGTATGAAAAAGTCGTTCACGACCGTAGCCGAGGTCATGCGGAATACCACCGGCGTGCCACGCGGAATCACGAGCTTGTTGGCGATGGCGATATGTTGCTGGGGGTAGATAAAGAGCCATTGCCAGTCGGTCGTGATGACATCGACCGCGAGCGGCGCGCGCCCGGGGGCTGCGGTCTTGATCATGCGCGGATCATAGGGGTTGACCGCGTAGGTCCCTTTATAGGACTCATAACCGAGCAATGCCACGGTAAGGACTGGGATCGTCCACACCACGATCTCTATGAGGTTTGAATGAGACCAGTGGGGGTCGTAGGCGGCGCTCGCGCGGGTCTTGCGGTAGCGGAGCAAGAAGTAGGTGGTCATGACCGCCGTGGGGATGATGATACCGAGCATGACCGCGACATCGAGGATCGTAAATCGCAGATCGGCCGCCGATAACGGCCCCGCGGGTCGGAATAGAAGGAACTGTCGGGAAAGGCCATGAGCGGAACAACCGGAAAGAAACAGCAGGGACAGAGGAACCAGGGAACGGGCGAGATACCCGACCCTGCGTGCAATCGTATCGTACCGCCTAGCCTGCATTTCATGCCTCCCGCGCATTTCCCTGGGCTTAACGATAGGCACCCCGATGCGGCGGGCCCCTATACATCATCTTGGCATATAATAATATGCGAAATCGCAAAACGCCAAGCCTATTTTTGTCATCGGCGCGCGCGGCCCTCGCTTGAGCCGGTCCACACGCGGTCGGTGACAGGTCGCCTTGCAGCCCCATGAACGGGGCGTGGGTCTTAAAAACCCGTCCCGGAGAGGTGTCGTGGGTGCCTGGGGCATAAGGGACGGCGACAGGCCGAGAGGGATGGACCGGCATCGATGGTCTCGCCGAGACACCAGGGGATGTCTAGGGCCATGGGCGCCCATCCCCCAAGTGGGAATTCCCGCGGCACCTGAACTCTAAGGCCGGCGGTGAAGGCCGT
>JAKARW010000037.1:0-14364 GCA_021819125.1 Pseudomonadota bacterium | reverse complement strand
CCGAGAGGGATGGACCGGCATCGATGGTCTCGCCGAGACACCAGGGGATGTCTAGGGCCATGGGCGCCCATCCCCCAAGTGGGAATTCCCGCGGCACCTGAACTCTAAGGCCGGCGGTGAAGGCCGTAATGTGCAGCAACCTCCGGTCTCCCTCCGAGGCGCCGCCTCAAGGATCCGCCGAGGCCCCCAAACGATCGCCCCCGCCCACGTCACGCACCCGCGGCAAACCGTCGAAAGCCAGGCCCGCCAACGCCATCGGCCCGCCGCGCTTGCTGACAGGAACGCCATGATAGGGGGAAGAAACCAAAGACCGCGGGCCTACCCCCGTCCCTGGGCCGGTAACGAAAGCGCGCCGGCCTGAGGACGTAAGCTCAATGGCCGGAATTTTGCGCGAAGCGTAAGATGCAACCCGCGAGCCCGCGCGCCTGCGCACGGGCGGCCCAGCGCATTCAAGATTCTCCTTGAAGGGGATGAGGCCTTCGCTAGACTCGACCCATTGCAGTATTATTTAAGTCACTTAGCGGCGAGTTGATGCTCATAACCATGACCCGCTCCGTTGACGCCGAAATCAAGCGAGTGACCGTGATTCGGCCCAGGCGGCCGCTTGACGCGCCGCAAACGATTGCCTTGCGCGAGGATGTGAGTATGGCGTGGCTGGTGTGCAAGGCGGTGGACAATCTGTCGCGCAAGGGTCTAAAGATGCCGGTGGCGGATCGCGCGCGGCGCTCCAAGAGGCGCAATAATGAAGACGCCGCTCATCACGGTTGAGCCAGAGGACAACCTGGACAACGCGTTTATTACCGAGCGGATCGTGAGGCAACGGCGTGGCGTGAAGACAGAGCGCCGGTTTTTGTTCACGACGCACAATGTGAACATTCCGGTGTTCGGCGACGCGGAATGGATCGGTATTTTCTCTGTGTCCGATGCGCGCACGCAAATGCCTGTTGAGGCACAGGGCTTTATCGACGTGCCCGCGATTTGCGAGCGCGCGGCCGGGATTCTGGAAGGCGACCTCGGGAGGCGTTCTCCCGGCGCTAAGGAAACGTATGGTTTCTAGAAAGAGAAGGCAATGATGCTGAAAACAGAGCTATTGGAAACCATCGCGAACGCTGAGAACTCGGGTGTCGAGTTCAAGCGCGATGACATCCGGCCCGAACAGCTCGCCAAGGAAATCGTCGCGATGGCAAACCTGCGCGGTGGCATGGTGCTTCTTGGCGTCGAAGACGACGGTACGATCTCTGGCATCCAGCGCGACGATCTGGAAACCTGGGTAATGGATACGGTCTTTGGCCGTTACGTGCACCCGATGCTGCTGCCATTCTACGAGGTCATTACGGTTGAAGATGGCAAGCGTGTCGCCGTGGTCTCGATCGCGATGGGTACGGCAAAGCCGTATGTCCTGCGGCACAACAACCGCGAAGATATCTATGTGCGCGTGGGCAGCACTTCACGCCTGGCGACCCGTGAGCAGCAGGCGCGGTTATTCGAAAGTGGCGGCATGTTACACAGCGAGATGCTGCCGGTGTCGGGTGCCGCCTTTGACGCACTCGACCGCGAGCGCTTGCAGGACTACCTGTTGGCACTGGCCGGCGACCGTCAACTGCCCGCAACGGACGATGCGTGGCAGCGCCGCATGATAGGCCTTGGGTTCATGGCGGATACGGGCGTTCCTGCACCGGTCTGCACGATCGCCGGATTGGTGCTGTTCAGTCGCACGCCGCGTCGCTTTCTCCGTCAAGCAGGCGTCCGCTGGATGGCTTTCAACGGCACCGACAAAAGCTATCAGGCGCTTGATGATACAACACTCGACGGTCCCCTGGTCGGCCGCTTCGGGCGGCAGAGCGATGCCAGCGAACTCATTGAGCGTGGCTTGATCGAAACTTTGATGGACCGGATGCGGCCATTCATCACTATCGAAGGTGCGACGTTGGCGGACGGCCTGCGCCGGCAACGGACTTGGCACTATCCTCCCCAGGCATTACGCGAAGCCATCATAAACGCGCTGGCACATCGAGACTGGACGCGTCCACTGGAAGTCGAGATCGTGGCATATGCCGACCGGCTCGAAATTGTAAGTCCAGGCGCCTTACAGAACTCCATGACCATCGAGAAAATGCTGGCCGGCCAACGCTCGCCGCGCAATCCGATCATCGTGGAAGTGCTGCGTGATTATGGCTACGTAGACGCACGAGGCATGGGTGTACGCAACAAAATTATCCCTTTGATGCGCGAGGCCAATGGTATCGAACCTCGCTTTGAAGCGACCGAAGATTATGTCAAAATTGTATTGTTTAGGTCCGTGTCTCGGGCATAGGTCGCATCTATCGCCATTCATGCCTTGGTGCGCGTAGGACGCCACCGCGTTCGACCAAAAGTCTGGAAAGGCGTCACGAATTCAAGACCGGTTCTTGTCGTCGATCCCGGTCTTAAGGCCGTCAATGCTGACGGCATTGCGCTCCCGCCAATACCGGCGCACGCCCTCCTCGCCCTTCTTCTCGGTCCAGGCACGCAGGTCCGGCCGGTCGCCGGCGAAGTCGAAATACGGCACCCCGAAACCGCACGAGGTCTGCACGAGATCGATCGCGACATCAAAGATCTGACGGGCGCCGGGCAGCGGTGCAAAGAGCGCCGCAAGCGCCGGCCAGTCGGCATCGCCCGGGTGGAGGACGCGCGCGGTCCCGTAGAGTCGTAGGATGACGGGCTCGCCGCTAAACGCGCAGAACATCAAGGTCATGCGCCGGTCTGTCTTCACATGGGCCGCGGACTCGTTGCCGCTGCCTGTGAGGTTCAACCACGCGACGCGATTGGGGTCGAGGATGCGCAGGGTATCGAGCCCCTTGGGCGAGATATTGACGCGCGAGTCGCAGGTGGCGGTGGCCACGAAAAAGATCTGCTGTTCGGTGATGAAGCGCGCCCAGCGCTCAGGGATATTCTCGTACTGCTTGGCCATAGACCGCGCGCCTCTTATCTCGAAAGCTTTGGGGACCTGTGACACTCTCAACCCGCTAAAGCGGTTAAGGGTATCACGAGACCGCCCCGTACCTTAAAGACCCTCATCCATGGCCGCCGCGGCGGCCCCGGATGCGATCAGGACCGCAATGGGGAAGCGCGCCAAGGCCGCGGCGACCTCCAAGGACCCGGCGTGGGGGGCGTGCGACGCCACACGCTCGCCTGTCAAGACATCGCGCCATGATGAGGCCGCAACACCCGCGGGCAGCGAGAGGCGTGTCTCGTCCCAGACCGCGCGCCCCAGGGGCAGGCGCCGGCCGCCTTGCGTGAGCGCCCAGTAATGGCGCGGGACGATCACGAGCATCGTCACGTCCTCGAAGCGGCGGGCAAATCCCACGAGATGGCGGGCGCGCGGCCCCTGAGCCTCCAGGGGCTCATAGCGTCCCTCGGCAAAGAGCCGGGGATAGGCGCGCCGCACATGTAAGAGACGGCGTGTCAAATGCAACTTCACATACCCGTCCTCGGGGCGCACAAGCCATGCGCCCAGCAAGGCTGCGCGTCCTGCGGCGTCCTCCTCGTCGAACCGCGCCACCTCGGCCAACATCCGCGCGCGCAATCCATAATCCACAGGCCCCCTGTTGTCCGGGTCCACGAGGTGAAAATCCCACAGCTCGGTCCCCTGGTAGAAATCCGGAATCCCGGGCACGGTGAGCTTCAGCGCCACCTGACTGAGCGCCGTCATAAGCCCGGCGCGCGCTATCGGGGCGACGAATGCCGCGAGCGCCGCGAGGGTCTCGCCGTTACGCGCCCAATCGGTGACGGCGTCCACGAACGCCGTGAGGGCATCCTCGTACTCGCTGACAGGCCTCACCCAGCTCGTCTCGCCCTTGGCCTCGCGCGCGGCCTTCAACGCATAATCTTTGAGGCGCTCGCGCATGCCGCCCCACGCCTCGGGGGTATCCGTGAGCGGCCAGATGCCGATCAGGGTCTGATACAAGAGATACTCGTCGCGCACCGACGGCGCGGCCCCGTCTTGCCCCTTGAAGGCCGCATGACACGCCTTCAGCCACAGGCTATGCTCGCCCCACGACTGCGGGATCTCGGAGAGGACATGCAGGCGCGCGCGCACATCCTCGCTGCGTTTGCTGTCGTGGGTGGAAGTCGCAAGCAATGTTTCGGGATAGTAGCGCAAGCGCTCGCTATTGGCCTTATGAAAGTCGCTAAGCGACAGCGCAAACCGCGACGGGTCGCCGCCGACTTCGTTCAAGGACACGAGGCGGTTATAGCGGTAGAAAAGCGTGTCCTCGAGGCCCTTGGCCATGACCGGGCTCGTGTACTGCTGAAACGCCGCCACGAACTCCAGGATTTCCTGGCGCTCCTCGGGGGCGCGCCCGTCTAGACCCTCGAGCCGTAACAGGTCACAAATGAAATCGACGGCCGCCGACTCCACGAGCGGATTGCGCCCCTTGGCCTGCGCACAAGCGGCATCGATCACCGCGCGATCGGCGGCACTCACGCCATCTGCGGTCACATAGGTCCGGTACACGGGAAAGCACGCCACGATCTCAAAAAGCGCGGTCCGCTGCGCCGACAGCGTAAGATCGCGCGTGCGCCGGTCACGCTCGGCGATGCGGTCGAGCGCAAGCCCCAGGGCATGGATTTCGCTGCCGAGGGTCGTGTGCATGATGAGCGCCTTGCACTCGTAGAGCAGGCCTTGGTAGTCATCGGGCGCGCCCACGAACGCCTCATACGCGGCGTCTATGCCGGCCTTTCCATCGGCATCCACGAGCACGCCGCTTACAAGACGCGTGAAATCGTAGCCGGTCGTGCCATTCACCGCCCAATCTACGGGCAGCGACTCGTCGGCCCCAAGGATCTTCTCCACCACTACATACAAGGGATAGGGGTTTCCCTCAATTGATGTCGCCGACCTGCTTCCCTGCCGCTCACGCGCCCAGTCCTGGAGCCTCGCGCAATAGCCGCGCGGATCGCGCAGGCCGTCTGGATGATCGATCCTAAGCCCCGCGACATCACCGGCCGCGATCCAACGGCCGATGAGGTCATGCGTCGCCGCGAACACCTCGGGGTCTTCCATGCGCAATGCCGCAAGCTCATTGATGTCAAAGAAGCGCCGGTAATTGATCTCGTATCCGGCCACACGCCAGAACGTCAGGCGGTAGGACTGCTGTTCGAGGAGCGCATGCAAGGCGTCATAGCGGTGCGCGCCCTCGCCCTCGCCCCCGTTATAGCGCGCGAGCACCCGCTCCAAGGCCACGGCACACCGGGCATGCCCGGCAACCCAGGCACCCATGCGCGCGGCGCCCTCTGCGACAAGGCCGGCCGCCTCGGCAAGCCTTGCGCCATCCGCGGCGCCGCCCCCGGCCCGCTCAAAAAGCGCGATGAGATCCGATATCTCACGATTGATCGGCTCATCATCGGGGCCTAGGCCTTCGAGCGACTGCGCGACCTCCGCCAAAAGCTGCGGATGGGTCTTAGGACTTAGCGGCAGCAGGTGATCATAATAGCGCACGATAAATCCGCCACGGCCGGCATCGAAATCAAGGACGATGTCCCCGGACTCCAGGACCTCGCCATAAGGTCCGCCCAAAATCGGGATGACAAGCTTGTCCTCATAGGGCCGCTCTGGCGTCACCCAGTCGATATCGAAATAATGCGCAAACCGCGACCGACGGCCGAATGCCAGCACATCCCACCACAGGCGGTTTTCCGGATCATCGACGCGCATGTGATTGGGGACGACGTCAAGGATCTGATAAAGCCCATGGGTGCGAAGCGCCTCCATAAAAGCCTCGCGCTCGGCTTTTGTGCCGACCTCGGGATTGACGTGCGCGTGATCGACGATATCGTAGCCGTGATTGCTGCCCGCATGGGCCTTGAGATACGGCGAGGCGTAACAATGGCTGATCCCAAGGTCGGCCAAATAGGAAATGTGGCGCGCGGCATCACGAAAACCAAAGCCTTTATGAAACTGCCAGCGGTAGGTCGCGCACGGCGTGCGCCCATCATGGGGCCGCTTATGGGCTGACAGCGCCTTAAACGACGCATCTTGGCCGCGGTTCACGGGTCATCCACCACGGTATCGGCTCCCGCCGGCCACAAGCCAAAGCGGACCTCCCAGGGACCCAGTTGTCCTTCACCCATCGGGGCGCGCGTCTCATACAAAGTCATAGGCGCGGGAGGCAGCCGATAAAAGACGGTTTCCTCGGCCGCTCCGAGGTTCGCGCAAAGCCGCAGTCGCGCGCCGTCTGCCAAGCGCCAGGTCACGGTGAGGCCGCGCGCCCCAAAGCGTGTCAAGCCCTCGGCACGCACAGCGCCTGCCACCAGCCGTCCGGCGATATGGCGGGCGCGGGTGGCAAGCAGCTCGCGATGGAACGTCATCCAATCCCGGCCCGGCAAACGCTCGGCCTCGCTCCAGTCGAGCGCACTTTTTGCAAACGTGGCGGGGCTATTGGGGTCAGGAATGCGCGCGCGGCGCGATTCATCGGAAAACTGCGGGAAACGCGCGAATTCCCGGCGCCGCCCTTTCGTTACGGCGCGCCCAAGCTCTTGCTCAAAGTCGCAAAAAAACAAAAACGGCCGGCGAGAGGCAAACTCCTGACCCATGAATAGCAGAGGCGGCGAGGGCGCAAGCAAAAGCACCGCGGTGGCCGCGCGCACGGCCGCAGGCGGCGCAAGCGCTGTTATGCGTTCCCCGAATGCGCGGTTGCCGATCTGATCATGGTTTTGCAGAAAGTTCACGAACGCCATGGGCGAAAGCCCGCGCGTCGATTCGCCGCGCGGCCCCTGACGGACCGAAGACCACTCCCCCTGGTAGGCAAAGCCCTCGGTCAGGCAGCGGCCGAGCATAAGCGCCGGATCGTTTGTGTAATCCGCGTAGTAGCCATCGGCTTCGCCCGTCAACAATACATGCAGCACATGGTGGATATCATCGTTCCATTGCGCAGTAAATCCTTGAAGCCCATCACCGCCCATGAGATGGCGCGCCTCGTTATTCTCATTTTCCAAGATGAGATGGATGTAGCGCCCGTGAGCGCGCAACGGCGCTACCGCCTCGGCGATGGCGGTCAATATCGATTGGGGCGAATCGTCGACGATGGCATGCACGGCATCGAAACGCAGACCGTCGCAATGGTACTCTTGAAGCCAGTAACGGGCATTGGCCATGAAGTAGGCGCGAACCGCCGCGCTGTCCGGCCCGTCGAAGTTTATCGCATCACCCCACGGCGTATGATGGCGCGATGTGAAAAACTGCGGGGCATAGACGCCGAGATAGTTACCCTCCGGCCCGAAGTGGTTATACACGACATCGACGAACACCATGAGCCCGAGATTATGAGCGGCGGCGATCAAGGCCTTGAGATCCTCGGGGCGGCCATAACGGCTGTCGGGGGCAAAGGGCAACACCCCGTCATAACCCCAGTTGGCGCGTCCTGGGAAATCGGCAAGCGGCATAAGCTCTATGGCCGTCACGCCAAGCGATGTAAGCCGCGGCAAAAGCGCCATGGCGCCCGCATAGGTGCCCTCGGGACTAAACGCGCCGACATGCAGCTCGTAGATCACCACTTCGCCCCATGGGCGCCCGCGCCAGCTGTCATCACGCCACACAAAGGCCCGCGGATTCACCACCTCGCTTGGGCCATGCACGTCTTGCGGCTGAAAGCGCGACGCCGGGTCCGGGACTTGCACACCGCCATCGATGCGGTAACGATACAGGCTCCCAGGATGCGCCTGCGCGGTCACGACCTTGAACCAACCGCCGTTCACGGCGTCCATGGGGATCACCGCCCCGTTTTCTTCCAGGATGACATCGACCTCACGCGCCGCCGGCGCCCATAGGCAAAACCGCACCCCATCCTCGCCACACTCGGCCCCAAAACCAAGTGACGCGTGACGTCTTGCGCCCGCGGCACGGTTTTCGTCCTCATGGGCTGTCACGACACCTCCTCGGCCTTACGCCTTAAACTCACGGTTCGAGCCCCCCGCGCCGCGATCCGAGCCGGCCGCGCGCAACAGTACCAAGGAGCGCCCCTGCAGGGGATAGACGCCGCTTGTGATCACAGCCCCCGTGGCCTTAGCCGGCGCGCTGTAGCTGGTGTCGATATCCACCTGCCACCCCTGGGTCTTGTAGGGGGGCAGCGCAAACGGGATCTCTTCGTGATGCGCGTTCAATAGCCACAGGAAATCGACATCCTCGATCATGCGCCCCTTGTCATCGAACTCTTCCAGCCCTTGGCCGGCCAGAAACAGTCCAAGACAGCGGGCATAACTCTGCTGCCACTCCTCATCGTTCATCTCGGTGGCATCGGGCTTCAACCAGGTGATGTCCTTGATATCGCGGCCGTGAATGCGTCGGCCCTGAAAAAACGAGCGACGGCGGAACACCTTGTGGCGTTGCTTGATACGGATCACGTGCTGGACGAAACGCAAAAACTCCTGATCCTCCGGTGTCAGTTCCCAGTTCACCCAATTCGTCGCATCGTCATGACAATAGGCATTGTTGTTACCGCGTTGCGTGCGCCCGATCTCGTCACCGGCGAGGATCATGGGTACCCCCTGCGACAGCAATAGGGTGGCCATGATGTTGCGCTTTTGGCGCGCGCGCAGGGCGCGTATGGCGGGATCGTCGGTGGGGCCCTCGACGCCGCAATTCCAAGACAGATTGGCATCGGTTCCGTCGCGGTTATCCTCGCCGTTGGCCTCGTTATGCTTGTCGTTGTAACTGACGAGATCTTCGAGCGTAAAGCCGTCGTGCGCGGTCACGAAATTGATCGAGGCATAGGGGTTGCGGCCGCCATGCCCATAGAGATCGCTCGAGCCCGTCAATCGGTAGGCGAGTTCGCCTATGACCCCGCCCTCCCCCTTCCAGTAAGCGCGCACCACGTCGCGATACTTGCCGTTCCACTCCGTCCACCCGACCGGGAAATTGCCGACCTGATACCCGCCTTCACCAAGGTCCCAGGGTTCAGCGATGAGTTTTACCTGCGAGAGCACCGGATCCTGATGGATGATATCGAAGAACGCCGACAGCCGGTTCACATCGTGCAACTCACGCGCCAAGGTCGAGGCGAGGTCGAAACGAAAACCGTCGACATGCATATCGAGGACCCAATAGCGCAGCGAATCCATGATGAGCTGCAAGACGCGCGGATGGAGCATGTTCAGGGTATTGCCACAGCCCGTGAAATCCATGTAGTAGCGTGGATCCTCGGGCGATAACCGGTAATAGGAGAGGTTGTCTATGCCCCTGAAAGACAGCGTCGGGCCCAAGTGGTTGCCCTCGGCCGTGTGGTTGTACACGACATCGAGGATGACCTCTATCCCATTTGAGTGAAACGCCTTCACCATGGTCTTGAACTCGGATATCTCGCCGCTTGCTAAATAGCGCGCATCGGGCGCAAAGAATCCGATCGAATTGTAGCCCCAGTAGTTGCGCTGCCCCCGCTCGACCAAATGGCGGTCGTCGACGAACGCATGCACCGGCATGAGCTCGACTGCGGTGACCCCAAGCGACTTCAGGTATTCGATGACGCGTGCCGATCCCAGGCCCGCATAGGTGCCGCGCAAGTTTGGCGGCAGATGCGGATACAGCCAGGTAAAGCCCTTGACGTGGAGCTCATAGATGATGGTGTCATGCCAAGGCGTGCGCAAAAGCCTATCCTCGCCCCAGCTAAACGCCGATTCCACGACTCGCGATTTGGGCATGAATGGCGCGTTATTGGCGCGATCGAATGACAAGTCCTCGAGCCTGTGACCCACGCGGTAGGCGAAATGCGCGTTGGCCCAGCGCAACTCGCCTACGATGGCCTTGGCGTACGGATCGAGCAGCAGCTTGTGGCCGTTGAAACGATGACCGTGGCGCGGATCGTAGGGGCCATAGACCCGGTAACCGTAGAGCCACCCCGGGCGCGCCTCCGGCAGGTAGCAGTGCCACACCTGGTCGGTCTGCCAGCGCACCTTGATGCGCGCGGTCTCGTGTCTGCCGTCTTCGGTGAACAAACACAGTTCGACCCCCTCGGCATGTTCGGAGAACAGCGCGAAATTCACGCCTTCCCCATCCCAGGTGGCGCCCAGCGGGTAGGGCCGTCCGGGCCAGACCGCATAGGGGCCGAAGGCCCGTGATCCGGTCGTCCGGTGTTCTTCGCTCATCGCCCCGCCCTCACCGTCGACCTGGTCCTTCGCCGATACCAGGCGGGCGCTCGCGCGGCCAATCATGCTCCAGCATACGCGCCGCCCAGCGGCGGCCTCCCAGACCAAAGGCAAGCGATGCGGCGAGCGTCACCCCGCCTAGCAGGATAAGAAACGAGTCGCGTATGAGCCCCTGACCTATGCGCAGTTCGTCTAACACCATGAGCACCACAAACGCGATCACGACTGAGCGCGCAAGCCGCCCAAGGAGCGAAGCATCGGCGAGCCCAAGATCGCTCCCATACGACGTCACCGATTGCGCCACGAAGCGCGCGAAGTACAGGCCGCCCGTAAGGACCAGCAGCGCCACCATGAGACGCGGGATATAAAGCGCGACGTGCGTGGCGAGCCCGGCGGTCACCGTAAGGCCCACGACATCGAGCGCCCATACGAGGGCGATCAAAGCCACGAAGGCCGCCACCAAGGCCCCCAGGAGACCCGTGGTGTCGATCCCGGCGCCACCGGCCGCGAGCAGCCCGTCGAGTCCGGCGCGCTCCGTGAGGACGGGGAAATTGATGGCGCGCAACGCCTTCATGGCGATGATCCGCGCAAGCCGCGCCACCAACCACCCGCCGCCGAGAATGGCGATCGCGACCAAAATAGGCGGCAGCCACCGCTGCCACTGCCAGACGATCGCCGGCAAGGACGAAAGCGCCGCGTGCAGGATAGTCATGATGTCATCCTCCTTTTTGCGTGAATCGCCCAAGCTCCGTGTGCACCCGACTGCGCCGCGCGCGATCGGACTCAGGCGCTTTTATGAATCTACGCGCCCGGCGGATCCGGCGCCACGGCCTCACGCCCAAGGCCCTGCAACAGGCCTTGGAGGGGGATCGCCATACTTTGCGGGCGGTTGTTCATCTCGTAACGCAGCTCATAAAAGGCCTTCTCCAGGACAAAGAGCTGCAACCACTCCTGCGCCTCGGCAAAACTTCCCCAAAGGCCAGTGCCATCCATGGCCGCGGCGTAGGAGGCGACAAACGCCGTGACCGTGGCCTGTTCCCAGGCACGCGCGTGGGGCAGCAACAGCGCCCTGTGTTCGGCCGCCCGGGCGGTGACACGATCTAAAACGGTGTAGAGGGCGTAGCTAAATGACCGCACCATGCCCGCGACATCGCGTAGTGGTGTGTGTTTGCGCCGGCGCTCGGCAAGCGGCCGCCCAGGCTCGCCTTCGAAATCGGTGATCACAAAGTCGTTTTGTTGGAGCAAGACCTGGCCTAGATGGTAGTCCCCGTGGTAGCGGATCTTCTGGCCTGCGGTCGGAACCGTGAGCGCCGCGCGTGCAAGCCACGTCTCGCGCGCGGCGAGCAGGGCGCGGGCGTCGCCTTGGGCCTCGGGCGGCAAGCTCAGCAGCCGCGCCGATAGCATCGCAAAGGTCTCCTCCATCTCCGCGCGCACCCCCGCCGCCCATCGCGCCCCCTCATCGGGGGCCAGCGGCTCGGGATCGAACGCCGGATCGCCATGAGGCGTCGCCAAGGCCTGATGCATCTGTGCGGTGCACACCGCAAGCGTGCGCACCCGCGCGAGATAGCCGCCATGCACCTCCTCGCTGTCGCCTTCTGGCGCCGCGCCATGCAGGCAGAGCTCGAGGTGGTTGTCGAGATAGTTCAGGGTATAGTCCCAGCCGTCCCCCTGGTTCTCGACATAACCCTGCAGCAGCGCAAGCGTGAGGACGCCGCCTGCGCTCGGCCGATACTCGAGGGTCCCGAGCACCGGCACGGTATGGCGAAATCCGGCCACCTCGCACAAAAACCGGCCCATCTCGAGCTCGGGATTGATCCCCTCTTGCAGTCGCCGGTAGCCCTTGAGGAACAACCGATCACCGATGGCCACCGCGGTGTTGGTGCTATACGTATAAGGATGACGGACCGGGTCGTCTGCAGCCACTTCCGTCTCAAGGGCGCCTATCGCCACCCCCTGTACGACGCCACTCTCGCCGGGAAACGCAAGCCCCTGGCGCATCACCGCGACAAGGCCGCGACAGAAGTCGTCATCGGCAAAGGCGTCGCCCAAGATGCCAAGTGTCGCCTGCTGGCGAACACGGGCCATGGCAAGCGGCAAAACCGCGCGCATGCGCGCCTCGTTATCACTCTCCCATAGGAGCGACACCGGCAGAAAATACCGCGCCGCGCTCGCATCCTCCGCGGGCCCCGCGATATCCACGACCATAAAGTAAAACTCGTCCCCGGGCCGCGCCCATTCCGCGGTCTCGGTCATGGCCACCCGTCCGGGGACCGTGCCCTTCTCGGCGTACCAGCGCTGCGCGACCACAAACCGCGGCAGGGCCTCTTGCTCCCACTGCTCGCGCACCCGGTCGGCCATGGCCATGCGCCATGGCACGACGCGCTCGCGAAACAGGCTGCGCCATCCGTCGAACAGCACCAGCAGCGGCAATTCCTCGGGGGGCAGGCGCTCCTCGTGCCAGGCCGGGACCTCTCCGCCCGCGGCAAGCCTAAACCAATAAAAGCCATGGCCATGGAGGGTCAAAAGATAAGGGAGCTCGCCGATCGGGGGAAACGGTGTCCGCCCCATGAGCTCGATCGGCACGCGCCCCTTGTAGGCCGATAGATTGAGCTCGACCGGCTGCGCAAAACGCGCCAGATTGGCAACGCACAGGATCGTCTCGTCGCCATAAGTGCGCACATAGGCCAGGATCTTGCGGTTGCCAGGCTCCAGGAACGTAAGCGCCCCGCGCCCGAACACCTTTGTGCTTTTGCGGATCGCGAGTATGCGCCGCGTCCAGTTAAGAAGCGACGAAGGGTCGCGTGTCTGCGCCTCGACATTCACCGCGCCATAACCATAGATGGGATCCATGATCGGCGGCAGGAACAGGCGTTGGGGGTCGGCGCGCGAGAAGCCGGCGTTGCGGTCTGGACTCCACTGCATGGGGGTCCGCACCCCATTGCGATCGCCGAGGTAAATATTGTCGCCCATGCCGATCTCGTCGCCATAATAAATGATGGGCGATCCCGGCATCGACAAAAGCAGGCTATTCATAAGCCGGATCTTATCGAAATCATTGTCCATGAGCGGCGCAAGCCTCCGACGTATCCCGAGGTTCAAGCGCGCCTTCTGGTCGGCGGCGTACATCTGATACATGTAGTCACGCTCCTTATTCGTGACCATCTCCAAGGTGAGCTCGTCATGGTTGCGCAGAAAGATCGCCCACTGGCAGGTCTCGGGGATGTCCGGCGTCTGCTTCATGATCTCGACGATCGGATGCCGGTCTTCCTGGGCGATGGCCATGTACATGCGCGGCATGAGCGGAAAGTGATAGGCCATATGACACTCATCGCCCGCACCGAAGTAATCGCGCACGTCCTCCGGCCACTGGTTGGCCTCGGCAAGCAGCATGCGGTGCGTGTAACGCTGATCGATGACCGAACGCATATAGCGCACGACCGCGTGGGTCTCCGGCAGATTCTCGTTGCTTGTCCCCTCGCGCACGCACAGATACGGGATGGCATCGAGCCGCAGGCCATCGACGCCAAGACCCAGCCAAAACTCCATGATGCGCACCACCGCCTTCACGACATGCGGATTGTTGTGGTTTAAGTCCGGTTGGTGAGAAAAGAAGCGATGCCAATAGTAGGCGCGAGCGGTGTCATCCCACGCCCAGTTCGATTTCTCGCTGTCGGAAAATATGATGCGCGTATCCTCGAACTTCTTCGCGGTATCGCTCCATACATAAAAGTTGCGCTTGGACGAACCTGGGAGAGCTTTACGCGCCGCCTGAAACCACGGGTGCTGGTCGGAGGTGTGATTGATGACAAGCTCGGTGATGACCCGAAGCCCCCGTTCATGGGCGGCGCGCACAAACTGCAGGAAATCGCGGCGCGTCCCGTAGTCGGGATGGACATTGCGATAATCGGCGATGTCATACCCGTCGTCGCGCATGGGAGACGGGTAGAAAGGCAGGACCCACACCGTATCGACGCCCAGGTCCTGCAGATAATCGAGCTTCTCGGTAAGGCCCGCGAAATCACCGATGCCATCGCCGTTGCCATCGAAAAAGGCGCGTACGTGCAATTCGTAGATAACCGCGTCCTTATACCAGAGTGGATCGTCCGATATCCGCGATTCCTCGCCTCTTGCTTTCCTCTGCATGGACTCCCTTAGGTGTAGTAATCGAAATCATGCTCGGTGCTGACATACGCGCGCGGGCAAAATACATGCGCCGGCATCTGCTCTGGCATAAGCTCCACATAGTGG
>JAKARW010000099.1 GCA_021819125.1 Pseudomonadota bacterium | reverse complement strand
CGCGATCAGGTTGCCGTAGCCGCCTTTTAAGCAGGGTGTCCTGATGCGGGAACGGCCGATGATACGAATTGACCTTTAACGGGCCGGTATGGGCGCAGGCGTTACGAATGAGGGCCGCTCCCAGGTGAGTGCCACGCGTCTTGCACCGGCACCGTCTCCTCGAGGAAGATCCAGGCATGCGTGCCCGCCCCGGAGCGGGATACCTCCAAGGCCACCGGCACATCCACGGCCTTGCGGGCGGAGACGAAGGCGCGCGCCCTCGCGCCTCATCGAAATCGGCCGCAAGCCGCCGCAGCTCTCGTCCGTAAAGAGCAGGTAAACACCGACCGTACATTGCCCGGTCAGGTGCCGGTCAAGGACGGCATCCGATAGCGGTACAAGTTCACGATGATCGCAGGCCGAACACGCCACCTGCGGCGTGCGGCGGATCCCGGACCGCCACTCGTTGGCGCATAGCCCGAGCGGCCGCTCGCGGCACGTTCCCAACGAAGCGCGTAGACGTCGCTCCGTACATGGAAAAGCCCCGGAAAATCGCCACCTTCTCGTGCGCGCCGCGCGACATGCCACCCTCGCGGGCCCCCGCGACGGCCCGCCACGCGATCCCGTGCGCATCCAGGAGGCCCTCCAGGCGCGCCACCTCGGCCTTGAAGACTCCGACAGACGTCGTCCGTTTCATAAGCAGACCACGTCCGAGCTTTGGACAACGGTATCAGCTTTGAACGTGGCACTGAAAGGGTCGGAGCAACACGAAGATTTGCGTCAAAGGATGACGGGGGTAGCATTCCGCGCACCCGGTGCCGCTCCAGGCCCGGCCACCACCCGCCCGGCCCCAACCCACGGGATCAGTGCGCGAGCGTGAACTCCAGGACCCCAAAACCCGCGGACATCAGCGCCACGATGAGCCCGCCCAGCCGAACCATCAAGCGCATCTCCATGCCAGAAAGGCGCAGCTCCATGCCAGAAAGGCGCGCCTCCATGCCGGAAAGGCGCATCTCCATGCCAGAAAGGCGCGCCTCCACGGCGGTAAGACGCCCATCCATGTCGGAGAGACGGGTCTCCACGGCGGTAAGGCGCCCATCCATGTCGGAGAGACGGGTCTCTACGGCGGTAAGGCGTCGTTCAACGCCAGAAAGGCGTAGCTCCATGCCCGCAATATGAGTTGCGAGATCATCTATTCGTTTTCCAAGCTCTGCGATGTCGCCCTTGGTCGCGAATCCCCGCTCGGACATATCCAGGAACACCGACATGTGCGCCTCGGCCTGCGCCTCGGGGATGCCGGCCTGGATCAGACGCTTGACGAGCGTATAGGTATCCAGCATGTTCGCGCCCATGACGAAATACTCCCATTATATCACCAGATTGCGGGCGCACGGATCGGTCCGCAACGCCGCCATACTACGAATCGCGCGCGTGTCGCACCATTCGGAAATTTCCGGGGCGAAGGCTGGATCAACATCCCGCCCCACCGCCCAAGAAGCCTTATTTCGCGGGCTCGGGATCTGGGGCAAAGCGATAATCAGAAAAGACTCGGTCATCGCGGTGGGGCCATGGGGCGGGCGGCCCATGAATCTCAGTACGCTGGCATCGCGCATTCGTAGGAAGTGCGGGATGCATACCCACGGACTGAGCCTGCCGCCCATCCGGCAACGCCATCATGCCCTACCGTCAGGCGCGCGGAGTCTAGGGCGTAATGGACCCGTTGGAGCCCACCTCGGCATAACAGGCCGCCACCCCCGACAGACAGGCGCTCACGGTATGCCCTGAACTGTCGGTCACGGGAAGGGGCGCGCTCGACCCGTTGGCCACGATCGCATGGATGATGTCCTGGCCCAGGGTCGCATCGTTCCCGCAGGTACGGCCCACCCCGACACTGAGATAAACGGAGCGGGTGATGCCGGGATTGATCCAAGCACCCGCAACCGTTTCCGGCGCCTTGGGTCCTTCGCCCACGATGTCCACTTCCCCGCAATAGGTAGGCGCGGTAAACGTGGTACCGCTCGACCCGATATAGGCAAAATTGATGGGGGAGGCCCCGCCGGTCGTGGCAAAGGCCACGGGGTCCATCAAGCGATCATTCAGGACAGGGGCCTCGGACCCCGAGGCCGGGGGTGTCGCCGGTACCCCCTGCGTGTTGCTTAGGGCAATCAGGGTGGCCTGGCCGGCCTGCGCGCCCGAGATCGCGTCCGTGACCGCGCTGATCGCCGCATGGAAATCCTCGGCCACATCCTGGGCCCTGGCCGCCGCGGTGTAACGCTCATACACCGGGATGGCGATCGCCGCGAGGACACTGAGGATCGCGATCACGACCATCGCCTCGATCAAGGTAAAGCCCGCACCCCGCACGCCCCTCCGCGGATTTCCGCCCTTCGTGACCATAAACCCCACGCCCCAGCGCGCCGGCTCACCATGACCGGCTTTGGACCATGACCTTGCAGGATTCATGCTAAACGCCAGGCCGCCTCCGCCAACTTGCGCAAATCTCCTTATAAAGCAAAGGGATCGGGACGATTGGCGGGGCCCGTCGGGATGGCGTGGCAGGCATTTTCTTCGGCCCCGAAAGCCGCGCCGTGACAGCCACGCGGCGGCCGTGTGACGGCCACGGCCCGGCCACGGCCCGGGGGTAACGGCGGGCACGCTCGCGTAGATACCGCAAGGCCGGCCACGTTGCGCAAGGCTTCGCGGATCGGTGAGCCGCGAGGCCCCATGGCCCATCGATGGCGGAGCGCTTCTGTCAACCACCGCCTCCGGTATCCTGATCCTTTCTTGACCCCTTGGGGTTTAGCCGCATTCCGGTTTTCCGATGCTCCACAAAATTCTGATGGGAGACACAGCCCGCCCGAAATACTACGAATAGAGACCCGCGACTTAGAAACAAGTCGTGGCTGGGCGAAGAATCGGACCGCACGATAGGCTATCCAACAAGTTACGCGGGGGGACATTCAACCAATTCGTGCACTCAGCAAGCGCGGCGTCGCCATTTCGTCTCACAAACGATCCCGTTATTTCCGCGAACGTCCGAGCGATATTTGATATTGCGGCGAACCTTGTCCTTTACAGCCGGTTTGTGCGCGAGTTCGCGACCGTCGGCATCCCCATGGGCTAGGTTGCCCTGGAGGCGGCGCTACGAGCGTATGGACCAAAAGCATAAGACACTTCGCACTTATGAAGGATCACGTTGGTCATCAGATGCGCTCGTAACCGCCGGCTGGGAACGCCCCATGAAGACGATCGGACCCGAAGCCAAGGCCGTCAAGACCGAAATCATCACCCAATGGGTCTCTTTGCCCACGGATATCGCGGACACCCTGGCGATGGCGTCCCCGATGGCCGCCCTCTAACGCCCTACCGCCGATCGGCAGCCCAAAGTACCCACAGGGATGATCAGGCAAGACCGCGCCCTGGGGTACAGGGGCGCGGTGTGATCGCGGTCTTGGCACGATGAGTCTCGCCTTGCGCACCCTACCGCACAGGTGAAATCCTAAAACCCCTATCGCCCTCATGTCCGCTCAAGACTCGCCGTCATCCGTCTTGCAGGCCGACCATGGCGACCACGCAAACGGGCCGAATGCGTTATCCGTGCGGATGCGGGAAGGCACGGGGGGTCCTCGAAATCACGACCTTTATCGAATGGCAGAGGGCGGATCTTTGGGAATATCTGGCCTCTGCCAAGACAGCGGCCAGATGGCCCGCGTACCCATGACAAATTCGCAACGACAAAAAGAAAGGGGGGCGCCAACCTCGCGCCCCCCTGAAAACACCTGTATGTTGCGCCTTACGGGGTCACAGAACCGTTCGGGCCGGCGTTGGCCTGGCAGTACGCGTTGGTGCTTAAACAGGCTTGCACGGTATTACCCGCGGCGTCGGTTCCAGTTGTGATAGCGCCAGAGCCTTCTCCAACCACCGCATTGACGATATCCTGACCGAGGGTGATGTCACCGTTGCAGGTCGTGCCCGCACCGACCGATATGAAGATCGGCTGCGTGATGCCGGCCTCGACCCAGGCGCCCGTATTCATGCCCGTAGGTGGGTTCTCCCCTACGACATCGACCTCACCGCAGTCGGTCGGTGTAGTATCAACTGCGGTACCGGAGCTGCCGATATAAGCAAAGTTGATGGGCGAAGCGTTTGTCGTGCCGCTCGCCGCGGGGTCGCCCGCCGTATAGCTTAAGACCGGCGTGTCCACGGTCGCGCTCGGGACGAGCGCCGTAGCGGCCGTACCCTGTTTTTCAGTGGCCGCGATCAGCGTGGACTGGCCGGCCTGGGCCGCGGACACGGCGCTGGTCGCAGCCGTAATGGCGCCATGGAAGTTCTGCGCCACGTCCTGGGCCTTGGAGGTCACGATGTATTTTTCATACTGGGGAATGGCGATGGCCGCCAAGATACCGATGATCGCGATCACGACCATCAACTCGATCAAGGTAAAGCCGGCTTGGATACCGGCCACTACTGGGTTCTTTTTACGCATGGCTATAACTCCTCTCACCTCAATAGCACCGGTTCACGATGAAC
>JAKARW010000098.1:1280-4541 GCA_021819125.1 Pseudomonadota bacterium | reverse complement strand
CTGCCAGCGCATCCGGAAAGCGCTGATGGATGGCAAGCCTGCGCATGAGGCGCTCGGCGATGTCGCCCCCAAAGACACGGTAGGTGTTGCGCCCCGCGGCCTTGGCGGCATACAGGGCTTCGTCGGCCTGCATGAGCAGCGTTTCATAGCTTGTTGCGCCCGATGTGCAAAGGCCCCAACCGACGCTTGCGGTGACATGCGCTTGCGGATCGGCCAGGACGATGGCCGAGAGCAGCCGTTCCGATAATGGCGCCAGGGCATCGGCATTCTCGATACTGACGGCCAGCCCAAACTCATCGCCGCCGAGACGCGCCGCGCCCTCGCTTTCACGCACGACTTCGCGCAATTTCTTTGCGACGGCCTTGAGGAGGGCATCGCCGGCGACGTGCCCTTGAAGGTCGTTCCACTCCTTGAAGCCGTCCAGATCCATGACCCCGAGCGCCAATATTTGCCCAGACCGCGCCGCGCGCGCCATGGCAGACAGGGTTGATCGCTCAAAATAGGCACGGTTGGGCAGCATGGTCAGCGGGTCGTAGAGGGACAGGCGCATAAGCTCCTGACGGCGCTCATAGTTGCCCACGGCAAAGCCGATATCATTGCCAAGGGCCTCCATGAGCTGCCTCATGTCGTTGTCAAAAAACCCGCGTTCGCCGGCGATTATGCCAAGGATGCCGGCGACCCTGCCTTCGTGTGTCCACGGCACCGTGAGGGCCGACACGAGACCAAGGATCCTGGCCTCGTGTCGTAGCGTTTCATCCTCCAGCCACTGATCGGCGCTCTCGAAGAGGCAAGGGCTATCGGCGTGTCCCACGCGCTTGTGGAGGGTCGCCAGGGCGTGGCCTCGGATGCCCTCGGCGTCGGCAGTTAAAAAGGCCTGTCCGGATCCGGCGCTCGCGGTGATCTCCACCCCCTCGGCCCCCAGCAGCGAAATGAAGGTGAGTGGGACGTCTGTGCATTCGGCGAGGATATGGCAAATGTTGCGAAACATCTGCGACCCCTCGCTTGCGCGGGCTATTGCCTGGCTTGCGCGGGCCAATGCCTCGTAGAGGGCGCGATAACGATCACTCTGACGGCGGGTACGCCAGGCACGCAATGCCAGCCGCACACTGGCCACGAGGTGCTCGAGAAGGGCACGCAGGGCGGGAGTGAAATATTCGGGGTCGGTCCCCTCGACGACCAGTACCGCGGTCGGGCGGTCGTGACCATCTTCGATGATCGGGTAGGCAAGGATGGCGCGGATCGCGCCCAAGGCCTCGTGTGCCCCCATGACCTCGGTGAGTGCCGCATCCTTATGGGGGTCGATCGGCCCGTGGGGCGTGCCGGTACGGAAGGCGCGTCCCGCCGGCATCTGACCGAATGGGTAGTCTGCGGCATCCTGGGATGGTGTCAGGCGCAGCAGGGCGGCGCGTAGTTCGGGATTCCGTGCGGCGGCCGTCTGGACGCGCAGGCGTGGGCCAATTGTTTCAGGCACCGCAATGAAGGCCCCCATGATATCGGTTTGTTCAGTCAGGATGCGCACCAGTAGCGCTTGCGCCTCTTCGGGTGTCGGTTGACGAAGCAACTCGAGCTGCATGGCACGCACCGCGGCCTGATAGCTCTGCAGCCGCTCGATCTCCAGGCGCTGACGTTTTTGGTCTATGGAGGCGGTCAAATGCCCGGCGAGTTCACGGACCATGCCATACCATATGACCGTCCGCGCCCGGCGTGATAAACAGACGACGATGATCGCCCCGGTCGAGCCGAGGGCCAGCGCCATGCACAAAGGGAAGGCGTCCTGCGTCACCAGTGTCCAGTCGCTGTCGACGGCGCTGCCGAAGGCCGCGGAGAGGATATTGGTGGGTGCCTGAGGCCCGCTCGGCCCGGCGGTGGCGCAACTTTGGCGCCAACCGACGAACACAAACGGCGCGTCGAGGTTGTTTTGAATCATGCGCGCGGCGTCGTCAAAGAGCTCCTGTGAGGACGACCCTTTGAGGGCGCTCTTGTTCAAGTGATAGAGGCCCTCATGCCATAGGCGCAACTGCATCTCCTGCGAGAGGAGATTGCTGAGCAAAAGACCCGTGTACTGGCTGCCCCATAGCAACAGGAGAAAGAACGGCAGCCAGCGCGCCGTGTGTTGCCACCAGAGCGCCCATAGGCGGCCGCGAGACCAGAGGGCATCCACCTTCCAGGGGTAGCCCGGGACGTTGGCGCGCATCATGCGGCTGGTGTGCGGCACAAGTGCCGGCGGCGCTTGCCAGAGACCGTTTTTGGCTACAGCAAATAAGTGACCCGAGCGCGTGGCCAGACGGATGGCCAGTTGCCGATGCGAGACCGGGATCGGTATCCAGCCGATGGCCATGGGGTCGCCGATAAGAAACTGGGTCGGGCCGCGATGCGTAGCCACACGGTATCGCAGCGGGATGACCATCGCCTGGAAACGCCGCGCGTAGACGGCATCGCCGATCTCGATATGCGGGTTGTCGCGTACCGCATGAAACTGCCCGGTCTGCAGAATGGGTCGCGGCGGCTGTGGCCGCACCGACCATAGGATACGCGTGCCGCGGGCATTAAGTATGTTGATGTCGCGTAGCGTCACATGGGTGGCGAGAAAGGCGCGCAGGGCATTCTTCACCGCCGCACTTACCTTGGCGCCGGCCGACTGCGAGCCAAGCAATGACTGCCCCAGAAAACGCAAATCCGCGAATCGCTCGTTTAGAATCAAGGCCATGTGGTTGGCGATGCGCGAGGCCACGGCCTCTGCACGCAGGCGCTCTTCGCGCCTGATCGTGTGAAAGGTATCCATGGCGCGCCACAGCCCGATGGCGAACAGAATGAGCCCGAATCCCGCGAAGGCGATTGTCACGAGGCGTGTGCGCACTTGAATGGCGCGCAGACCGGTTGCCTTCCCCGGCCTCCCTTGAGGCGGTGCGGGGGGAAATAAAAGCCTGTGCGGCATGCGCTATCCCCGTATGGCCCTGGACGCTAATACGAGCCCCGTGGTGGCCGCTTTGGTCGGCCGTTGTTTATGACCCCTTTCTGTGCAAAGGATATACCAGCATGTGAAAGGGTGCCGGGGCCGTATTTCCGCCGGCAGGCGTCGCGCGGCTGATCTTAAAGGCGCGCCGGCCGTCAGTCGATGCGTCGGCCTACGGCAGATGTCGCCCGCGCGCGTCTGACCGGGGCGGCGGATGAACGGCCGGGATCACGACCCGCGTCCGGCGCCCCTGGGCGGGCGACTCGCGAACCTTGCGCCGCGCGGTCGGATCGGGGATATTCCCAATC
>JAKARW010000098.1:0-1180 GCA_021819125.1 Pseudomonadota bacterium | reverse complement strand
ACGATTTTCGAGAAGGCCATCGGCGAGGGGACTGATTACGATGCCGATATCCGCGCCCTGGAGGCGCGGGGTATGACCCCAGAGGCCATGGTGCGCGAGCTCATGATCAGTGATGTGCGGCGCGCCGCGGATATCTTGCGCCCGGTCTACGATGCGAGTCTTGCGGTGGATGGTTATGTGAGTATCGAGGTGGCCCCGGACGAGGCGCAGGACGTCGATGCGACTGTGGCCGAGGCGAAGACCTTGTGGGCCACCATCGCCAGACCCAATGTCATGATCAAGATCCCGGCGACCGAGGCCGGCTACCAGGCCATGCGCGAGGTCCTGGCGGAGGGGATCAATGTCAACGTGACCCTCATTTTTTCTCCGCAATCCTATGAGCGGGTCGCGGCCGCCTATTGCGCGGCGCTCGAGGAGCGGCTGACCCGGGGCCTGTCCATCGACCGCGTGGCATCGGTGGCGAGCGTGTTCATAAGCCGCGTGGACACGGTCGTTGATGCGCTGTTGCAAGAGCGGCTGCAGAGCGCCCCGGCGGCCGAGGCCAAGCGCCTAAAGAGCCTCCTCGGACGCGCCGGGATCAGCAACGCCCAACGGATCTATCAGCGTTATAAGGACCTTTTCCGCGGCAAGGACTTCGCGCGCCTGAGGGCCCGCGGGGCGCACCCCCAATGGCCATTGTGGGCGAGCACGAGCAGCAAGAACCCCGCTTATTCGGCCACCTGGTACATCGACCGCCTGATCGCCCCGGATACCATTAATACCGTCCCGCCGCAGACGTTTCAGGCGCTCCTCACTCACAAGCCGAAGGCGCTGCTGGAGGCCGAGATCGCACAGTCGTTGGCCGTGCATGACGGCCTGCGGCGCGAGGGAATAGACCTGCCGCAGATACTCGATACGCTCCTCGACGAAGGGCTTGCCTCGTTTCTGCGGTCCTATCAGGCATTGACCGCGCGGCTTGCCCACAAAAAGGGTATCTTGACGATATAAGCCCGGCGCCCGCCGGAAGCGGGTATACTGGTGACGGGAGTCGGCTAGACAGTCGCTGCTGCAAGGCAGAGGAAAGTCCGGGCTCCGCAGGGCAAGGTGCCAGGTAACGCCTGGGAGGCGCGAGCCTACGGAAAGTGCCACAGAAAATATACCGCCCGCTGTGACGGGTAAGGGTGAAATGGTGCGGTAAGAG
>JAKARW010000036.1 GCA_021819125.1 Pseudomonadota bacterium | reverse complement strand
GACGCTCGTGAGGAAAGCGCCGGTAACGGGGACGGATATCCTGGGCGGCGCTCCCCATTTCCGGGTTGGCGGCGAGCAATTCTCGGCACTGGCTGAGAGCGGCATAGCAGGTCTCCGCTTGCCGAACTCCTCAATGGATCGCTCCAAAATATCTTCGATATCCCGGGCCGCCGCCTCGGAGAGCTTAACCATCCGGACCGCGACGGCCCTTCACGTCCTGCCAAATCTCCCCAATGGAGCGACTCGACACGCCGCTCTTCTCCCCTACGATGAGGGCCTGGATCAAGGTTTCCCGCTGATCTTGATATTCCTGATCGCGGCGGATAAGGTCACGAACGTAATCGCTCACGTTGCTGTAATGGCCGATTCTGACCTGATCTTCAATCCAGCTCTTCATGGGGTCGGGTAGGGACACGTTCATGGTTGCCATAATGGGAGTACCTCCTACCCGAACGATGGCACATTATGGCAATCTTTGTCACTTTTGCCACCCATGGTTCATTTCAAGGACACTTTACTCATCGCGGGCGTTAAGTCACGCGTTTTGCGAAACCCTGGTGGTAAGCGATGGGTCCCACAATGGGAATAGTGCCATATATAAACTTCCCACCAACATATTACGCACCATGAGAGTGTCGCGCGCCAAACCAAATGGGGAGGCCCGGACACGCGTGAGCGCTTAGGGACGCAGAAATCATCGCCCCTTTAGACTGGCGGTCACGCACCGCGCCCGGCGGCCGATGATGACCCAAAAGCGCCGCGCGCTGACCCCGCATGCGGGTAAAAACAAGACGCGCGAGGCCGTGGCATTCACCGCCTGCGGATGTATCATGACCCCCTAATAGACGAGGGATAGGAATGCGTGGCTTGATCGATCGATTACGGGGCGTGGAGCGCGATATCGTGCAGCCCCCGGACGCCGGAAATGGCCCCTACTATGAGCCCCAGGGCAGCGAGATCGCGATATTCGAGGCCGCCTGGCGACGGCGCCTGCCGGTCATGCTCAAGGGTCCGACCGGATGCGGCAAGACCCGTTTCCTGGAGTTTATGACCCACAGGCTCGGCCGCCCGCTGGTCTCGGTGTCGTGTCACGAGGATCTGACGAGCGCCGACCTCGTCGGCCGCTACCTGCTCGATGGCGAATCGACGGTCTGGCAGGACGGCCCGCTCACCCGCGCCGTCAAGGCGGGCGCCATCTGCTATCTCGACGAGATCGTCGAGGCGCGCACCGACTCCACGGTCATCATTCACCCCCTGACCGATCACAGGCGCCGCCTGATGCTCGAAAAGCGCGGACTGGAGATCGAGGCGCACGAGGACTTCCTGCTGGTCATTTCCTACAACCCGGGATATCAGACAGTGCTCAAGGATCTGAAGCCTTCGACCAAGCAACGCTTCGTCGCCATCAATTTCGGCTATCCGAGCGCCGAGGTCGAGGCGCGCATCCTGCAAAACGAGGTGGAGGGGCTGGATGCCCCGCTGGCCGCGCAGCTCGTGGCGATCGCGCACAAGGCCCGGGCCCTCAAGGATCATGGGCTCGATGAGGCGAGCTCGACGCGCTCATTGGTCTACGCCGCATCCCTGATCGCCGCCGGCCTACCCCCCCTGGAGGCCGGGGAGGCGGCGCTCATCAATCCCTTGACGGACGATGTCGAGCTCGCCATGGCCCTGCGCGAGATCGTCAAGGCGCATCTCCTGGCGGCATGACCGAGGACCCCGAGGCGCGCCTTGCGCTCATCATAAGCGAGCTCAAGGAATTGAGCTTCGTGGCGCATCGCGATCTCACCGCGGCGCTCCCCGCCCTCGAGGCCCACGGGGCCGAGACCGTGGCGCGCTGGGCCGCGACCGGCCGCGACCTTTTTCTGCACGACCGCGATGGCGGCAAGGCCTTCCTGCGCGCAAGTCCCGGGCTTGCGCAAGACGTGGGCGCAGTCGATGTCTGGACGGAGCAGGCGCGGGGCTTTCTTACGTTCCGCGGGTCCTGGAAGGCGCTGACCGCCTATCTCGCGGCCTTCCCGGAGGCGGTTTTGGTCCTTGGCCTAAACGATGCGCGCCGCTGGGGTGACATCGGTCTCGAGTGGGCGCGCCGCCATCCGGAAAGCGGCGCGGTATTCTTCGAGACGCCGGTCACCGATCTTGCCTGTGGCCGCGGCTTTGCGGGCGCTTGGGAGGTCCTCGGCCCGCTTGCCGATCTCGCCTGCGAGCGCGGCCTGCCCGTAAGTCTCGCGCTCCCCGGGGCGGTCAAGATCCGCGCGCTCCTCGGGACCGAGGCCCTCATGGCGTGGTTGACGCGGGGGGCTGATGTCCTGAAGGCCGGGCGCCTGCGCGGCGAGGCCTTTTTCCGGCTGGAGGGGCCAGATAGCGACGAGGCCCTGATGGCCTTGTTCCCGGGATTTCGAACCGCGGAGCACGAACGCTTCTTGGTGCTCATCACGCACGCCGCGTTGGGTGTGACCCCGGCGCTCGCACCCGCGGGTCTTGCGGTCGGGGCCCCGGCCTTCATCGAGACCGACGGTCGCGTGCTGTTCGTGCCGCCGGCGTTCCCCACACGCGAACAGGCGCTGGCGGCGCTTTTGCATCACGCGGGCCACCTGCGCTTCGGGACCTATGAGCGCGCGGTCATCGAGCGCCTGTTCGCCGCGGCCGGGATGGCGCAGCCGCCGCTCGACGCCGATCAGCGCATCACCTGGCGACCGCTGTTTGCGCCCTTCGGCGCGGATCTCGTGCGTTTTCAGGTGTTGTTCGATCTGTGCGAGGACTTCCGGATCGACGCGCGCGTGCAGGCCCTGATGCCCAATCACGCAGCGCGGCTGCTCGATCTCGCCGCGATCCGCCCGGATGGTCCGGCGGGCGCCTACTTCGATCTCGCGCGCCAAAGTCTCCGGGTGCTCGCCGGGCCTATTCCCGCGACCGGCCCGTGGGCGAGGCTTATTGCGCCCGAGGCCGACCTCGTCACGTCCTGGGTCGAGGCGCGCGCGCTCTATGAGGAGTCGGCGCTCCCGCCGTTATGTCTCGCGTGTCGTGATGCCGCCTACCTTCCCGGGCGGTCCCCCAATCACGCGCGTCCCGTCTACCCACGCGCCACGCTCCACGAAAAACCCGAGGAGCCCGATGCGGATCCTCGGTCCACGCCACCCACCGACCGGGTCGCGGCGCGTCCGGCGCCGGTCAGCGCCGGCCATGACCCGGACCTGGAGCTTGCGCCCGAGGATACGAGCGGTTCGGGTGGCCGGGTCGGCGTCGGCAAGCCCCAGCCGGCCGCCCCCACCGCGCGCCGCCGCCGACTGCGGCCGCCCGGAGAGGGGCTTCCCTACCCGGAATGGGACTATCGCGACAAGACCTATCGGCGCGATTGGGCGCGGGTGGTGGAACGCGACCTCACCGAGCGTGATCTCGCCTGCGCGCAGGCGTTGCTGGTCCGCCATGCCCCGGTCCTGCATCGGCTCAGGCGCGCCATCCAGGCCGAGAAGCCGCGCCGGATCGCGCCGCAACGACGCCAAAACGAGGGCGAGGATCTCGATCTCGACGCCGCCGTGGAATTTGTCGCCGACCGGCGTACCGGGGCCCGGCCGGCGCCGCGCCTCTATCGCCGCCGCCGGCACCTGCTGCGCGACACCGGGGTCTTGCTGCTCGCGGATCTCTCGACCTCGATCATGCAGCAGGCCGCAGACGGCGAGGGCCGGGTGGTGGACCGCATGAAGGCCGCGCTCCTGCTGTTTGCGCGCGCCCTGGAGGAGGTCGGCGACCGCTATGCCATCGCCGGGTTTGCCTCCAAGTATCGCGATGCCGTGAGCTATTATCCGATCAAGGATTTTGCGCGGCGCTTGTCCCCCGAGACCGAGGCCATGCTCGGCGGGCTTTCCGGGCGTCTTGCCACGCGCATGGGGGCCGCCATTCGCCACGCCTGCGTGCGGTTCGGCGAATCCGCCGCCACGCGCCGTCTGCTGCTCATTCTCTCGGACGGCCGCCCCGCCGATTATGACGATGGCGGTGATGAGCGCTACCTCCACGAGGATACGCGCATGGCCGTGAAGGAGGCGGCGGACCAGGGTATCCATGTGTTTTGCATCACGCTCGATGCCTTAGGTTCGGCCTACCTGGAACGGATCTTCGGGCGTGGCCATTTTCTGGTGATCGACCGGCTCGATGACCTGCCACGGCGCCTGCCGCAGGTTTATCTCAGGCTGCGCCGGGGCGCGTGACGGGTCGGTCCGCGACCTTCGGTCTAGCGGGCCAGCGCGCGGCTGCGGTCGAGCAGGCGAAAGCCCTGGAGGGGGGCATCAAGGCCGCGACTCAACGCGATGGCCTTGAAGAGTTCCCCCATCTCGTGCGGGAGCGTGAGGCGCTTGATCGCCTGGCGCGCGCGCAAGGCCTCGCGTTCATCCGCGGGCATGTCGTCGCCGATACCAAGCGCAAGGAGGAAGGCGCCCTGACTCGTATAGCCCGCGAGGTCAAGCCCAAGCGCGACGGCCGCTTGTGCGATGGCGGTGAAGTCGACGTGCGCGGTGATGTCCTGAAGACCCGGCAGGATCAAGGGGTCGGGGTGCGCCTGTTGGCGAAAATGACACATGAGCGTCCCCTGGTGGCGCTGGGGATGGTAGAACTCGGCGCGCGGGAAGCCGTAGTCGATGAGCAGGATGACGCCGCGCGCAAGATGCCTTGCGGCCTTTTCCAGGAAGTCGGGGACGCCCGGCTGGATCTCGGATTCATAACCGTCGGCAAGCGCGAGGTCGGCAAGTACGGACGTCATTTCGGGGTCCGCCGGACCTTCAGCGACGCCCAGCGTCCCGGTGCCGTCGCGCACCACGAGCAGCGGATGGGCGTGGCCGCCGCGCATGCGAAATCGTTGGGCCGGGAGCGCGTCCAGGAGCTCGTTTGCGACGATGATCGAAGCCTCGTCATCGGGCCAGTCGGCGACCACCGACACCCGTTCGGCCCACTGCGGGATCTCGCGGGCCACGCGTAATTGCGCCTCGTCACGTCGTTTGGCGCTTCGTTCTATCATCCAGTAGCGGTCCGGGAGCCGGCCGGCGCGCCCCAGGGCCTTCAGGGTGTCCACCGCGAGCTGGCCGTTTCCCGAGCCCACTTCCATAATGGAGCCTCCGTGATCGGCGAGTATGGGGGCCCACTGGCGGGCGAGGGCCTCTGCCATGTGCGTGGACAAAAGCGGTGCGGTTATGTAGTCCCCGTGCGCCCCGAACACCGCGCGTGCGGCATAATAGCCGCATTGCGGGTCGTAGAGCGCCCACCCCATATAGTCGACGAACGGCAGCGGACCGTGCGCGAGAAGCGCATCGAGGGCCTGTTCATGGCGCGCGAGTATCGCGTGTTCCGCGGGCGTGAGCGTCGCCCAAGGGGGGAGGGAGGGACCGGGCACTGTTATCGGGATCTGAATATGATAAGCCAAGTATTTTGCCACAGAGGAGGGGCCGATGCAGGTGTCTGATGAACCCGTGGTCCTGGTGACCGGCGGCGCGCGCCGTCTGGGCGCGGCGATCGTTCGCCTGCTGCATGCCCGGGGACTGTCCATAGTCGTGCATTATCGCTCGTCGGCAGACGAGGCGCGGCGTTTGAAGGCCGAGCTCGAGGGGGTGCGGCCCGGCACGGTGGCGATCGTATCCGCCGACATCCTGGCGCCGGATGCCCCGCGCGCGCTCATCGAGGCCGCGCTCGAGCGCTTCGGGCGGCTCGATATGCTTGTGAACAATGCCTCGACGTTCTACGAGACGCCGTTCGATACCGCAAGCCTCGCGCAATGGGACGATCTCATCGGCACCAATTTGCGCGCGCCGTTCTTTCTTGGCCAGTGCGCTGCGCCCCATCTGGCCGCGCACGCGGGCGCTATTGTCAACATGATCGATGTCCATGCGCATCGGCCGCTCAAGGATTTTCCGATCTACAGTGTTGCCAAGGCCGGCCTTGCCATGCTCACTCAGGCCCTGGCGCGGGAATTGGCGCCGCGCGTGCGCGTGAACGGCGTGGCCCCAGGCGCCATCCTCTGGCCGGAGGCCGGCGCCGACGAGGCGGAGCGTGCGCGGGCGCTGGCGCGGATCCCTCTGCATCGCACAGGCTCCCCCGAGGACATCGCGCGCGCGGTGGCGTTCCTGTTGCTGGATGCCCCGTACGTCACGGGTCAGGTCCTGGCGGTCGACGGGGGTCGATCGACGATGCTATGAGGGTCGGCCCAGGGCGCACGATGTTTCCATCCGGTCGCCCGCCGATCCCGGTCTCGTCATTTGTTGCGTCTTCCGGTGTCGTCTGCCGGGACGCATGAGGGGGTCGTTACCCGCGCACCCCGTCGCCCACCTACCGGCCTCACGTCCCGCGCGACACATTGACCGGGGATCCCGAGCCCTCACCACCACCAAAACACGAGGACCTGGCACAAGCACGATGCGCGAAGCCGCATCGATCAAGGATCGGTTCGGCGTCGCTCTATCACAAGCCCGACCTGGCCCGCGCCGCGGATCGCCCCGCGTTTGTTGAGTCGCAGCCGCAACCACGGGACCGGGAACTCGCGCAAGATGAGTTCCGCTACCCGTTCGGCGAGGGTCTCCACTAAGTGAAACTCGGAGGCCTCCACGAAGGCGATGAGGCGTTTGGCCACCGCCTTGTAGTCGAGGGTGTCGTACAGATCGTCCGAGGCCGCCGCCGCGCGGATATCGCAACCCATGTCGAGATCGAACACGATCGTCTGCCGGGTCTGGCGCTCCCAGTCCCAGATCCCGATGATGCAATCTGCCTTCAGATCGTGTAAATACAGCACGTCGCCACTGTCTGGGGGAACGCCGTCACGCATATCTCGATATGGGCCTATGTTTTGCCGGGGGTTGCTTATCTCTTGGGCTCGGTTTCCACGGCCGTTTTGGCAAGCCGCATGCTCGGGTTACCCGACCCGCGTCACGCGGGCTCTGGAAATCCCGGGGCGACCAACGTATTGCGTCTCGGTGGCAAGAAGGCTGCCATTATCACCCTAATCGGCGATGTCCTCAAAGGGGCGCTCCCGGTGATGCTGGCGCGGCTTCTCGGGGTCGTGCCGTGGATCATGGCCCTGACGGCGTGGGCCGCGCTACTCGGGCATATCTATCCGGTATTCTTTCGTTTTCGTGGCGGCAAGGGGGTTGCCACCGCCCTTGGGGTGCTCGCGGCCATCAACCCTGTCGCTGGGGCGGGGCTGCTCGGGATCTGGCTCGTGGTGGCGCTGGTGTTTCGCTATTCGTCGCTTGCGGCGCTCACCGCGGCGGTCGCCGCGCCGTTTCTGATGGCCGCGACCCTGCGCCAGCATGTCGGGCTCTTCTTTGCGATGACGTCCGCCATGAGCATCTTGTTGCTGTGGCGCCATCGCACCAATATTCGCAATCTGTTTGCCGGGCGCGAGACCAAGATCGGCGCTAAGGTGGCGAAAGCTCGCTAAGCGGCCAGCGCGGGCGCACGCCAAAGCCGCCCTCATCGGTCTGTCCGGCGGCCAGCCGCAGACAGCCGGCGTAGGCGATCATCGCCCCGTTGTCGGTACAAAACGCCGGTCGCGGATAATAAAGGGTGGCGCCGAGCGCGCGGACCTCATCGGTAAGCCGCTCGCGCAACCTTTGGTTTGCCCCGACCCCGCCTGCGATGACGAGCCGTTCGTGGCCGGTCTCGATCAGGGCTTGCCGGCACTTCAAGGCGAGCGTGTCGACGATCGCCTCCTGTAAGGCGCGCGCCAGGTCGTAGCGGCGCTGGTCGGCGAGCGGTTGTCCTTGAGCGGCCTGCAAAAGCGCGGTCTTAAGGCCGCTGAAGCTGAATTCGAGTCCCGGGCGGTCGGTGAGCGGCCGCGGCAGCCTAAGCCCGATATCGTGGCCGTGGGTGGCGGCGGCGCTGATGGCGGGCCCTCCGGGATAACCAAGGCCCAGGACCTGGGCGCTTTTGTCGAAGGCCTCGCCTGCGGCATCGTCGCGGGATTCGCCCAGGATCCTGTAACAGCCCAGCGCGCGGACGTCGGCGAGCAGGGTATGGCCCCCCGAGACCAGCAGCGCGAGAAACGGAAAATCCGGGGCCCGAGTCTCGAGCCGCGGCGCCAGCAGATGACCTTCGAGGTGATGGATGCCCAGGGCCGGTATGGCGAGCGCGAAGGCCAGCGCCCGCGCCAGCGCCGCCCCTACGAGCAGCGCCCCGGCAAGCCCCGGCCCGGCGGTATAGGCGATGGCATCGAGCTCGCCTGTCTCCACCCCCGCGTCATGCAGCAGGGTGTCGATGAGTGGCAGGAGCTTTTGGATATGGTCGCGAGAGGCAAGCTCCGGCACTACCCCGCCATAGACGACGTGGCTGATCTGGCTAAAGAGCGCGTGGGCGCGTAGTCCGGTGTCCCGGTCATAGAGGGCCACGCCGGTGTCGTCACAGGAGGTCTCGATACCGAGCACAAGCATGGGCGGGACCCTTGGGGGTTTCAGGAAACGGCAAAGCTTACCGTGGGCCTGTCCCCGCCGCCACACATGCGCGGGAAGGTCGGGGCTTGGCCCTTGTGGATTGAGCCATTATAAGTCTTATACGGTGTGTAAGCGCACGCATAGATAAAGAAGGACCAGACTTTCGTCGGTATGAGCACGCCGCGACCCACGCCTTTATGTACAAATCACCCGGTGCGCGTTAGAATCCGCCGTTTACCACGGGCCGCCGGCTCAACTATTCAAGCGAGGTGTATTGCGTCTATGCCATCGGTGCGCGTCAAGGAGCACGAGCCTTTCGAGGTTGCGCTGCGTCGTTTTCGCAGGTCATGTGAGAAGGCGGGTGTCTTCGCCGAGGTTCGTCGCCGCGAGTTCTATGAGAAGCCGACGGCGGTTCGCAAACGCAAGGCGGCCGCCGCGCGCAAACGCGAACTGAAGAAGATCGCCCGCGTGACCCAGCGCGCCAACAAACCGTTCTAACGACCCGTGATGCTGAAGGAGCAGATCGCCGAAGACATGAAGACGGCGATGCGCGCCAAGGATGCCCCGAGGCTTGAGGCCATCCGGATGTTGAGGGCCGCCATTCAGCGCCGCGAAGTGGACGAGCGCGTGTCCTTGGACGATGGCGGGGTGTTGGCCGTCCTGGAAAAGCTCGTGCGCCAAGGCCAGGAGTCGATCCAGCAATTCAGCGGCGCGGGCCGCACGGATCTCGTGGAAAAGGAAATGGCGGCGCTTGCCGTGTGGTCCGCCTACCGGCCGGCCCCCTTGTCCGCAAGCGAGATCGAAGATCTCATCCAGGAGGCCATGGCGCACACCAAGGCCTCATCGATCAAGGACATGGGGCGCGTGGTGGCGCACATCAAGTCGCGCGTGCAGGGCCGCGCGGACATGGCCGCGGTCAGCGCGCGCATCAAGGAGCGGTTGAGTTAGGACGGGCGTCTGTCTTCCGGGTGCGGGCGCCTAGGGAGGCTTTTTGGCGACTAAGATACCGTCGTCCTTTATCGACGCCGTGCTCGCGCGCACGGATATCGTTGAACTGGTCGGTGGTCGCGTGCCGTTGCGCAAGGCGGGCCGGGATTACAAGGCCTGCTGTCCGTTTCACGAAGAGCGGACGCCTTCGTTTACGGTGAGCGCCGACAAGCAATTCTATCACTGCTTTGGTTGTGGGGCGCATGGGTCGGCGATCGGATTCCTGATGGCCTATGAGCGCCTGGGCTTCGTCGAGGCGGTGACCGAGCTCGCGCACCGCGCGGGCCTCGAGATGCCGCAGGATGGGCGTCCGGCGGCGCCCGCGGGACCGGACCTGCGACCGGTACTGACCGCCGCCGCCCAATACTATCAGGACGCCTTGCGTCAGCCGGTCGCTGAACAGGCACGCAACTATCTCAAAGGGCGGGGCATAACGGGCGCCGTCGCCAAGGCCTACCAGTTGGGTTACGCCCCGCCCGGCTGGAATGGGCTTCTGAGCGCTTTAGCCAAGGATTTCGAGCCGGCGGTCCTGGAGCGCGCCGGACTTATCATTGCCCGCGACGGGGCGACCGGTTTCTATGACCGGTTTCGTGATCGCGTGATGTTTCCGATCAGCGATGCGCGCGGACGGGTTATCGGCTTCGGGGGGAGGGTGCTCGACCAGGGCGAGCCCAAGTATATGAACTCCCCGGAGACGGCCTTGTTTCATAAGGGGCGCGAGCTCTATGGGTTGCCGCAGGCGCTGGCGGCAATCGACAAGGCCGGGCAGGTGGTGGTCGTCGAGGGCTATATGGACGTCCTGGCGCTGTCTCAGTTCGGGGTGGCGCACGTGGTCGCAACCCTAGGCACGGCCACCACCCGTGAGCATCTCGATCGGCTGTTTCGTTATGCCCCGGAGATCGTGTTCTGTTTTGATGGAGACCGGGCCGGCCGTGCGGCCGCGTGGCGCGCCCTGGAGCAGGCGCTGACGGTCTTGCGCGATGGGCGCCAGGCAAGCTTTCTGTTCCTGCCCGAGGGCGAGGATCCCGATACCCTTGTGCGTGCCGAGGGGGCGGCTGGATTCCAGGCGCGGCTGCAAACCGCGACGGAATTGCCGGAGTTTTTTTTCGAGAGTCTCTGTGCCCGCGTGGATATTTCGCGGATGGATGGACGGGCGCGGCTGGTGGAACTTGCCAAACCCTTATTGTCGAAGTTAGCCAAAGGGGCACTGTACGAACTTATGATTGGCCGGTTGGCCGAGCTTTCCGCATTGAAGGTCCCGCAGGCCGCGGTCTTGGCGCCGGCGCGCGCCGAGGAAGCGGCGTCGCGGCCAGAGCCCCCTGCCCCGGTGCGCGGGGGCTCTCTCGTGCGTCAAGCCGTGGCCTTGCTTTTGCAATATCCCGCCCTCATTCAGGAAGTGGAGGAGCTTCCGCCTCCCGGTCGGCCCGGCACGGATGTCTTGACGACCCTTGTGGCGTTGCTCCGCGCGACTCCGGGGCTTACGACCGGCGCGATCGTCGAGCGGTTTGCCGACAGTCCGCACCAGGCGACCTTGGCGCGGCTTGCGGCGTGGGAGTATCCGTCGTTGCTGCCAGATCATGAGGGGGTCATGCGCGACATCATGAAGACGCTAAACGAACAGGCCCGCGCGGCGCAGGCCAAGGCCCGGCATAAGTTTTTGATAAATAAGGGAAATCTGACGCCCGAGGAGCAGGCGGAGATGGTCGCTTATCTCCGCCGCCGGACTACCGAGCCGCAGTAGCCAGCGCTACGGCCGGTGCGTAGTCTGCTATAATCACGAGTTAATTTTAAGTCTGAACCCAACTGAAACGGTACGAAGGGCGACCTTAAATGGATCAAGAGACGCAACGCCTGCAGCTAAAAAAGCTCATTCTTCAAGGTAAGGAGCAGGGGTTCCTGACCTATCGGGACATCAATGATCATCTGCCCGAGGATGTGCATGACGCAGACCAGATCGAGACCGTGATCAACATGATCAACGATATGGGTATCGAGGTCTACGATCAAGCCCCAGACCCCGACACCCTGCTGATGAAGAACGATTCGGCCACGACCCCCGATGATGACGAGGTGGTGGAAGAGGCCGAGCAGGTACTGGCCTCGGCCGTGGAGGGCGAGTTCGGCCGCACCACGGACCCCGTTCGCATGTACATGCGCGAGATGGGGACCGTGGAGCTTTTGACGCGCGAAGGCGAGATTGATCTCGCCAAGCGTATCGAGGACGGCATTCGTCAGAGCACCGAGGCCATTGCGGCCTGCCCGGCGACCATTGTCGAGGTGTTACGGATGATGGAGCTCGTCGAGCAGGATCAGATGCGCCTCACCGATCTCGTCGTGGATTTCGTCGACCCTCAGGCGCTGGATGCGCCGCCCCCCGAGATAGATCGGGACGTGAGCGTGGCCGACGATGGCGACGAGGAATCGGACGATGGCGACAATGTCGAGGCCGATGAGGACGGTGGTCCGGATCGCGAGGAGGCGCTCGAGCGTTTCGGCCGCATCCGCAAGCTGCATGCCATGATCATGAAGGCCGCGGAGAAGAAGGGCTTCAAGAGTCCGGAGGTCGCAAAGGGGCAGGAGAAGCTCGCCGAAGAATTCATGGAGATCAAGTTCGTCTCGAAGCAGATCAACCGGCTGGTCGAGCATGTCCGTACATTGGTCGACGAGGCCCGTGAGCAGGAAAGATTCATCATGGAGGTGTGTGTCACCAAGGCGCGTATGTCGCGCAAGGCCTTCCTGAAGAGCTTTCCCGGCAACGAGACTAACCCGCGCTGGATCAAGAAGATCATAAAGGGCGCGGAAGGCAACGCCGAGGTGATAGAGGCCAATCTCGCGACGATCAATAGCGCCCAGATGAAGCTTGGCGATATCGAGGTGCGGGCCGGATTGCCGATCGCGGATCTGAAGGAAGTCAATCGGCGCATGTCGATCGGTGAGGCCAAGGCGCGCCGCGCGAAGAAGGAGATGGTCGAGGCCAACCTGCGTCTCGTGATCTCCATTGCCAAGAAGTACACGAATCGCGGCCTGCAGTTTCTGGACCTGATCCAGGAAGGCAACATCGGCCTCATGAAGGCGGTCGATAAATTCGAGTACCGGCGCGGCTACAAGTTCTCGACCTATGCGACGTGGTGGATACGCCAGGCGATCACGCGCTCCATCGCCGATCAGGCGCGCACCATTCGTATCCCGGTGCATATGATCGAGACCATCAACAAGCTCAATCGGATCTCGCGTCAGATGCTCCAGGAGATGGGTCGGGAGGCGACTCCCGAGGAGCTCGCGGTACGCATGGACATGCCCGAGGATAAGATCCGCAAGGTGCTGAAGATCGCCAAGGAGCCGATCTCCATGGAGACCCCGATCGGCGACGACGAGGACTCGCATCTGGGTGACTTCGTCGAGGACACGAGCATCATGGCCCCGACCGATGCCGCGACCGTGGCCGGCCTTAAGGCGGCGACCCTTGATATATTGGATACGCTGACGCCGCGCGAGGCCAAGGTCCTGCGTATGCGTTTTGGGATCGGGATGAACACCGACCACACCCTGGAAGAGGTCGGCAAGCAGTTCGATGTGACGCGTGAGCGGATACGCCAGATCGAGGCGAAGGCCTTGCGCAAGCTCCGTCACCCGAGCCGCTCCGAGCACTTGCGCAGCTTCCTGGATATGTAAGCACCCCTTACGGGCCTGTAGCTCAGTCGGTTAGAGCAGGGGACTCATAATCCTCTGGTCGAAGGTTCGAGTCCTTCCGGGCCCACCATTAAATCAAGGACTTAGGAGCAATCCTACCAGCCATAGCCCCGAATATGCCGTAATCCTGCCATAACGCGTATGGCAAAAGGGGGTGGCATAGCAACATTCCGCGAACGGCCAGGGCCGGGCGGCCGGACCGCTTGGCAGGCGCAGATCATCCGGCGGGGGCATGAGCCCCAGTATAGAACCTTCGACACCGAGGCCGAGGCGTGGGCGGTCATCGTCGAGTCCGAGATGGCCCGAGGCATATTCGTCTCCCGAGCCGAGGCCGAGGCTACGACCCTTGCCGAGGCCTTGACGCGGTACCTTGCCGAGATCACACCCACCAAGAAACCGACCACGGCCTATAGGGAACGAGTGATAGGGCGCGCCCTTGGCTGCCACCCGCTGGCCCGCCGGACCATGGCATCTCTCCGGGGGAAGGATGTGGCGGCATATGTGCGTCAGCGCCAGGGCGACGGCAAGGGGGCTAACACCATTCGCCTTCCGTCTTAGCCATGGTCGATCTCCTCATGAAGGCCTCGCAGCATGTGGGGCTGAACATTACGCGATACGGCGCACCTTGGGCGGATTCTTGCCAACCTGCCAAAGGTCGTATTGCGCTTGCTGCACGAGCCAGCTTTCGGCGCTTCCACCAAACGCGAGGGAGAGGCGCAGGGCCATGGTCGGGGCAATCCCGGTATGCCCGTTCAATAACTCGGAAAGCGCCTTGCGTGTCACGCCTAGCGCCTCGGCGGCTTTTGTAACCGACAGGCCCAAGGGTTCCAGGCAGAGTTCCCGTATGACTTCGCCAGGATGGGGAGGGTTATGCATCATGACAAGCTCCTTCAATGATAATCGCGGTAATCCACGTCATGGGCTTCCGCCCCCTCGAACCGAAAGATCAACCGCCAGTTGCCCGATACGTTGACCGCCCAGTAACCGCGCCACTCGCCGCTCAATGGGTGTAGGCGCGCCCCCGGAAGATCCATATCTTCGGGGTCCCCCAGGCGTTCGCGGGCGTTCAGCAGGCTTGCGAGATGCTGGGGCCTTCCGCCCGACTCTTCCTGTGCGTCTATTGCCGCCGCCAAGTCTTGTTATGCCGTTTGCAGTTCTCGTGGCGTCCATGGGCTTCCTTGTACCGCGCAAAGGTGTTCCAGTGCCTTTCCGAACCGTCCGCGCTTCAATGCTGTCTCGGCCTTCTTGAGGCTCGCAATGAGGCGCCGCAGCTCGGGCAGGGTGTCGCGCAACCCTTGCGCTCTCTCAATGGCGTGTTGGCGCACCGCGTCTACGGTATCTGCCCACCGTCTGACTTCAAGCCTGGCCCCATTCTTCCAGCCGCTCGGCCATGTCAGGCCGTTCTTGCGGCCTTTGTCGATTTCCCGGAAGGCGAACACCAAAAGCTGATTGACTCGGTTCTTGCCGCTGCGGTTGAGCGCCGCCAGTCCCTCGGGGTCCACGTCGGGTAGGTGATCGCGCCAGTCACACTCACCTGGTACGCGGTCGGGACAATCTTCCAGGTTCATCATCTGGTGTGCCACAAGGCCCGGTCCAGGGTTTTTAGCCCGCCGCTTCCCGGATGACTTCGGGATGACTCGCCGCGATTTTGAGTAGCGTTGAGGCCGCCCCCGAAGGATTGCGCCGCCCCTGTTCCCAGTCTTGCAGGGTACGCACCGAGACCCCCAAAACTTCCGCGAACTGTATCTGCGAAAGCCCCGCGCGCAGGCGCGCCTCGACGACGTGGGAGAGAGTGACCTTGTGGACCGCGCCTTTCTCCCCGACCTTCATCTGCCGGACGGAGGCCAGCAGTTCCGCGCCAATGTCGCGCTTGGCGTCACGCGCCTGTAACTCTTTTTCCGTCTTAGCCATGTTCGATCTCCTCGCGAATCTCTCGCAGTACATGAGCCGGGATGTTGTCTCGGGCGCTCTTTGAATAGATCAGGAGCAGCCAAATCGGGCCTGCGGCTGTCGCAAGGTGATAGATGATACGCACCCCGCCTCGCTTACCCATGCCCCGTCGCGACCACCGTACCTTGCGACATCCCCCGCTTCCCGGTATCACGTCGCCTGCGTCGGGATAGCTCGCAAGCCACGCGCAGAAGGCGCCCCGCTCATCCTCATCCCAGTAGTCGGGCCACTGCTTTGAAAAAAGCGGTGTCTCGATCAGAGTCAGCGCATTATACGGCATTGCCGTACTCCCTGGGAAGGGTCACCGCGTCCGCACTTTCGCGGACCTTGGCCGCCTTTAACACAAAGTCCTCGATCCGCTCCATGGGATTACGTAGTCGTTCAGTAGTAATCACGAGATAGCCCCCGGTCACGTCCCCTTGGGTCTTGTGGTTCATTAGGCGCTTTAGGGCGTAGGCCGGTATGTCCAGGGATTCCGCGAGAGTGGCGAAGGTGCGCCGCAGGTCATGGGCCATAAACGTGACGCCACTGTTACGGGCGATGTTTTCCAGCGAATAGCGAAGATTCCCGATCTGCCCGTACGTACTTGTAAACACCGTATCCCCCAGGCGTTCGCGGGTATTGAGCATGCTTGCGAGATACGGACCCATGGGCAGGGTGTGGCTTGAGTGGTTCTTGGTGCCATGCACGGTAAGCGTCCGGGCCTGAAAGTCCACGTCCGCCCATTGGAGTGTGCGAGCTTCCTCTTTGCGTAGGCCGGTCAGGAGCAGGGTTATGAAGTAGTCGCGGTGCGCGTCGTTGCGGAGTGACTGCACGGCCTTCCACCATGCCGCGATTTGGCGCGGCTGTATGACCGACTGCCTACGCTCCACGCGGTACCAGGCCCGTGCATGACTCAAAGCATGCGGTTTCTAGGTTTAATGGTGCATTTCAAGCCACTCCTTGAGAGCGGCGTCTATACGCGTTTGCCATCCAGGCCCGGCGGCACGGAATCTAGCCACCACGTCCCTGGAGAGTCGCATGGTCACGCGCTCTTTGGTTGTAGCCGCAGGGGGCCGCCCCATTCTCTTCAGTTGGCGGAACTCGGTATCCGTTAGCTCATAGGTATCGGGGTCCTCGGCCACGCCCGCCCGGATGGCGGACTCTTCCTCGACCGTTGGGAGTTTGAACACCCGTCCAGATTTAGACTTGACTCGCATAGCGCTTGACCTCTCTGGTATTGGCTTTTCTCAGACTGATGATGCGGCGCGCTGGTCGCCGCGATCCGTGAAGACCACGCAAAACACCCGGTCACCGAGAGGCGCATAACCGATCATGCGCAGCTCGCCATAATCGCGGCGCGTGTCGGGCTGGGCCAGGAGATCACCCCATTCCAGGTCCGACGCCAGCGCCAAGGACACACCGTGCTTGGCAATATTGGCAGCATCCTTAGCCGGATCAAATGTGATCTCCACAGGACTTATTGTATGCACAATAAATAGGAAGCGCAAATCGCGACCACCGCGGCCCTCATTGCTATGTATGACATACCTGCCAGGGCCATGGTGGTTTGCCCTTTCCCTTCGTGTAGATCTTTCCAGGACTCAAAACACCCTCCACAGCCTCTAGGTCTCGGTGTTTCGGGGTCAAAATCGGCTACCGCTGGCGCGCCTGGGCGGCGATTTCGCATTTGTGGCGAACTCCATGCGTGGGGAGGCCTCCGACATTGTGGGCCGCATGGCCTATGGGTCCGGATCAGGGGTTTGCAGGGTTGGGATTCAGGCTAGGATTAGGGGCCCGCGCGCTGCGCTCTAGGTAAGTTGTCGGCGATGTGCCGGGCTTACTCATCATTGAACCGCATGTGGCGCCCCCAGAATATATCCTCGCGCCAGCGGCGCTCAACGCGTCCACTTCCTCCAACGCTGGCGGCCTATCGCCCGCCGCTCCATTGGGCCTGTTCATTCCTGGTTTCGGCAGGAACAGCTTTTCCCCCGTAGGCGGTCGGTGTAAATGGCGATGCCTGCGATCCTCTCGCGGGTCCCAGCCGCGCGGCCCGCCGCGTTGCGGTTGAACGCGGGCCGATTGCGGCCCAACCCCGGTGTTTCCTGGGGGAGGGCGTGCCCCACCCCATCCCGAGCCCTGCTCGTTCCTTGACAACCCACAGTGAAGAGGCCTTAATGAGCCTACCAAAAGTCTCGTGAGGGACGATTATGTCCATGTTAAAGCCAAAGATCACCGCGAGGCGTGCACGGCCGCCGACTCCTCGAGCCACCGGGCGGACCGGCAAGCGCAGCCACTTCGCCGCGGCCTTCGAAATCGACCCGATCAGCCGGGTGGTGGCGATCCGTAAGGGGGTGTCGTCCGCGGAGCTCGTGCGCACCAGCCGCGCCATGGGCTTACCCCAGGAGCGCATTTACCGCATGCTGCGTCTGCCGGCATCCACGACCAAGCGCAAGCTCGCCCAGCAGGCCTCTTTTCCGCCCGAGCAGTCGGAGCGCATCCTGGGATTGCAGCGGCTGATAGGTCAGGTCGAGGTCATGGTGGCGGAATCGGGCGCGGGTGGGCAGCCTTTCGATGCCGGCGCATGGATCGCGCGATGGCTCGACCAGCCGTCCCCCGCGCTTGGCAACAAGGCGCCTGGCGAGTTTCTCGACACCATCGCCGGCCAGGAGATCATCGCGACTCTTCTCGCGCAGATGCAATCTGGCGCCTACGCGTGATCGTTTGGCGGATCGCCGCCACAATGCCCGGCCATCGTGTCGACGACCTCTCCGGCGTGGGGGCCAAGATCACGGGCGGCCGCTGGAATAGCCCCGGTCGCGCCGTGCTCTATTGTTCCTCTTCGATTGCCCTTGCGGCGCTTGAGACCATCGTCCATCTTTCGCAAGGCGCGCTCCCCCTGAACCGTTTTCTGGTCCGGGTCACCATACCCGATAAGTTATGGCGGGCGCGGGAGACGCTTACGCTTGCCGCCGCGCCCGTAACTTGGGACGCATTGCCCGCGGGTCCCGCGAGCAGGCGGTATGGCGATGAATGGCTCGACCAATCGAGATCCGCGGTGCTCGAGATCCCATCAATCGTCGTGCCCGAGGAATACAATGTCCTCGTAAATCCCAACCACGCACGTGCCGCGGAAGTCACGGCCACGGTCATGCGCCTCTGGCGTTACGATCTCAGATTGCGTTAGCGGTCTTGGACTCACGTAGTCCGCGTGTTGCCTTACCAAAACTTCTCGAAGGGCGCGGCTTACGCCGGATTGCGTTAAAGCCGGCCGCTTGCGGGTTTTACCCATTGCGAAAACAAAAGAGCAATGACTCGTTGACCGGCCGGGGCCCCGGCCGCGCGTCTGCCAGTTTCACCCGCGCCCTTGGCGCCCATCTAGGCGCGGCGTCGCGTGCCGTGTTTGCGGGCCATAAGCGGCGCGGGAAGCGCAAGCCCGAATACCCGCGCGAGCCCCTTGTATCCCTCGGGGGTAACGCGCACCGCGCGGCAGTCCAGGTGATGCGCGACCCACCCTCGCGCTAGGCACTGGCGATAGATGGCGCCGCCCACGGGTCCCCCTAAGTGTGGCCGCCTCTCGCTCCAATCGATGCAGGTGCGTGTGTACGGGTGGCGGCGCAGGGCAGTGACATCGAGGCCCCAGTGCGCGAGGACGGTAAGCCCGCTTTCCGTTACGTGCGCGCCGTCCTCGCCGACGATCACATGGCCCGCCGCGCCCAAGGCCTCGCAGAGCGCGACCCCGAGGCGTCCGGCAAGATGGTTATAGCAGGTGCGTCCGGCGGCCAGCAGCGGATCGACGCGCGTTGGGCAGAGTTGCCCCGGACGAACGCCGCTTGCAACGATCAGTGTCGCTTCGAGAAGCGCCGCCACCTCGGGGGAGGCTACGCGAAAGTAGCGGTGTCGGCCTTGGCGCACGGCGCTGACAAGGCCCGCGCGCTCGAGGAGCGCTAGATGGCCGCTCGCGGTTTGCGCGCTGACATTGGCGCATGCCGCCAGCTCCCCGGCTGGCAGGGCGCGTCCGTCGCCCAGCGCAAGCAGCATGTGGGCGCGCGCCGGCTCGCCCACGAGGCGTGCAATCTCGGCCATTTTATAGGCATTGGACATGAGTGAACGATACCCCTGAAGACGCCGCGTGACTTCGGCGGCCACCGTATCATAGCCGCCGCCCGTTGGTTAGTCTGCGGGCTTTTCGGGGGCGGGCATGCGTGATGGCGGTCAAAACGAGGACGTGCTGACAGGAATGGTCGTGGCCACTTGCGACTTGGAGCGCCGGTGGCTTTGGGCGTTGTGTCTGGCCGTTCTCCTGGTTCAGGTGGATACCTCGGTGGTCAATCTCGCGGTGCGCGCCATCGAAGTCGCGCTGCGCGCGCCGGTCGCAACGGTGAGATGGGTGGTAGCCGCCTACAATCTCGCCTACGCGGCCCTGCTGCTGTCCGGTGGCACGCTCGCCGATCTCCTTGGCCGCCGGCGCATCGCGCTTTTGGGTCTCGGGGTTTTCACGGCCGGGTGCGCGGTGGCGGGGCTTGCGCCCACCATGGGGGTGCTCATCACGGGCCGTGTCATCTCCGGGGTCGGGGCGGCGCTCATTCTCCCGGCGACACTCGCGCTCGTGCGCGTGCTGTGGCACGAGCCCGCCCGGCGCGCCCATGCCATCGGCGTGTGGGCTGGCATGAATGGGGCGGCGTTTGTGATCGGCCCGCCCTTGGGTGGCTTCCTGGTGACGGTCACGGGCTGGCGCGGCATCTTTCTTGTGACCGTGCCGCTCGGACTTGTCGCCGCGTGGGCCGCGCGCTCCCTCCCCGAATCGCGGGCCCAAGCCGGCCGCCATCTCGATCTCGCCGGACAGGCCTGGGCAATCTGCGCGCTTGGTGCCTTCACCTACGCCGCGGCGGGGTCTCCCCACGCAGCCGTGGCGATCCTTGCGGGGATAACCGCGTCCCTGGGTTTTTTCATCGTCGAACGCCGCGCGGGCGCCGCGGCGATGGTGCCGCTCGCGCTTTTGCGTCAGGGGGCGTTGACCGACGCCGTGGGGGTCGCGGCCGCCATGACCTTCGGCATGTATGGTCTCTTGTTTCTCGTGCCGCTCGTCTGGCAGCGCTTTGGCATCCTGACGGTGGGTGAAGCCGGGTTCGCGCTTTTGCCGATGTCCGTGATCTTTGTCGCGCTTTCGCACAAGACCGGGCGTTGGAGCGCCCGCTTCGGCGCGAAGGCCTTGATCGGTTCCGGCATGGCGCTGATCGCCATGGGCCTCGCGGTCGTGTCGCTGAGCCGTGTCGGCGCGCCGCTTGCGCTGGCCGAGGGCGGGCTTGCCCTCACGGGCCTTGGCATGGCGTTGGCCACCGGCCCCAATCTCGCGCTCGCCACGGGCGCGGTTACCCCCGAGCGTTCCGGCACGGCCTCGGCCCTTGCCAACACCGCGCGCATGGTCGGGGCGACATTCGGGGTTGCGGTTGCGGCCACGATGTATGGCGCAAGCGGGGCCGGGCCCCTGGGCTTTGCCTGGGCGCTCCGCATGGGGGCGCTGGTGGTGGCGGTAGGCGCCATCCTCGCCTGGCGCGCATGATTGTGGGCCTTGCGCCCCGGTACGAGGTCACGACTCGCGCACTCAGGGTCTGGTCTTGCACCCCCGGAGGGGGCGGCCATCGGGTTTCATCACGATAACCGTCCCGAAAGGCTACCCCAGGCGTATGGCCAAGGGCCGGCCGATCGTCCGGCCGGGGCTCCTGTCCCTTGATGGGCCTCATTCTGGGATCACCCGCCTGCGTGGTTGCACGCCTGCATGGCGCCCCCTAGACTGGCAAGACATGAAAGCCGCATGCACCCGGGATCATCGAGGGGAATCCCACATTCCGGCGGGGGCGGGGTGCCCGTGAGCACATTTCTTGCCATCGATTTCGAAACGGCCAACCACAGCCGCGCGAGCGCCTGCGCGGTAGGTCTCGTCTATGTGGAGGGCGGACGCGTCGTGGCCGAACGCACCCTCTTGATTCGCCCGCCCAGCCGCCAATTCACTTTCACCCACATCCATGGGTTGAGCTGGGACGACGTCTGCGATGAGCCATCCTTCGCCGAGTCCTGGCCTCAGATTCGGGAATACATGGAGCGCGCCGAGTTTCTCGTGGCTCATAACGCCCCCTTCGATCGTGGGGTGCTTGCGTGCTGCTGTGAGCACTACGGCCTGATCGCGCCGGCCCGGCGGTTTGTCTGTACCGTGCAACTGGCCCGCGCGCGCTGGGGCATCTACCCCACCCGGCTGCCCGATGTCTGCCAGCATCTCGGCATCCCGCTCAATCATCACGAGGCCGGCTCCGATGCCCGCGCGTGCGCCGAGATCGCGCTTCGGGCAAGACAAGAAGGGTGGCGGCCGTGAGGGCGGGGCGGCCGTCGTTCAAGAGATGGCGCGAGCATGGCCGGAAGGCTTAGGGCGGGCCGGTGCGGGCATGAACGGTCCGGGCTCGGCGGCAAGTCCTGTGGGGCGCGCGGCCCAGCGGATCCCGCCTCCCATTCATCACGCGTGCCCGCCGGAAAGGCCGGGAACGGTGATCGTGAGAGAGAGCAGGCTATCGTTTGATCGGTGTGCTCGGGCTTTAGGCGCCGTGGCCCATAGCCCCTGGCTTTTGGGTTTTCAGCGGACCGAAGGCGTCTCTTCACCAGGATAATGGCAGGCCACGAGATGGTCGCCACCCAAAGATGTGGGGTCCGGCGCCTTTATGCGGCAGCGCGTCTGAGCCTTACCGCACCACGGGTAATAGACGCAGGCGCCGGGCGCGGGATCGGTGA